>NZ_JBHLWI010000022.1:0-123520 GCF_042432905.1 Fontibacter flavus | reverse complement strand
GTCGACCAGTATTATACGTGTCAAGGAAAAAATCTAATCAAAAATCCCCAATCATGACTTTAGATTTTCAAAATCAAAAAATTGCAGCATAAAAAAGGCTGCCCTTTTCGGACAGCCCCTTTTTTTATGTAGATTACCTTGATCAGTTGGAAGAAATCAGAATGGCTTTCTTTGAGAGGAGACCAAACTTTTGGTATCCTGTGCGGTTATCATATTAACGTCAAAAATTCTGCACTAACTTTTGTTTTCGATTATGCTTATCAACAAATGGATTGATCTGAAAGAAGTCTTTTCAACTGTTAAACATGAACTGTATCGCGGAGCATTGGACAATAAACATCCCTTTAGATTTGTAGTATTGGGAACATTGAGTGATGTAGGACCGGAGTCACGGTATGTTGTGCTCAGGATGATTGATGAGCAATTGAATTTTTTTATTTATACCGATCAAAGAACCGAAAAAGTAAAAAGCATTGAACTTGATCCTAGGGTGTCTCTACTTTTTTACTCATCACAAAAAAGGGTGCAAGTTCGTGTCAATGGTACTGTTGTGCTTCACCATAAAAATGATGTGGTACAGAAGCATTGGAGCCGTGTTCACGGTTTGGCGCAAAAGGCATATCATAGCTGTTTGGCTCCAGGTACAGTCATTGACCAACCGGAGGATGCCTTTAGCTGGTCCGATCAATTGGAGAAACCGGATTATTTTTCTGTAATACAGGTAAAGCCCTTGGTATTAGAAGTTCTGCAACTTGATGGATTGGAGCATTTGAGGGCCAAGTTTACATTTAATGATGGGGATTGGGACGGTTCTTGGTTAGCACCATAGTTTTTTTATAAAGTTCAGAATTTTTTTAAGAGTACAGTTTTTTCTATCAAGAGCGATGGCAAGAGTGCTTTCTTTACCAAAGAAAAATCAGAAGGATGTAAGTTTCCGTTGTGTGAGAAGAGTAAGTTGAGTATATGTGTGAATAATCAATTGTTTTGAAAAAGATTGTCAAGAAAATTTATTTTGTAAATTATGGCTTTAAAAACAATCATTTATGCAAGAAGAAATACCTGTTAAAAAAGAAAAGTCTGAAAGAGAACGTCAGACATTTTTTAGAGTAGCTTTTAAGAATAATTGTAATCTCTTACAGATTGCTGACAATAAAGCCAACATGGTGATCAGTATCAATGCCCTTGTTATTTCGTCCATTATTGCCATTACCGGTTATGGTTCCATATCAGACAATTTAGACCTTTATGGGACAAAAATGATTTTTCCGATAATCCTGATCTTGATTACCTGCTTTACTTCTGCAGTTTTGGCGGTACAGGCAGCTAAACCTAAGATTTTGGATGATAAAAAGCCTGTGCAAAATAATGGGAAAAACAGTTTGCTGTTTTTTGGGGAAAGCTCAAACTATTCCTTGGACGACTATTTGGTGGAGATGGATAGGATTTTGCCCTCAAAAAAGGAGATCAACAATCATATGGCCATCACGCTTTTCTATCAGGGGAAAGTGTTGAAAAATAAGTATAACTTATTGGGTTACGCCTATAATGTCTTTATCATTGGACTTGCCATCGCGGTCATGACATTTTTGATTTATTCCATAGCTGAATTTTAGGAAAATGTTTATTTAACTATCAAATATTCAGTTGGTTAAATTTTTATTTCTTCTTAACTTATAACGGCCCAAAAATTTCATATTATGCAACATACAGAAAAGAGATATTTTTTTAAATCAAGTTCAAGGCGTTATCCCTTAAACTTTTGGCGGGCATCAATCATATTTGTCTTGATTATCCAATTTTCGGCTTTTCCCACTGCCAGCGCCCAAAATGGAGGAATTCCTCCAATATTTTCAGAGGAGGAACCTTTAGATCTCAAGTTAAAATTTTCCTTCAAGGAGACAAAATCAAGAAAAGGAGAGGGGGGATATAATCCCAATATTTTATTGTATAGACAGGGAGGAGATACTTGGGATTCTCTTCATATTTCATTGAGGGCAAGAGGAAATTTTAGGCGTGATAAATGTTATTTTACCCCTATTAAGATTAAAATGAAGTCAAAAGAGGCTAAAAATACTCCTTTTCAAGGTAATAAGACATTGAAAATGGTGTTGCCATGCCAAAATGCCAAAGACGCTAATGACTATTTGATCAAAGAATACATTACCTATAAGTTGTTCGAGCCTATCAGTGAATATCATTTCAATACGAAACTGGTCAATCTAAGTCTGACAGATGAAGGGAATAAGCAACAGAAAAGTTATGATCTAAAAGCGATATTGATTGAAGACGATGAACTGATAGCACAGCGTTTTAATGGGAACCTTGTAAAGGACCTTAATTTGCATCCATTGCGAATGAAGGATACGGTTTCAGTAATTCACGATTTTTACCAGTTTTTTATCGGTAATGTGGATTGGTCTTCAAATGCGCAGCATAATGTTACAGTAATGAAGTTGATGGACAATTCATATATTCCGCTCATTTATGATTTTGATATGTCCGGATTCGTCAATGCACCCTATTCAGAGACGCCTGAATTTTTACCGATCACATCAGTTAGAACAAGACTCTACAGGGGTTTTTGCAGGGATGAGGCACTTTTTGAATTTGTGAGGGCTCATTATCTTGAGAAAGAAACTGAGGTGTGGGCCTCGTTTGAAAGTAGCTCTAAAGAAATTAATCCAAGGGAGATCACGGAAATGAAAAAGTATATCACGGAGTTTTATGATATTCTGAAGAATGATAAAAGATTTAGAGAAGAAATTTTTTCTGCCTGTAGGACGCAGTAACCCTTTGAACCTAACTGTTTTAATATTTATGGTTTTGGATAAGCCACTCAATGTATTTTCTTGATTTTTTGCGTTTTATCTCCAGTTCTCTTTTTAAAGCGGAAGATTTATCGGTTAGGGTTTCATAGTAAACCAAAATCCAGTTTGGAGCCCCAGATTTTGTTGAGGGTGTAGCTCCGTAATTGTGGTGTTTTATCCTGTCGTGAAGGTTGTCAGTGGATCCTACGTAATATTTGTCTGTTTTTGAAGAATAGAGGATGTAAACTACATACATGTTTAAAAATAAAAAAAAAGCCTGCGATATCCGCAAGCTTTAGTGGAGGATAACGGATTCGAACCGATGACCTCTACACTGCCAGTGTAGCGCTCTAGCCAACTGAGCTAATCCCCCCTTTAATTCTTTTTTATTTGTTTGGATTCGAACCGATGACCTTCCCGACAGCTGTCGGGACGCTTTAGCCAACCGAGCTAATCCCCCTTAGGGACTGCAAATATAGAAATGGATTTTAATTGCGCAAAGGAAATTTATCAATCAGCAGAATAATTTACCCTCGTCAGGATACTTCTCCCTAAGGTGATTTCATCTGTATATTCAAGTTCTCCGCCAATTGGGATTCCTCTAGCAATAGTACTTACTTTAACACCATACTCTTTAAGCCGTCTAGTGATGAAGAATGATGTGGTGTCGCCCTCCATAGTTGCGGGTAGCGCAAGAATCACCTCTTCAACTTTTTCTGATTCGCTAGCGGACATGATTCTATGTAAAAGTGATTCTATTTTAAGATCATCTGGGCCAATACCCTGAATGGGGGAAATTACACCTCCAAGGACATGGTAAAGTCCATTGTATTGAGCGGTATTTTCAATGGCCAGGACATCTGGAATATCTTCCACAACACAGATAATGGACTTGTCTCGCCTTCCACTGGCGCAGATACTACAGATTTTCGCGTCTGAAATATTGTGGCAGGATTGACAATAGTTTACATCTTTTCTTAAAGCATTTAAGGCAAGAGTCAATTCCTCGGTGACCGATTCTTTTTGCTTCAACAAATGTAGCGCCAGCCTCAATGCAGTTTTTTTGCCTATTCCTGGCAGTCTACTGATTTCATTGACCGCATTTTCTATAAGTTTTGAGGGGAAATTCACAGTTTGGGTGTTTAGATAATTGCAGCTTGTATGCCTGCATCCAGAATAGCCTCGCACATAGGCTTTAACTTTGCCCTACGCCCTTTCTTGACGGTACATTTGCCTTTGTAATGAATGATCAGAGTACATTGTTCTGCTTGTTCAGGAGTGTGTTGACACACTTTTATCAATATTTTGGTCACATGATCAAAGGTATTGATGTCATCATTGAAAACCACTAATTCGCTTTCTTCGGTATCAATCAACTCTTCCAACAATACTTCGACCTCTTCAAACTTAGGATAAGGTTGTGTATGATGATTCATTTTGCAAATTTAATTATTATAGACAATTTAGCGAATTGTCTTTTCAAGTTGCTATGGATTCAAAGCTAGTTTTAATCGTCATAACCTCTTATTTCGCCCTGTTGTTTATGATTTCTTGGTTTACTTCCAGGAAAATTTCAGCAGATACTTTTTTTACTGGAGACAGGCAATCGCCTTGGTTTTTAGTAGCGTTTGGAATGATTGGGGCATCTCTATCAGGGGTAACCTTTATTTCTGTACCCGGAGAAATTGGCAATACCCAGTTCCATTATTTTCAGGTAGTGCTAGGCTATACCTTGGGGTATTTCACCATCGCCAAAGTGCTTTTGCCTCTTTATTATAGGCTCAATTTAGTTTCTATTTATGGATATTTGGAGGAAAGGTTTGGTTTTTGGTCCTATAAAACTGGGGCTTTTTTCTTTATTCTTTCCAGAACGTTGGGATCCTCCATCAGGGTATTTTTAGTGGCAGGAGTCTTACAACTTATTCTTTTTGATCAGTGGGGGATACCTTTTTGGGTTTCAGTCTTGATTACTGTTTCCCTTATTTGGCTATATACCCATAGAGGAGGGATAAAAACTGTCGTTTGGACAGATACCCTGCAGACATTATTTATGCTTTTGGCAGTAGTGGTGAGTATTTACCTCATTGGAAAAGATCTTGGCATTATCCATGTAACCACATTTGTGAGTACGATAGCCAATGATTCAAGGTCAGAAATTTTCAACTGGGATTGGCAATCAGGAACTAACTTTTTCAAACAATTTGCTTCAGGTGCCTTTATTACCATCGTGATGACAGGCTTAGATCAGGATATGATGCAAAAAAACCTGACCTGCAAAAACATAGGAGATGCGCAGAAAAACATGTTTTGGTTTACTGTGATCTTGGTTTTTGTCAACCTGCTTTTCCTGTCGTTGGGAGTGTTATTGTACTTATATGCTGAAAAGCATGGCATTGCGCTTCCTGCTAGAACAGACGATCTTTATCCAATGTTGGCTACCCAGCACTTCTCAGCTTTTGCGGGAATAGTTTTCGTGTTAGGAATCACTGCTGCGGCCTATTCAAGTGCCGATTCCACGCTTACCGCATTGACCACCTCTTTTTGTTTTGATTTTCTAGAAATAGAAAAAAAGTATACCAAAGAAAAACAGGTGAGTGTCCGTAAAAAAGTTCACCTGTCATTTACACTTTTGATGTTCTTGGTTATTCTGATGTTTAGGTGGATCAATGATCAAAGTGTGATCAATGCGGTATTTATCATTGCAGGATATACTTATGGCCCATTGTTAGGCTTATATGCATTTGGCCTATTCACCAAAAATCAGGTGAAAGATAAATGGGTGCCCTACATTGCTGTTGCGGCGCCTCTCATAGCGTATTTGATCAGCCAAAACTCCGAAAAATTGCTTTGGGGATATAAGTTTGGCTTTGAAGTATTAATCCTAAACGGATTGTTGATGTTCACGGGATTGTATTTGATAAGGAAAAAATGATTAAAGTTCATGTCGGGCTATCAGTTCATTGATTTTTTTTAATTTGGAGATGTTGTTTTCCAAACTGTTTTGGGTGCCATCCAAGTCCACGAGTACTGAAATCTGACCGCTTCCATTTGTCTTCTTCGGACCTTCTACATGATTGGTTACAGTAGGTGCGATAGAGATTAATTCCTGTACATCTACTTCATAAAGTTCTGCCAACTTGATAGCATCTTCCATTTTCAGGTTTGATCTTCCCTGCTCGTAACGGGAATAGGCGGTGTAATCCTTTTTTCCAAGATACTCAGCGATATATTCCTGAGTGTAACCTCTTAGAACTCTGTGTTTTCTAAGGTTTTCTGCAATGTGACTTTTCAAGGCTGTTTCCATAATTCAACAATGTTTTTTAGACCAAGTACAAAAAGCATACACATTTAGCCTGATTTAAAAAAAAATGTTGAAAAATATCTGATTTTGTTAAAAAACATCCCTAATAGGTGTTAAATACTAGTTGTTTAACTCATTAGGATTCCAAAAATGTTTTTCGAAATCTAAAATTTTATCATTTTTCACCTCTATGCCTTCTAATTCTAATTGTTGCTGCATGAATTCAGGATGTGGAAAATGATGTTTACCTGTCAAAACCCCATTTCTGTTGACCACCCTATGTGCCGGGATATCTGCTTGGCTATGAGAGGCGTTCATGGCATATCCTACCATGCGTGCGCCACTTTTTAGCCCTAGGTAATTGGCAATGGCTCCATAGGAAGTTACTCTTCCCTTAGGAATAAGCCTCACTACCTGATATACCAAATCAAAGAAATTATCCCTGTTTTGCATACAATAGTTCCAATAAGATTTCATCAAACTCTTCCCTGATCTCAGGCTCTCTTTCAGGGGCAATTCCCACAATTATTTTAAAGGCTATTTTTTCTTCGAACACACCACCCAATCCTACAACGAATTTTGAAATTTCTTTTGATTCCAGCCTTTTTGATAGTTTGGGTTCAATTTTTTCTTTGATTTCCTTCAACCCCATTTTATACCCAATGGGTACCTCAAATAAAAACTCCACATCCTTTCGGTCTGTAAACCTGTAATTGATGACATGTGTGCTAAGCATAAGATTGTTTGGAATCATCATGGTCAGTCCATCATCTCTTTTAAGTACAGTGTTCATTAAAGTGATATCTTTTATGATCCCCTTTTGATCATTGATTTTGATAGTGTCACCCAAAGAAAATTGATCTGTAAACATGATGATCAGACCATTGATGGTATTGGTGATGTAATCTTTAGTAACGATGGCTATGGCGGCAGCAACAATGGTTAAGCTAGTCAAGAACTCTACTGGCCTTAAACCAAAAGCCATGATAAGTGCAGAGATGAATACGATTGAATTTAGTATATTGGAAATCCAATTGATCCCCAAAAGAAAATTGGGATGCAGTTCTTCACCTTCTTGTTTTCTAAGATAGATTCTTGCTGTGATTATTCTTCCCAAAGAAATGAGGATATTTGCTCCAAGAAGGAAAAGAATTGCTGTAATTACGTTGGAAAGCCCTGGTCTGGCGGAGATCCAATCAATAAACGGATCAGAAATCGTACTCATGATAAATAAGCCAAGGTAGATAAGCAGCTTGAAAATGAAATTGCGTAATTTCTTTATTTCGGCAAGTCTAAAAACTGACTTAGATTGGGGCATAGTAGATTTGAATTATAAATTTTATGTATATACTTAATTCCAATACTAATTAAATTAGAGGTGGCTATTTAGCAAACCGATATTTATTGATATGGGATCCTCCTCGGCGGACAAGTTATTCATTGATATTGGTTCGAAATCAGAGGTTAGCTCTGTATAATATGTTTAGCTGGTATAATTACGGATAATCTAAATAAATTTTGACTAAAACAAACAAATGTAAATATGGAAAGGAATATTATCATCACAGGTGCTGCAGGAAATTTGGGGTTGGAGGTGGTAAGCAAATTTAAAAGGGAAGGTTATAGGGTTATAGCCATCATCCAACCTGATTCGGGTGACGAAGTGGAAGAAGCAGACGACGTCTATGAGGTCGATGTAATTAATCCCGATGCAGTTCAGGAATTTGCAAGCGAATACCAGATGCAATACGGAGAAGTGGACGCTATCGCACTTTTGGTGGGCGGATTTGCTATGGGAGATATCGAAAAAACATCAGTCTCGGATATTGAAAAAATGGTAAAGCTGAATTTTTTTTCGGCTTTTAATATGGTTAAATACTTTCTTCCTGTGATGAAAAAGGCTGATTTTGGGAATTTTTTATTCGTAGGAGCACGTCCCGCTCTCCAGGCTGAAGACGGAATAGGAGTTGTGGCATACGCTTTGAGTAAAAGTATGGTGATGAATCTTGCAAACTATGTCGCTGAAGAGGCCAAGAATACCAGAATAAGGGCACATGTCTTTGTACCAAGTATTATTGATACCCCAGAAAACCGATCTGCGATGCCGGATTCAAATTTCTCTCTATGGGTAGCTCCTGCTGATATTGCAGAGGCTATGCATTATGCGGTCAATAACCCTGCATTGAGGAATATGACCTTTAAGCTTTACGGAGGAGTGTAATCAAACCCTTTAATAAAATGAAAACGACCTATTATTTAACTTTCTTATTGTTCTTTTCTCTGATTATTGGAGCTCATGCCCAAACGCAAAGAGAAACCAGGAACTTGGGATCTTTTGATGCTGTGAAAATTTCCAATTCCATCAAAGCCGAATTGGTTCGCGGAGATCAAAATAAAGTCGAGATTACTGTTTTGGGAATAGAAATCGGAAAAGTCGAAACCTCTATAGTAGATGGAACATTGGAGGTAAGATTGGCAAGAGGTAACTTCAGAAACCACACCGTTGAAGTGGTGGTGACATATGTGGATATTCAGGGAATTGAAGCGACTACCAGTGCAACGGTGATTGCCAAAGACAAAATTGTTGCGGAAGAGGCGTATCTGTATGCGGGCACAAGTGCCTATCTTGAAGCCAACTTAGAAGCGGATGTGCTCAATATTGAAGCGGCTACAAATGCCAAAATATATGTGGAGGGAAAAGTAGATGGTCTTGGAATCAGGGCTTTTACCAATGCAGAGATTGATGCCAAAAAATTAATTGGAGATAATGTGGAAGTTTTGGCAAATACTGCTTCAACCGTGTATTTTAGAACTAATGGAAAAATACAGGGCTCAGCAGCCACCGCAGCTAAAGTATATTATACAGGCAATCCGAAAGAAGTGAATGTGAAAACAAGTACAGGGGGTAATATTTCTAAAAACTAATGAAACATCTAATAATCCTATCATTGATGTTTTCCTTTTTGGCCTTTCCTGCAAAGGCTCAGGAGGAAGAAAATGTAAAACAAGTAATCGCCTCTATGTTCGTAGGTATGAAGGAGAAAAATCCTGATTTAGTTATGCAATCTTTTCATCCGGATGCAAGTATGCAAACAGTGATTGCAGGAGAGTCAGGAGCGACTTTGGGATCCAATTCTGTTCAGGATTTTGTCAACAGAATAGCTACTACTCCGGCTAATACAGTGCTGGATGAAAGGATTTTGGATTATCAAATAAAAATTGATGGGCAAATGGCATCTGCCTGGACCGCGTATGAATTTTATGTCAATGATGGATTCAGTCATTGTGGAGTGAATTCCTTTCAGCTGATAAAGACAGCAGAAGGATGGAAAATTACCTATGTGATTGATACCAGACGAAAAGAAGGTTGTAATTAAAAAAAGTGGCTGTTCCAAATTAGGGACAGCCGCTTCTTTTATACATCTAAGGAACTTTTGGTTTGTTTTTCAATTCTTCAGGCAATTCGCAGGATAAGGTTTTTGTGAATGCTTTTAAGTAAGCTATTTTAGCTTGTAATTTATTTATTAATTAAGTGAATGTTCTGTTTATTGGGTTAATGTTAATTTTTTGGTCTATTTTTTGAAAAAACAATAAAACGTTTTTGCTTTTTGGGATTTTGTCCTTAAGATTGTCGTGTAAAGTTTTAGAAGATGTTCAACACAGCAAACAAATTCATGAAAAGGAATCCAACCGGGAGATATTTCGGGATGTGCTGTGGGATGGGTATGGTTTACACCATGTTTTTTACCATTGTTGCCATTACGGGTTAATCCCGTTTTTATTCCAACATATAGCCCCTTTCAAAAGGACCAATTAAGGTCATTATTCTCTATATTTATATCATTCAGCCTATTCCGTTATGAAAATTTTAAAGTTTGGAGGTTCTTCAGTTGCCAATACTCAAAATATCCGAAAGGTTTTTGAAATTCTGAAATCAGCAAATCAATCTGAAGAGATTGCTGTTGTTTTTTCCGCATTCGGTGGGGTAACAGAAATTTTGCTGAAAAGTGCCGAGAAGGCCATGATGGGGGATAGGAGTTATATCGATCAAATCAAAGCCCAGGAAGAAAGACATTTTGATATTGTTAAGGAATTGATTCCGATACAGCTTCAATCAGCAGTGTTGACTTTTGTGAAAGTACGCTTCAATGAACTTGAAGATCTTTATCATGGTATTTTCCTGATCAAAGAATGTTCGCCTAGGACCTTAGATTATGTAGGAAGTTTTGGAGAAAGGCTTTCTGCCTATATCCTGTCAGAAGCCCTGAAGGTGGAGGGCTATCCTGCTATTTATTTGGACGCCAGAACAGTCATCAGAACCAATAATCGCTTTGGTAATGCCAAAGTGGATTTTCCTATGACCAATGACCTGATACTGGATTTCTTTCATCATAATCCAGGCCTAAAAGTCATTACAGGCTTTATTGCTTCAACCGAAAAAGGCGAGACCACAACACTTGGAAGAAGTGGGTCTGATTATACAGCTGCCATTTTTGCATCAGCTCTTCAGGCAGATTCCTTGGAAATTTGGACGGATGTTTCAGGTGTAATGACTGCTGACCCTAGGTTGGTATACACTTCCTTTACCATACCCCAGCTGACTTACAGTGAAGCCAAGGAATTGTCCCACTTTGGTGCAAAGGTAATTTTCCCGGCTACCATGCAGCCGGCGATGAAAAAGGGAATTCCGATTTATATCAAAAATACATTTGAGCCAGGAAATCCCGGCACTTTGATTAATGGCGATCACCCTGCTGGTAAACTGATCAAGGGGATTTCTTCTATGTCAGGGATTTCTCTTTTGAATATTGAGGGGACCGGGCTGATTGATGTGGTGGATGTAAGTAAACGGGTTTTTGGAGCCTTGGCAGATGCCAGTATCAATGTGGTGTTGATCAGTCAGGCTTCATCTGAACATAGTGTATGTGTAGCAATTAGGACAGCTGAAGCGCCAAAAGCTAAAGAAGCCATCGAAAAAGAATTTCATTTTGAAATCAGAAATGGTGAGATGGACCCTGTGGTGGTGGTTTCTGAGATGGCTATAGTGGCTGCAGTGGGTGAAAACATGAAGCATAATCCAGGGGCGAGCGGAAGGATGTTCCAGTCTTTGGGAAGAAATAATGTCAATGTCTATGCGATTGCCCAAGGTAGTTCTGAATTAAATATTTCAGCAGTTGTTTCCCAAGCTGACCTGCAAAAAGCCCTCAATGTACTTCATGAGGCCTTTTTCTTGTCTGACAATAAGGTATTGCACTTGTTCTTGGTCGGTGTAGGGTTGATTGGGAAAGCGCTTATCAAAATGATCGCTAATCAGCGTGACAAACTTCAGCGCGAAAATGACTTGGATATACAGGTTCATGGGATTGCCAACTCTAGGTTTATGGCCTTTCATGAAGATGGTTTTGATTTGAAAAACTGTCCCGAACCACAAGATGCAGAGGATTCCAGACCAATGGATCTTGAGAATTTCATCTCTCAGATGGAGGAAATGAATTTCTCCAACTCTGTTTTTGTAGACTGCACGGCAAGTCAGGAAGTAGCGGATATTTATGAGAGGGTCTTGGAGGCAAGTGTTCCAATAGTCACACCTAACAAAAAGGCGAATTCTGGCTCATTGGATAATTACAAGTCACTTAAAAAATTGGCTTATAAGAGAGGGGTAAAATTTCTTTATGAGACCAATGTGGCAGCAGGACTTCCTGTTATAAACACTCTGCAGGATTTGATCCTAAGTGGAGATAAAGTAATCAGAATTGAAGCTGTGTTAAGCGGTTCTATGAATTTTATTTTCTCTGAATTTGAAAAGGGTATTCCTTTCAGCGAGGTAGTAAGACAAGCCAAAGAAAAAGGATATACAGAACCTGATCCTAGAGACGATTTAAGTGGTATGGATGTTGCCAGGAAAATCCTGATTTTGGGAAGAGAAGCGGAACAGGATCTTCATTTTGAGGACATCAGTATTCAAAGTATGGTTCCGGAAAACTGTGTGAAGACCAAAGATGTTGAAGAGTTTTTTGACAAGTTGAAAGCCCATGATGCAGAATTTGAAGAAATCCTCAATCAAGCGAAAAAGAAAGGGGAAAAATTGCGCTTCATGGCTGTCCTCGAAAGTGGCAAGGCCAAAGTTGGATTGAATTCCCTTGATGGCAGCCATCCTTTTTATACCCTAAAGGGAAGTGATAATATGATTCTCTTCACAACAGAACGGTACCATGATTTTCCGATGATCATCAGAGGTCCTGGTGCAGGTGCAGATGTGACTGCCGCAGGGGTTTTTGCAGATGTCATCCGTTTAGGTAATTATACCAGATAATGATGAAGCTAGTAACTGCATTTGCACCGGCTACAGTGGCCAATGTTTCCTGTGGATTTGATATCCTTGGATTTGCAATAGATGAACTTGGGGACGAGGTTACTGTCAAGTTGGTGGATACTCCTGGGGTTAAGGTTGTAGAGATTCAAGGTGATGGAGGGAAATTACCATTTGATGCCGACAAAAACACTTGTTCGGTTGCAGTGCAGGCCATGCTGAATTCCTTAGGGGTCAACCTGGGCATAGAGTTGAGTTTATTTAAGGGGCTTCCATTAGGGTCCGGTATGGGTTCTTCTGCAGCGAGTGCAGCTGCAGCCTTGGTGGCCGCAAATGAAGTTTTGGGCAATCCGTTTGAGAAAATGGACCTAGTCCCATTTGCGATGGAAGCAGAAAGGATTGCCTGTGGTACAGCACATGCTGATAATGTCGCACCCTCCATTCTCGGTGGGTTTGTATTGATCAAGGATTATGATCCCCTTGATGTGATCAAGCTCCCTGTTCCTGATGGACTTTATTGTACGCTATTGCATCCTCATTTGGAACTCAAGACTATGGATTCCAGGTCTGTGTTGAGACAGCAGATTTCCTTAAAGGAGTCGACTGTTCAATCGGGAAATATTGCAGGTTTCATTGCGGGTTTGTTCAGGAATGATTTTCAGCTCATCAGCAGGTCTTTGAAAGATGTAATTGCAGAACCTACAAGGGCGCTTTTGATTCCAGGTTTTTATGAATTGAGAAATGTAGTGAGGGAGATTGGAGCATTGGGTTCAGGGATTTCCGGTTCGGGTCCGACAATTTTTATCTTGTCAGAAGGAAAGGAAATTGCTTTAAAAGTAGGCAAGGAGAGTAAAAAAGTGTTTGAAAAAATCGGTTTGGAAGTGGATGTTTATGTATCCAAAGTCAATGATAAGGGTGCCTATGTTCAGTCTCATTGAGTCCTTAAAACAATAATAGCAAAGCTGTCTTCAAGTATTCCTATGCAATATTATAGTACCAATAACCCAGACCATAAAGTGTCCCTGAAAGAAGCTGTCATCAAAGGATTGGCACCTGATCAAGGACTTTATATGCCGGAAAGTATTCCTGAAATGCCTGTTTCTTTTTTTGAAAAACTGCCTTCAATGAGTTTTCAGGAAATAGGTTATGCTGTAATTGGGGCACTTTTTGGGGAGGATTTGAATGAAGAACAAATCAAAGACTTGGTGGATCACACCTTAATCTTTGATGCACCTTTGGTTAAAGTGGAGGAGGGAATTTATAGCCTGGAGTTGTTCCATGGGCCAACCTTGGCTTTTAAGGATTTTGGGGCTAGATTTTGTTCCAAACTCATGTCCATGTTAATGGAGGGTGAGCAAAGAAAAGTGAAGGTATTGGTGGCTACTTCCGGAGATACAGGTTCAGCGGTGGCCAATGGCTTTTATAATGTGCCTGGAGTGGAGGTGATTATTTTATATCCAAAAGGTAAGGTTTCTGAATTGCAGGAAAAGCAGTTTACCACTTTGGGAGGGAATATTCATTGCTTTGAAGTGGATGGGATGTTTGATGATTGTCAGCGAATGGTCAAAGATGCCTTTTTGGATAAAGAGCTAAATGATAACATGCTCCTGACCTCTGCAAATTCCATCAATATTGCCAGGTGGATCCCCCAATGCCTATATTATTTTTATGCTTGGTCCAGACTGCCTGAGAAAAATAAAAAGCTTGCGATTTCTGTACCTAGTGGGAATTTCGGGAATCTGGGGGCAGGTATATTGGCCCAGCGTATGGGCTTGCCAATACATACCTTTGTGGCCAGTACAAATATCAATAGGGTAGTACCTGACTTTCTTCACGGCTTGGATTTTAAGGCCATGCCTTCTGTGTCAACCATCAGTAACTCTATGGATGTGGGCAATCCCAGTAATTTCTTCAGGCTTTTGGCTTTGTATGGAAATGATGAGGCTTTGTTTAGGGAAAAAGTAAAAGGCTTTTA
Organism: Fontibacter flavus; assembly: GCF_042432905.1. Lineage (NCBI taxonomy): Bacteria > Pseudomonadati > Bacteroidota > Cytophagia > Cytophagales > Cyclobacteriaceae > Fontibacter > Fontibacter flavus. Next base: position 109,127 of record NZ_JBHLWI010000022.1, on the reverse strand, counting down.
TTTTGATGATGAAGATACAGCAAAGGCCATGAAGAAAGTGATGGAGGAAACCGGATATGTGATGGATCCCCATGGTGCAGTGGGCTATTTAGGACTCCGTAATTTTATCAAAATGAATCCAAGTGATTTTGTTGGAATTTTTCTGGAAACCGCCCATCCAGGTAAATTCAAGTCTGTGGTGGATAAAGTTTTGGGTATTGATCTCGAACTTCCTGCCCGTTTGGCCCAATTTTTAAATGGAGAAAAAAAGTATGAAGAGCTGAAAAATGATTTTGCAGCCTTTAAATCACTATTGTTGAAATCGAGATAAAAACAATAAAAAAGGGCCTGATTTCAATATCAGACCCTTTTTTTAGGGATTTAGTTTTCGTTATCCGTTACACGGATTCTTTTCTGAAGTTCCTGGAGCTCGGCTTGATGTTCTTTCTGCCACTCTAACATTTTTTGTTGGAACTCCTTCATTTTTTCTTCATTGGCTTTTTGCCATTCTTCCATCTTTCTCTGGAATTCTTCGATTTTTGGCTGGTTTTCTTTTTCCCAAGCCTTCACCCTGGCTTGATATTCTTCCATTTTAGGTTGATTCTCTTTTTCCCAACCCTTTATCTTTGCCTGAAACTCCTGGATTTTAGGCTCAATTGACTTTTTCCACTCTTCTGTTTTGGCAATTCTTTCTTGATTCCAAGCTTCCAGTTTGTCAGCATGCTCTTCTTTCCACTTGGCCAGTTTTTCATTCTGTTCCCTTAAGTGTTGCTGCCATTCTTCATTGCTCATATCGTTTCTTTTGGCAAAATTTCCTTTGAAAAATAAGAGACTATCTGGCATTGGAGGTCGGATAGTGGCTAATTCCTTTAACATCTTGGAATCCGGAAGCATTCCTTGAAAGATTTCTGGATCCATTTCCCATTTGGGCATGTTCTCGAAATTGAAATGTGGCATTGGCAGGTCCTTCAGCTCCAAATGTGGCATGGTACTGAAATCACCCCAATTGAATTCCAGTTCTTTGAAAAGCATTCCCATTTCTTTTAAGGGCTCCATGTGTTTTAGCAAACTTTCCATTTGCTCTGGACTTAAAGAGGGATCAAGGATTGACTCTGAGGTTTTAGGAAGGACTGGTTTGGGTGGAATAGTATCCTGTGAGACCTTAGGTTTATTCAATTCTAATGTTAAGTCTAGGGTTTTGGTACTGGATTCCACAGTCAAATAATCCTCGTTTTCTTGGATGTCCTGTTGGTCATAGGCACCTACTATCAATGTGGCGCCCAAAATTAAAGTAATAATCATGGTAATTGTGGTTAAAGTAGTTGGTTGCGTAGGGGAGGTTTTGACTCCCATTATTTTTTTGATTCTGTCTAAAGTAGGGTTAGGTTTTTTGGCTGCAGCCATTGCCATTTCAGAAACATGATTTTGGGCATGGTTGATGACATAGGCCAAGCCATGAGCGAGATCTTTGGGGTCTGCTCCAAGTGTCACAGCCAACTCATCACAGGCCATTTCCCTTTGTTTCTTGATTTCGTGATTTATCCACCAGAATACCGGATGGAAGAAGAAGAGTATTTCCAAAATGGATTGGATCAGATTGACCAAGTAGTCATGCCTTCTAATATGTGCTATTTCATGGGCAATAATGGCTTCCAATTGGCCGGGACTCATGTGTAAGAGCAAAGCAGAAGGAATAAGGATGACCGGTTTAAGTATGCCATAAGTCAGCGGTACATCCACATGCCTGCTGGAAAGGACTTTTATGGGTCTGGTAAGTGCCAATTGATTGCTTATTTTTTCAACTAACCTTGATAATTTATCTGGAACGGAATCGTGTTTTTTATAATGGAGCGATCTCAGATCAGCCAGGCTGCTGGCAGTTTTGAAGAAAAACAGGAAAGCGCCCATCATCCAGATATTGACCAATGCAGGAATGTACTTTTCAATTCTTTTGCTTACAAGCAGCCAATCTGCTCGGCCTTCATTTGGGGCCTGTATTTGCTGGATCACATCAGATTGGGCGCTCAGGTATGCCCAATCCGCTTTACTAATTAAGCTCAGTTTACTTGTTGGATTTGTGTCCAGGTGCCAACTGAATGTCATCACAGCAAGTAATGCGATGATGGCAATGGCTGCCGAACTAAGACGGTATTTAAAAGCAGCACTTTTTTGATTGAAAACCCTAAGGCCAAGCCATAACAAAAGACCTATGCTTGCAATTTGCCAAAAAGCATGGATGATCATCCAACCTAAGGCAAAGAGATAAGTTTCCGGTATCAAGTTTTCAACGATTTCCATTATTGTTCTTTTTCCAATTGATCTAAAAATGCACGGATTTCATCTAATTCCTCCTTAGAGGGATTGCCCTGTCCCAAAGCCTGCATGACCAGGTTTTTGGCAGAGCCACCAAATGCTGTGGCCATAAAGTTGCTGACAAGATTCTGCTGGGTTGCTTTTTCTTCCACCAAAGGATAGTACACGTGGGTACGGCTTTGCTCATCCCTGCCTAAGATTCCCTTGGCGTGCATGATCTGCATGATTTTCAATGTTGTGGTATATCCGGTATCCTTGGTTTCAGACAATTTTTCGTGGATGTCCCTGACAGTGGCCTTTTTCATCTGCCATAAAAGGGATAAAATTTCCAGTTCGGATTCCGTGGGTTTAGTATTCATAAGGTTTAATACGATTCGTTTCGTACAAAGTTATACGAATCAGTTCGTATTTCCAAAATTTAATACGATTTTTTTCGTATTTTAATTTTGGAGCTGAACAAGAGTCTATTAACATATTTAAAATTCTGCGATCGACTTCTTGGAACTAAGCCTAAATGAAAATAGTTGTATATACATAGATTAGAAAAATAAACCAATGATTATGAAAAATACACAACCGCTTTTGGAAAAGCTTCAAATGGGTGATTTGGAATTGCAAAACAGGGTAATCATGGCTCCTATGACAAGGAGTAGGGCAATCAATCCTGAAAATGCACCATTTGATATCCATATAAAATACTACCAACAAAGGGCATCAGCAGGGCTGATCATTTCCGAAGGTGCTCAGATTTCCAAAAAAGCAGTAGGATATGTAAATACACCAGGGATTTATTCTGATGCCCAAGTGGAAGGATGGAAGGAAGTCACCGAAGGTGTGCATGAAAAAGGAGGTAAAATATTTATTCAATTGTGGCATGTGGGAAGAATGTCCCATCCTGATTTTCATGGAGGTGAATTGCCTCATGCGCCATCTGCGATCAATCCACATTCCAAGTCTTTTACACCAGAGGGTTTCAAAGACACTGAGACACCTAAGGAAATGACTATTGAAGAAATTAAACAAACCATTCTGGATTACAAAAATGCGGCAGCGAATGCCATGAAAGCAGGCTTTGATGGAGTAGAAATCCATTCCTCAAATGGGTATTTGTTGCACCAGTTTTTCAACAGGACTTCTAATGTAAGAACTGATGAATATGGTGGAAGTATTGAAAACAGAGCCAGGATCTTATTTGAAGTGATTGACGCCATCAAGGAAGTGATGCCTGAAAATAGAATTGGCGTGAGGTTGAACCCATCACTTCATGGTATTTTTGGAATGACGTTGGATGAGGAAACAATTCCGGCCTTTGATTACATCATTGAGAAACTCAATCAATATGATCTGGCATATCTACATTTGTCAGAACCCTTCAATGATGTTTCTGAAATTCCTTATGCTGAAAAAGAAATTGCTAAAAGGTACAGACCAATGTACAAAGGTACTTTGATCATCAATGCAAGTTTTGATCAGGAAAAAGGAAATAAGGTCATTTTGGAGGGTTTGGCTGATGCAGTGGCATATGGCAAGCCTTTTATTTCCAATCCTGATTTGGTGGAGCGATTTGCAGAAAATGGGCCATTGGCAGATTGGGATCAATCCACTTTTTATACTCCAGGAGAAAAGGGATTTACAGATTATCCTAAATTATCCGTTTCAAAATCGATATAATTGACTTAGAGGCCGACTTAGTTCGGCCTTTTTTATTATTTTGCAAGCATGTGTTTATTAGCGTTTAATTGGGATAACCATCCTGAGTATAAATTTATCTTAGTGGCCAACAGAGACGAATTCTTTGAAAGGCCATCGGCTCCTTTGCAGTTATGGGATTCTGGTTTTTATGCAGGCAAAGACCTTCGCGCAGGAGGAACTTGGTTGGGTATGCATCCCAATGGGCGATTTGCAGCCATTACCAATTTCAGAAATCTGAGAAATAAAGAAAAATATGCCAAGTCTCGCGGTGATTTGGTCAAGAATTACCTGGAAGGGGATATGGATCCCCTCTCTTATCTGGAAGAAATAGAAAAGGAAAAGGGGGATTATGATGGTTTCAACCTTTTGGTAGGAAATCATGAAGGGCTCTATTATCTCTCTAATAAAACGGATGGTATCCAAAGACTTAAGCCCGGCCTATATGGGCTGAGCAACTCAGTGCTGGAAACACCTTGGCCCAAGTTGGTCAAAGCCAAGCAAAACCTTCATCATCATATCCAAGATTCCAACTTTGAACCAGAAAGTCTGATGACAGGGCAGCATTCCAGAGAAACTGATCCACAGGAGGTTTTACCGGATACAGGAGCAACTCCCGAGCAGGAAAAGCTCCTTTCTGCCCAGTTTATCAATGTAGGGAATTATTATGGTACGATAAATTCTACTGTCCTGCTTTGGAAACATACGGGAGAAGTAGAAATGATGGAAAGGAAGTTTGATCAGGTAGCAGGAACCCATGAGGATACTGTATTCAACTTTAAGGTGGAAAATTTTTTGGAACAGAATCATTCTTAATCCTGTTGTAAAAACATGGAAAATCAAGAGATTTTAGATGTTTTGATAATCGGAGGGGGGCCAATCGGGCTCGCCTGTGGGATCGAATGTGAAAAAGCCGGACTTAACTATGTCATAGTGGAAAAGGGTGTTTTGACTAATTCTCTTTTCAATTATCCATTAAACATGACTTTTTTCTCTACCTCTGAGAAGTTGGAAATGGGTGGGATTCCATTTATGTCTATTTCCCATAAGCCTACCCGAACAGAAGCCTTGGAATATTACCGTAGGGTAGCGCAGACCTGGAAGCTTAAAGTCAGGTTATATGAAGAAGTCAAGACGCTTAAAAAAGAGCAGAATCTGTTTGAAATCATCACTTCTAAGGATACATACATCACCAAAAATGTCATCTTATCTACCGGGTTTTATGACCTTCCCAATCTGATGAATGTTCCCGGGGAGGAACTCCCAAAAGTCACCCATTATTACAAAGAACCCTGGCCCTATATCGGACAAAAAGTATTGGTTGTAGGAGGAGGAAATTCTGCAGTGGACGTAGCCTTGGAAACCTGGCGTAAAGGCGCTGAAGTGACCATGGTCCTCAAGGATGAGAGTGTCGACCCTAATGTCAAATACTGGGTCAAACCTGATATTGAAAATCGTATCAAGGAAGGATCCATCAAAGCCTTTACCCATTCTCTTGTTAAAGAAATCAGGGAAAAGGAAGTGGTCGTTAATACCCCCAACGGGGGAGTCACTATTGAAAATGACTTTGTCCTGGCCATGACAGGTTATGTGCCCAATTTTGCCCTTTTGGATCAATTGGGCGTAGAGTTAAGCCTAGATGAAAAGCGTCAGCCCTGCTACGATCAGACGAATCAGGAGTCCAATGTACCCGGTGTTTATCTGGCCGGCGTAGTCTGTGGGGGATTGAATACAAGGGAATTTTTTATTGAGAACTCCATTATACATGCAGAGCAGATAGTGAAGCATATCTTGGGGAAGAAGGTTTGAAGATTCAAGACAAAAGACATAAGACTGAGGAAAAAATTAATGAGCTTATGTAAAGAAATTAGTGTCTTTGCGTCTTTACGTGAATTAAAGTCGCCTAATTTTTGTGATTATAAAATTTAATCTTTAGGTTTAATTACTTAAAAATTAATTTTTGATGAAGAAAAAATCCCTAAAGCTTTCCGGATTAATTATTTTGCTCATTTTGACTTTTGCTTGTTCCAAAACTGAGCATTCAGGAATGAAAATCATTAAAGTTCCTCAAAGTACCGATAGTGATATTAGCTTGGCAGCTATTGCCGGTTCTATTGAAACTATTCCTTTAGAAACAAGGGAGAATGCCTTGATCATCAATGTTTATGATGTTAAAATTTCAGATAAAAAGGTTTTTGTAAAAGATCGGAACAACAAGATTCTGGTTTTTGATATTGAAGGAAACTATATCAAAAACCTGATACCGATAGGCGATGGCCCGGGAGAAACCAAAACTATCTTCGGATTTACCATAGATGAAGCCTCAGGGAAGATATATATCAGTGATGGAAGAAGACTATTGGTGTACTCTGAGGAAGGTGTTTTCTTGGAAGAAAGAACCTTCCCAAACAATTTGAATTACCTAACTTTTCTGGGGAACGAATTTCATGCCATTACCGAACAGCTGATGCGGCCCGTTGAAAATAGATTTTCCAATGAAACGTTTTTATTGGCTATGAATCCCCAACTTGAAGTAACGGACTCTTTGTCCTTACGGCAGGTTGTTTTGGAACAAAGAATGATTTTGGGTTTTCATAACAGGAACTTTATCTCAAGGGTAGGGGATAGAAATTATGTTTACACGCCTACACCACCTATTGACAAAACCTTAAGGGATACTTTATTTCATATCGATAATTCAAATTTAATTCCCCATATAAAACTGGATTTTGAGGCTCCCCATTTTGACGACAAAGGGAATAAAGCCATAATGATCATCAGTATAATCCTGTCAAAGGATTACCTCTTATGTGAATATGACATTGAAAGCAAGAGGAAGTTTTTTCTCTATGATCTGAAAAAATCCAAAGGTTATAATCTAGATGAAGGATTTTTCGATGAGCAGGGGGATAAAGTGGTTTTAAGACCATTAGACCTCAATAGCAATGTCTTCTATTATGCGAAATCCATGGAATTCATGGAATCCGCCTCTGAGGTAATGAATCCTGTTATTGGGATTGTTAAGTTGAAGTGATCCTTTTTCAGGTAGGAGGTAAAAAGAGGTACAAAGTACCAAGTACGAAGTACGAAGACACGTCTTGCTTCTTGTGTAATCAAGACAAAAACCGAAATGATTTTTTTGAACCAAAAAGAGTCCACAAAAGTTTTCCCGATACGTCTTGCAATATCCTAACCATCCGCTATTGGGGTATGTGCTTTTCCTTTTGTTCCCCTTTTGAATCTTTTCCCGATATTAGGGAAAGGTTGTGATTCACAGACTTTTTTGTTCAATTCTGTAAAGCAAAAACTTTCAATTGTCCTTCAAATTTTATTCCTTGCTTTCACCAGCTTCCTGTAAAAGTTGAGTGATCAGGCTTTCTTTTATTCTGAAATTTGTCTTTTGATTGATCAAAATCGGGCCTTTTTGTCGCACTAAGTTATCAGAGTTAAGGTCTTAAAGAATACCTTTTGTTCCTTTTCCCGATTTTCAGGACAGGTTGTGGTTCAAAACTTTAACAGTCAATCCGGTAAAGCAAAAGCAACATAAGCATCCCCGGATTTGGTGCCTTTTCCGCCACCACAGGCAATGACCACATACTGTTTTCCATTGACCGAATAGACCGCCGGGGTAGCATGCCCGGCAGCTGGAAGTTTGGCCTCCCATAAGATTTTACCGGTATCTTTATCAAAAGCCCTGATTTTCTCGTCCTTGGTGGCTGCAATGAAGACCAATCCCCCTGCAGTAGTCACTGGACCTCCATAGTTTTCTGTACCTGTAGGAGCAAATCCTTTTGCTGTAAGTTCTTCAAATTCTCCTAAGACAGATTGCCATTTGATTTTCCCGGTATTCATGTCAATGGCCGTCAGCGTACCCCAGGGAGGTTGTATTCCTGGATAGCCATCTTCCGTCAGCAGACGGGAATAACCCTGCATGTAAAATTGCGGGGTCATCATTTCTTTACCTCCTTCCAGTTCTTTTTTAGCATTAGGATCTTCTTTTTCTTCTCCAAAGAGATAGGCGATCATGGCTTTCCGCTCATTCTCTGCAATATGGGAGAAGGCAGGCATGGCTCCTTTTCCGTTTTTGATCAGGTTGTCCAAACTGCCTTCATTGTATTTTTTATCCAAACCAATTAAGGAGGGGAATGCAGGTGGATTGCCTTTGCGGTCCATACCATGACAGTTGGCGCAATAGTTGGCGTAAACGCTCTGCCCCAGACTGGTAGATTTTGGATTGGCCCCCATGCGTATCACCCAAGGGATTTCATTGGCATTGACATAGAGTGTTTGGGTAAATGGGTCAAAGGATGATCCTCCCCATTCTGCACCACCGTCCATGCCTGGAAATAGGACTATCCCATGTTCATGGCTTGGTGGCAGCCACATGTTGCCGAATTTTACATTATCGAGTTTGCCTCTGATATCCGCTTCCCACTCTGGAGTCAGGCGCAAGATTTCATTTTCGGTGTACACCATGCGCATGAAGGGCTCTGGTAAAGTGGGGTGGGGCTGTGTAGGCCAACTTTTTTCTCCCGGAAGGGTAGATTGTGGGACTGGACGTTCTTCTATCGGCCAAGCAGGTTCACCTGTCACCCGATCAAAAACATACACATACCCCTGTTTGGAAGTCTGAGCTACAGCATCTATCCATTTGCCATCCTTTTTGATACGGATGAGGTTAGGGTTGGCGGGAAAATCCCTGTCCCACATATCATGATGCACTCCCTGGAAATGCCAGATTCTCTGTCCTGTGTTGGCATCCAGGGCTATAAGGGAGTTGGCAAATAAATTGGACCCATGCCTGTAGCCTCCCCAAAAATCGTAGGTTGCAGATCCTGTTGGAACATAGACAATGCCCCTATCCTCATCCAGGCTCATTCCTGCCCAGTTATTGGCCCCTCCTATGAATTGGATATAATCAGGGTCCCAAGTGTCGTATCCAAATTGGCCTTCCAGAGGGATGGTATGGAAAATCCATTCTCTTTTTCCCGTTTTGACATTATAGGCCCTGATATGTCCCGGTGCTGCGTCCAGACCTTCGGAAAGGCGCATGCCAATGATGATTTTGTCCTTGTAGATGATTCCAGGGGTATTGCTTACCAATAAGAAATCTTCCAAATCGGTATCCAGGTCTTTTTTCAGGTCAACCATGCCCTTTTCTCCAAAAGATTCAATAGGTCTTCCCGATTCGGCATCTAAGGCAATCAGGAAATTGGATGCACTGAAGAAAATACGTTTGTCTGCTCCGTCTTCCCAGTAAGTCAAGCCCCTGTTGACTCCAGCCCAGGAATTTTCGCCCCCAAGAAGCTGAAAAGGATTGAATCTCCAGACTGGTTTGCCTGTATCAGCTCTCAGGGCAAAGACATTGATCTGAGGACTTACACCATATAAAATGCCATTGATAACAATTGGTTGAGTCTGAATCTGACTTCTTTCTGTGGCATCATAGGTGTTGAAGGTCCAAGCCATCTCTAGGTTATTGACATTGTCCCTGTTGATCTGAGCCAGTGAGGAATAACGTGCTGCATCTTTGGTGCCTCCAAAATGTTCCCATTTGGAATAGTCGGGGAGGGGAAATTGTTCACTTCTCGAACAGGATAAAATAACCGATGCAAATCCGGAGATAAGGAATAGTCGGAGCAGGTTCATATGGTTGAAATAGGTTGATTTAAATCTAATAAAAACCAACCATTATCACTCAATTCTTCTTTCTGAGTTTGCTGAAAATCCTGTGAATGGCAAAAATTCCCAGTCCCAAACCTGTCCAGACCAGGGTGTCCCAAATCTCTTCCGCCTGACTTCCTGATAAGAGCCAGATTGTAGCAATAATCCCTGCAATGGCTAAATAATTGCCATAAGGAATTTTAAAGTGTTTATCTTCTGGATGGCTTTTCCTGAGTTTTATCAAGGAGGCCGCTACTAATGCATATAGAATCAATCTGGAAATGACCGATACAGCCAGGGAACTCATAAAACCCCAGATGATTGCCACCAATGCAACCAAAGACGCAAAAAAGAGGATAGAAACATAAGGTGTGGCAAACTTAGGATGTACTTTTCCAAATAATGCGGGCAATTGATTTTCCAGACTCAAGGCATAAGGTAGTCGAGATCCACTCAGGATTTGAACGTTCAATGTGCCCATGATGGACACTACTGCTCCAATTGTGATAAACATGCCGCCATACCAACCCATAAATCCTGTAGCCGCATCTGCCAATGGCTTGTCTGAATTGGCCAGATCTGGAAGCGTGCCAATGGAAACAACCTGGATCAGAATATAAAATCCAGCGATAATTGCTGCTGCTGTTATAAGTCCGAAAGGCAGGTTTTTTTTAGGATTGACTATTTCACCACTATTTACCAGCCCTGCCTCAAAACCGCCAAAAGCAAAAATTAACAATAGTGTTGAGGCTGAGAAATCTGACCAATTTGGAGGTGTTCCTCCCTTCATCAAGTCAAAATCAATATAAAAAAGCCCAATTATGATAAATACGGCCAATGGGAAAAGTTTGGCTACTGTCAGAACATTACTGACTCGTGCAGTATTCTTGACTCCTATCCAATTAAAGTAGGTGATCAGTCCTGTAATCAGTAAGATCAAACCAATTCTGACTTCGGGGAGGTTGAAAGTATCGGAGAAAAAGGAAAGATAAAGGATCAATAAATTGATCAAGGTGGCATAGCTAAAGAGCCTTGTGAGCATGAGCAGCCAACCAATGATAAAAGCGGGGATTTTCCCAAAAGCAGTTAAAACATATAAATACGGCCCTCCGGTTTGCTCAAATCTTGAACTGACCTCTGCAAAAACCAGGATCAAGACCATCATGACCAAGGCGCATAGGAGAAAAGCAAAAATGGAATAAACACCAGATAACGCAAATACCTTAGCCGGCAAAGCAAAAATCCCCGCTCCAATGACGGAATTGATAATTAAAAATACCAGGTCCCACTTTTGGATTCCGCGTTTGAGCATAGGGGTTTTACTTTTCTGATCCTTAATTTGACTGCTTAAGATATCCAAATCATTGAAAATCCAAAGAGGAAATTATTTAAACAGTAGTTTTTCGGGTTTTTCTTTCTGTGACTTCTTCAAATGTATGCTCATAGTTTTTTCTCAATGTTCCCATCCATCTATCCCAGATCAAGAAATAAAGCCCATAGTTCCCTGTAAATTGCCTGTGATGAAGATTATGGGCAGTGGAGGTGTTGATCCATCTTCCGATTTTGGTTTTGTGAAAATTTTTGGGATAAAGTTCAAATCCCAAATGCCCATACACATTATAAATAAACTGGAAAAGAAGAAAGAGTACTAAGGCAGACCGGTGAACAGGCAAGGTAAAAGCTATCAAAGGAATGATACCGGCTTCGATAGTTGCTTCCAAAGGATGGAATGCATAAGATGTCCATGGAGTTGGGTTGGTGGACAAGTGATGGGTTAAATGGACTTTTTTAAATAATAAAGGGGAATGCATCAATCGGTGCATCCAATAAAAGTATGTGTCATGAATCAAAAACATCAATGGAAAAGTGAGCCAATAATAGAATTTTCCATATGTATCAATTTCCCTATAGAGATTGGTGTAGGGAGTCAGTACCCAAAAAACCAAAGTAGCCATTGTGGCAAAGATCAGCACAGTGATCATGGAGAATGTGATATCTCTCAGGTAATCTTTCTTTTGGGGGAATTTGGCTTGTATTTTTCTGATGGAAAAGAATTTATTGAAGAGAACATAAAACAAAAGGAAAGCAATTCCAGCAATCAGAAAATACCGGTATGTGATATTTCCTGAGATTTGTTTCCAAATTTGAAAAAACTCTCCAGCTTCCATTTATAAGAAATCAATGTCCACACTGAATGGGTATTTCATCAGATATTGTAATGCTTCTTCAATTTTAAGATCTTCAAATAATACCTTGTAGAGGTTCTCCGTAATTGGTGCACGCATTCCTTTTCCTTCCACAAAAGTTTTCATTAAACGGACCGTATTGATACCTTCCGCCACTTCTGCCATGCTGTTCATGATCTCGTCCAGTTTTTCTCCCTTAGCCAATCTAAATCCTACGGTGTAATTTCTGGATAAGGTTGAATTACAGGTGGCTACCAAATCGCCAATTCCCGCAAGGCCGATAAAAGATTTCAGGCTTCCGCCTAGGGCATTGCCCAAATAAACCAATTCTACCATGCCTCTGGAAATCAGTAATCCTTTTGCATTTTCTCCCAGACCCAAACCGGCGAGGGCTCCAGCGGCAATGGCAATGATATTTTTAAGTACTCCGCTCAGTTCAACACCTACAATGTCCGAGTTGCCGTAGACCTGAAATTTATCGGACCTCAACAGTCTTTGCCCTTCCAAAATCACCTCATTATACTTACTAGCCACTACTGTTGCTGCAGGTTGGCCCAAGTAAAGTTCTCTGGCGAGATTTGGACCTGCCAGGCAACCAACTCTGATAGCTACAGTTTCCTTTAGGATTACTTCACTCATGGTAAGTATATTTCCCCTATTGATGACCCCGATGTCCTCCAGCTTTTTTCCTTCAGGCAGATCAAGACAGAGTCCTTTGGTGCCGTGTATGACCAGGTGGTAAGGATATAAATAGGGGGAAAAAGAGCGTATTACTTCCTGAAAAGCACTTGAAGGTACCATGAAAAAAATGGTGTCGCATGATTTACAAAGGAATTCAGGATCTTGTGTACCGATAATATTTGGATGAATGTCGAGGCCATCGACTTGATGTTTTTGATTGATTTCATCCTCAACTTCGGATCTTCTTACGAATGCAATTACATTGCTTTTTTCTGCCAGCATATTGGCAATGGCAGTTCCGAAACTCCCCATGCCTACTACTCCAACAGGTTTTTCTTTAGAAGAGTTTTTCAAGGCCATATCCATCTAATCTATTGTGGTAATAATATAATAAGGTCAAATCCTGAGTCTCGATGTTGCCATTTTTGTTTTTCACTAAAGGTCTTTTGGCGTGATACATGCCGACATTTTCCAGACCATGTGTAATGATAGTATCAATGTCCTGTTTCATGTGGGGAGCTACCTGCAGTTTACCTGCGGCTTCGAGTTCAAATATTTTCGCTAAGACCATCATACACGCTTCTTTGAATTCCACATAAACCAGAAAAATATCTTCTTCTGGTAAACGGAGTAAATTGTAAAGATCCAGTTTCTTATTGTCTTGCTTGATCATCTGAAAGGCGGTAAAGGCCACCAAATGTGAGCTGAAAACCCGATTAATTTTATGGAATTCCTCTACAATCCTTTTCCCTAGGTGATAGGTATATTCTTCTTCCCTTTGGGTGTCGACAGACACTTTGCCATTGGAAATGAAATAGTCCATTGTATCGATTTTTCTTCCATGGCTATCAAAGCTGTTTCCAGAATTATCTACATAATTCCCCAATACATCCATGGCTTTGCCTACAGAGACAGAGATGTCTGAGCCTTTGGTGAAGAATTTTACCAAGAATTTTGAGATTTTGTAAGAGGTTGAAAATTCATCCACTTCTTTGTAATACCGTTCCTGTCCTGTTATGGATAAGTGCTCCTGAATTAGACTAGGCGCTTCCAAAACAAAATGATAATTGATGGTAACCGGAACAATAAAAATCTTTCCGCCAACGTCTTTTAGTCCTTTTTGATAATTGGCTCTTTGGGCTTCTACAGCGGTGCTCAGCAGGCCAAGTTTCAGCCTTTTTTCTATCATGCCACTTCTTGACCTAGTTCCGCCTGGGAAGAAAAGGCTATGAACGCCAAACTGGAGTGCTTCTGAGGAATAGGTCTTGAGCGTCTCCAAATAAAGAAGGTTCTTCTTTCTTCGGTCCACTTTGTATGCCCCTAATGCATTCATGAAATAGGCAAAAATCCCAATATTGAATAAATTCAGTCCGGCCCCATAAATGAAAGGAGGAAGTCCCAAAACCGAAATGATCCAACCAATCAGGATACTGTCAAGATTTGAAAAGTGGGTAGGGACCATTACAATAGTTCCCTTGGATGCCAATTCACGGATCTGATCAGTCTCTCCTACAATTTGAATTTTATCCTGTAAGGTGTATTGATTACTGAAAAGAGACTTGATCCCCTTTACCCTGGCTGCATTCAGCAGCCTGGCAAAACCAAAAGTGACCATTCTTCTGGTCAGCTTATAATGGGAATGGATGAAATTACTGGCGATTTCTTCTGCATACCGCATGGTGATATCATTCAGAATTTCCGTGTATTTTTTCTTTTTTTGCGTTTTATTAAGGGTGTTATCAGAGCTTACCTGAACGAGAGTTGATTTGACTTTTTGCCAAAACTCCTTTTCATCATCAGGATCGACTGCCCAGGGGTTTTGTTTGATGCGCAATTTTTCCCGGTAAAGGGTGGTCTCTAGCTCTTCTTTAATAAGGTCGGTGTTATTTCCCGTGATCTCCAAAATGGCCTTTTTGCTTGTTTCAGCCACAGTCTTGATAAATTCTTTTCTGCTCTTGCTTAATTTGACCACAGGCCATTCATCTTTTTGGGGAAGAATGGGTGTGTATTTATGTTTGATATATCCTTCAGCCAAGTGTAGTTCAAATTTGGATCAAAGACAAAGATAGTAAAAAAACAGCTTGAGGAGGATGGATAAACCACCAAAGCGTGTTGATATTCTTCCTTTTCCTAAAAAGCGGACCTGTTATTGATTTTTTTTCCCATTTTAGCCCGGATTTATAAAAACTTAACCGGATTTTTCAAAACGTTTTCAAAAATGGCTTGTTCCATAATGGAATATTTGAATATGGGTTTTGTCCTAGTTGGAATCCATTGTATTATTGTACCCTAATTGTTTATGAAGCCCGACCTCAAACAGATACAAGCACCCATAGCCACAGAGATGGAGGAGTTCGAGAAGAAGTTCCGTGACTTTATGAAAAGTAAGGTCAAGCTTCTCGATCATATCACCAATTATATTGTCAGGAGAAAAGGCAAGCAAATGCGTCCTATGTTTGTCTTTTTGACGGCAGGTGTAAGTGGAGGGATTACAGAAGCTTCATATAGAGGGGCTGCCTTGATTGAATTGCTGCATACAGCTACTTTGGTCCATGATGATGTAGTGGATGATGCCAATTATCGAAGAGGATTTTTCTCGGTAAATGCGCTTTGGAAAAACAAAATTGCAGTTTTGGTTGGGGATTATCTATTGTCAAGAGGCTTACTTTTGAGTGTTGATAATGGAGACTTTGAGTTGTTGCGGATTGTATCTAATGCAGTCCGGGAAATGTCAGAAGGGGAACTGCTTCAGATCGCAAAAGCCAGAAAACTTGATATCACTGAAGATGTGTATTATACCATTATTAGGCAGAAAACGGCCAGTTTGATTGCCTCCTGTTGTGCCGTAGGTGCTGCTACTTCAGGAGCCAGTCCAGAGCTTATTGAAAGGATGCGTGATTTTGGAGAAAAAATCGGAATGGCCTTCCAGATCAAAGATGACCTTTTTGATTATGGGGAGGATGAGATAGGCAAGCCATTAGGTATCGATATCAAAGAAAAGAAAATGACCCTTCCGTTGATTTATGCTCTGAACAATGCGTCTTGGTTGGATAAAAAAAGGATTATCTACCTGATCAGAAATAAAAATGAGGATAAAAAAGCAGTTAACGAAGTCATCGGCTTTGTGAAAAAGTCAGGTGGATTGGCTTATGCTACTGAGGTGATGAATAAATATTTTGAAGAAGCCCTTGCTATTCTGGAAGGATTCCCTTCCTCTGAATACAAAACTTCCCTGGAAGGGTTGGTCAGGTTTACGATTGAAAGGAAGAAATGATCTGTTAAAAGCTTAGATGCTTAGCGCTGCAGAATGAAACAAAAAAGGGGGCAAATCTTGCTCCCTTTTTTGTTTTCAAGTTTTAATTTTCCTGCAATAGCTCCGTGATTACTGCTTCATGTTCTTCTATCCACTTTTCATAATAGACGCCTGTTCCCGGACCATTAAATCCGGTATGTATATGCCTCACATTCCCTTTTTTGTCCATGTAGATCAAAGTTGGAAAGGCTACTACTTGATTGAGAGCAGGTAAGGACTGAGAGGCTTTTTCCTTATTGCTTTCTCCGGCTATTAGAAAGGTATATTCTGCACCCATCCTTTCAATAGTCTTTTTCACTCTATTGCTGGCATATTCAAAATCGGGTTTGCTTTCAAATGCAAGAGCAATGATCTCAATACCCCGGTCACGGTTCTTTTTGTGCCATTCAACAAGAAACTTTGTCTCATCCATACAGTTTGGGCACCAGGTTCCGAATAATTGAACCAAAGTCACTTTATTTTCAAATTGTTCATCTTCATTGGAAATCATATTTCCATTTACATCTGGGAAAGAGAAAGAAAGCTTTTCATATCCTTCTTTTAGATAGTTGAGAGAATAGGCGTCCGGTAATTCGAATTCTTCATTTCTTTCGGCTGTAAATGATTCCCGGTAAGATGGGCCACTTCTAAACTTACCCTCGATTTTACCGTCAGCTCCCATGCTGCCCATAAAAAAATAGGCATGGCTTCCGTCAAAGGCACTCATGTAAAAAGTGTTCCCTTCTACATTTCCTTCAAGGAAGCGATAATCTCCAAGTTTGGTTAAAAATGTACCTGTTATTTTGCTGCCATCCTGTTCGAAGATGCCAATCGCATCATAGCTTTTTTCACTGTTTTCTACAAAGAGGGTTTTCCATCTTCCGGAAAAATCTACGGTAGGTTCTAGGGTGGTGCTGAACCTGTTTTTTTCTGTTTTTTCCGCAGTGAAAGGAATGCTGTAACCATTTAAGTAATTTTTTATAAAAACACCACTCATCATGTCTTCAGAAAGGATTTTAGCCTTGATTACAGAATCAAAAATACCCATTTGGATGGCCAGGGAGTCTCCTGACTGTTCGACTTCGTCATACACAAGGACCTCTTCTCCGTTGTGGATTTCAGCACTCCAGTTTTCTTTGTTTTTTTTGAAGGTAATTTGAAAGGGGATGATGTCCGGTGATATATCAAGCTGTGCATGCCATTGTCCCTGTATGTCAAAATCTTTTTGTTGTTTACCGCAAGAATAAAGCAGTGTGAAAGCAAGTAACGTGAGGGTGGAATAAGATACTTTCCTGATCATAGGAACTGAAGATGTGGTTGAGGATATATTTTTTCCCTACAAATATGATGGGGTAATCTTTATTATACAAGGACTGAAGATTTTTGTTCTCAAAATGCTTTAAATTATCTGATTTACATAATGGTTGTCTGTTACTGCAAAGATTATTTGATAATTGATGGGAATTTCTCCCACTTTTTACCCCAATTTTGGTTTTTTGATTATGACCAAAAATTTAGTCTGCTTAAAATACCAAAATAATGGCTTTTTTAAACATTTTTGTGCGATTTTAATTTTCAAGATTCATTTGTCAACAGCCTGATCTTCAAGTAAAAAAATCTTCATTTTTTTCAGAAAATATTGTGATAATTCAAACTTTTGAATAGTTTTATAAAAAAGTGGAGAAAAGTGGGGGAAAGTGGTGGATTGTGTTGATGCTTTTCTTACTTTTGTATTTATAGCAAACTCAAGATAAGCCCATGGGAATGTTCAACAGTCGGTATGAATGTAAAGTCGATGCCAAAGGACGTCTGGCTTTGCCTGCCAAGATCAAGGCGGCAATTCCGGAATCCAATGGTGCCGAGCTCGTTCTACGTCAGGGAGACGATGGCTGTCTTGCGTTGTACACCCAGGTTGAGTTTAAGAAACTTTTACACCAGATCAGTTCACTTTCAGATCGTGATCCGGTACAAAGGCTTATCAAACGTAGCTTTTTTGAAAGTATGACTGAGGTGGAGTTGGACAATGCAGGGCGTTTTTTAATCCCAAAGACTTTTATGACATGGGCAGGAATTGACAAAGATGCCGTACTAATTGGTGTCGGTGGTTTTGTGGAAATATGGAGTCCTGAGAAATACAAACAAAACGTTGTGGTCGATCAGGAAGAATTGTCCAAGTTAATGGATAAATACCTTTCATAACTATGACAGATCATACTTACCATATTCCAGTGATGCTAGGCCCTTGCATTGAAGGCTTGGCTATTAATCCCAACGGGATTTATGTTGACCTTACTTTTGGTGGGGGCGGACATTCCAGGGAAATCCTGAAGCACTTGGACAAAGGGCATTTGTATGGATTTGATCAAGATGCTGATGCTGAGGTAAATGTACCGGAAGATGATAGGTTTACTTTTGTCCAGGCCAATTTTAGGGATTTTCGTAAATATTTACGGCTCTATGGAGTAGACAAAGTGGATGGTATTCTTGCTGATTTGGGAATTTCTTCCCATCAGATTGATGAGCCTAAAAGAGGGTTCTCCACGAGATTTGAAGGAGAGTTGGATATGCGAATGAGTGCTGCCATGAGCATATCAGCTAAGGATGTTCTGAACACCTATGAGGAAAGTCAGCTTCATAAGATTTTTGGGATTTATGGAGAGGTCAAAAACGCCAAGACTTTGGCCCAAGCTGTAGTTTCCCAAAGAGCAATGGTGCCGTTTTCCACAACGGAAAGTTTTAAAAGCCTCCTTCAGCGATTTGCTCCAAGGGGCAAGGAGTTCAAGTATTTCGCACAGGTGTTTCAGGCTTTACGGATTGAAGTAAATGATGAAATGGGAGCCTTGGAAGAAATGCTTCTTCAAACCGTGGACGCGCTCAAGCCCGGAGGAAGACTGGTGGTCATGAGCTACCATTCCTTAGAGGACAGGTTAGTGAAGAATTTTATCGCTAAGGGTAAATTTCAAGGTGAGGTAGAAAAGGATTTTTATGGAAACCTGATCAGACCTCTAGAACCGGTGACAAGAAAAGCTGTGGTGGCAGATGCCGAAGAAATCCAGAGGAATAACAGGGCACGAAGTGCCAAATTGAGAATAGCCAAAAAATTGTAGAAATGCGCCAGAATACTCTAAAAAAGAAGATAAGTAAGAGTTCTTCTCCAAAAGGGAACGGTAAAAGCATTTTTACCCTGATTGAAGAGAAACTTGATGTAAGATCAATTCTGGGAGAGGGGATACCGGTGAAATTCGTGCCACCTTTCTTGTATGTTGCCTTATTGGCCCTGATTTATATCTGGAGTAACCATAGGGCAGAAAACCTGATCAGGAAAATTGAAGTGATGCAAAGAGAGGTGGAAGACCTGAGAGCAGATGTGACCACTTTGGAGGCTGAGTATATGCTCAGCAGTAAACAATCTGAAGTAGCCAAAAAGATTGCCCCTTTGGGAATTGTTGAAATCAGTGAACCACCTGTTAAAATAAAAGTGAAAAAGTGAATATCAAACGTTCCATAGTGCTTCGGGTAAGGATCGCCTTCATTGTGGTGGCCTTATTTGCCGGGACAATCTTATATAAGGTTGTCCATTTGCAGTTTGTGGAAGGGGAGAAATGGCAGGCCAAATCTGAATCCATCAATTTCCAGTTCAGACAAGTAAATGCTACAAGGGGAAATATTTATGCGGCCGATGGCAGCCTATTGGCAACCAGTTTGCCATTTTACAGAGTGGTGATTGATCCTATGGTTGCCAAAGAGGATGTGTTTAAAAAAGGAATCGATTCCCTTTCCTATTTATTGTCATCCTATTACAAGGATAAGTCAGCTGTGTCATACAAAAGAGCTATAACTGATGCCCGAGCTCAAAAGAGAAGATATCTGATCCTCAATAGGAGGCAGATAGGTTATCAGGACATGCAGGAAATGACCAATTGGCCAATTTTCAGAGACGGTAGAATGGGGGGAGGAGTGATTTTTGAAAAAGTTGAAAAAAGATACAGGCCTTTCAATAACCTCGCAAGCAGGACTGTGGGGTTCTTGAATGAAGACAGTTATGGTGTGGGAATCGAATATAGCTTTAATGAGTATCTGGAAGGAAAAAATGGTCAGGCCTTATTCCAAAGAATCGCAGGTGGATCTTGGAAGCCGGTATTTGATGCTGCTGATGTGAAGCCGGATGATGGTTTTGATGTCCTGACCACATTGGATGTCAATATTCAGGATGTAGCAGAATCTGCTTTGTTGAAACAGTTGTTAAGCAAGGATGCAGAATTTGGTTCAGTTATCGTCATGGAAGTCGCTACGGGACATATCAAAGCGATAGCAAACCTGCAAAAGAATAAAAATGGCTATGGTTATGGTGAAAACTACAACTTCGCCATAGGTGATCAAGGGTTGACAGAGCCAGGTTCCACCTTCAAGTTGCTGAGCATGTTGGCTTTATTGGAAGAAGGAAAAGTTAGCCTGAATGACATAGTGGATACGGGTGATGGAACCTATCGTTTCTATGACCGCATCATGAGGGATGTAAAGCAAGGTGGCTATGGAGAAATCACTGTAAAAGAGGCATTTGAAAAATCTTCTAATGTGGCAATTTCAAAATTGGTAGAGCAGCATTTTGGCCATGTGGCCGAAAAGTTTGTGGCATATATAGAAAAAGCGGGATTGGATAAGCCTATTGGGTTTCAGCTCAAGGGTGAAGGAGCACCTTATTTCAAAAAGCCTGGTGAGAAATATTGGTATGGGACAACCCTGCCATGGATGTCCATAGGATATGAAGCCAAGTTGACGCCTTTACATACCCTGACGCTTTACAACGCTGTGGCCAACAACGGTAAAATGGTCAGGCCTATGATCGTACAGGCTATAGCCAAAGGCAATCAGATAGAGAAGAAATTCGAAACTGAAGTTCTTAGAAAAAGTATAGCCTCCGAAAAAACGATCAAACAGTTGCAGGAATTGCTTGAAGGAGTAGTGAAGAACGGAACTGCTAGAAATGTCTACAATACTGATTATAGAATCGCTGGAAAAACAGGTACTGCCCAGAAGTTGATAGATGGGAGGTATACCCAAAAGTATTACACATCTTTTGCCGGTTATTTCCCCGCTGATAATCCTAAATACAGTGCAATTGTAATCATCGATAGCCCTAAAGGATTCAATGCTTACGGGGGAGATATCTCTGCACCGGTATTCAAGGAAATTGCAGACAAAATTTATTCTCAGGACCTGAAATTGAACAAGAAATTCCCATCTGGGAATTATATGGCTCAAAACGGCAGTGAATTCCCTTATATCCAGGCCGGAAAAGTAGATGAATTGCAGATGATATGTAACCGATTTGGGATATCTAATCATTACAGCGGTCAAGGTGAAAATTGGGTGAAGTCTGTGGCGCAGATTAAGTCAATTCAATGGAAGACTACTCCTACTGATTCCCCGACTGTTCCCGATGTTAGTGGTCTGCCATTGAGGGACGCTTTATATGTATTGGAGAACAAAGGACTTAGAGTAGTGTACCAGGGTAAGGGAAGGGTGAAAAATCAATCTATCAGCCCAGGTTCTCCTGTTCAGCAAAATAACGTGATCAATTTGATTTTAGGATAAATGAAGGCTCTTAAGGACATATTGTATAAGGTTTCTTTGACTGCTACCATAGGTGATATGGAAGTTAGTGTTAAAGATATTGTCTTTGATAGCCGTAAGGTTAGCAAAGGTTCTGTTTTTGTGGCCATGAAAGGCACACAGGTTGATGGTCATGGATTTATTGGCCTTGCACTTGAAAAAGGTGCCGTAGCAGTTGTCTGTGAAGAGCTGCCTAAAACTATCCTAGAGGGGGTCACCTTTGTTCAGGTGGTCAATTCCTCAAAAGCCATGGGTATCATGGCGTCTAATTATTTTGAAAATCCATCTGAGAAGTTAAAGCTTGTGGCGGTGACTGGTACTAACGGAAAGACCAGCACCGTCACACTTTTGTATCAGTTATTCAGGGAGATGGGCTATAACGTTGGGATGTTGTCTACTGTAGAGAACAAAATCAACGATGAAATTATACCTGCTACCCATACAACACCGGATGCTGTTGCCATCCAATCCTTACTCAAGAAAATGGTTGAAAAAGGCTGTACCCATTGTTTTATGGAAGCTTCTTCCCATGCCATTATTCAGGAGAGGATAGCTGGACTGAATCTGGCCGGTGCAGTCTTTACCAATATTTCCCACGATCATCTGGATTATCACGGAACCTTCGATGAATATATCAAGGCTAAGAAAAAGTTGTTTGATGATCTGCCAAAAGAAGCATTTGCACTGGTTAATGCTGATGATAAAAGGGGGATGGTCATGCTGCAGAACTGTAAAGCTACCCATCAGACTTTTGGGCTCAAATATCCAGCAGATTTCAAGGCCAAAGTGCTTTCGAATACGCTTGAAGGGTTGGAGTTGGATATTAACAACAAACAAATCTGGTTCAGAATGATCGGTGAGTTTAATGCCTATAACCTTTTGGGGGTATTTGGATCTGCAGTCTTATTAGGAGAAGATGAGGATGAAGTTTTGATGCAGCTTTCCAAAGTTCAGGGAGCAGCAGGTAGGTTTGATAGGATTTACCTCTATGGGATTACCGCAATTGTGGATTATGCCCATACCCCAGATGCATTGGAAAATGTCCTGAAAACTATCCAAGGGGTAAGGACAGGCGGAGAGCAGGTCATTACCTTGGTAGGTTGTGGAGGAAACAGGGACAAAACAAAAAGACCCGTGATGGCTAAAATCGCCACACAGTTCAGCGATAAAGTAATCCTGACTTCAGATAACCCTAGAGATGAAGAGCCCATGGCAATTCTTAGGGAAATGGAAGCCGGAGTCAATCCAGTAGATTTAAAGAAAACGATGATAATAGAAGATAGGAGAGAGGCGATCAAAACAGCAGGAATCATGGCTAAGAAAGGAGATATCATTCTTATAGCAGGTAAAGGTCATGAAACCTATCAGGAAATCAAGGGTGTAAAGCATCCTTTTGATGACAGGGAAGTGGTAAAAGATATGCTCCATCTTTTAAATAAAAACTGATTATGTTATATCCTATTTTTGAGTATTTGGACAGTGTTTTGGATGTTCCTGGGACAGGGGTTTTCCGTTATATCTCCTTTAGGGCGGGTATGGCGGCACTGTTGTCTCTGATCATAACCATTACTTTCGGTAAAAATATCATCAGTTGGATCCGTAATAAGCAAATTGGAGAAACTGTCAGGGATCTTGGTTTAAGTGGTCAGGTTGAGAAGAAAGGAACACCGACTATGGGTGGACTGATGATCATGGCTGGTATTATCATTCCTACCTTGCTTTTTGCCAATGTCAATAATATTTATATCATTCTTTTGTTGATCACCACCATTTGGTTAGGTGGGATTGGATTTTTGGATGATTACATCAAAGTGTTCAAAAAGAACAAGGAAGGTTTGGCCGGGAGGTTTAAAATCGTAGGACAGATTTCTATTGGCATCATTGTGGGAGCTACTCTCTATTTTCATGAAGATGTAGTGGTAAGGGAATTTACCAACCCTGTTTCCATAGAGGAGGGGGTAGTGGAAACCCCAGCTTTCAAGGATGTTAAAGTTGCCAAGACCACCATTCCGTTCATGAAAAACAATGAACTGAATTATGAGAATTTTCTAGGTTTCTTGGGAGAAGATATTACACCGGTATTGTACATTTTATTGGTGATTTTCATCATCACAGCTGTTTCCAATGGCGCCAATATTACAGATGGAATAGATGGTTTAGCTGCCGGAACTTCTGCAATAATCGGATTGACCATAGCCATTTTTGCCTATATCTCCGGTAATGCAATATTCTCCCAATACCTCAATGTATTCTTTATCCCTAACTCTGCTGAACTGGTGATTTTCTGTTCAGCATTTGTAGGAGCTTGCGTGGGTTTCCTTTGGTATAATGCATTTCCTGCCCAGGTTTTTATGGGTGATACCGGAAGTTTGATGTTGGGTGGGGTAATTGCCGTTTTGTCCTTGACCTTGAGAAAAGAATTATTGATCCCTGTATTATGTGGGATTTTCCTTGTGGAAAATCTTTCTGTGATTATGCAGGTGAGTTATTTCAAATATACCAAAAGAAAATATGGAGAGGGAAGAAGGATCTTCCTGATGGCACCTCTCCACCACCATTATCAAAAGAAAAATATCCATGAAGCCAAAATTGTTACCAGATTTTGGATTGTGGGTATCCTTTTGGCCATCATTACTTTGGCAACTTTGAAATTGAGATAAATGAATAAGAAGATAGCCATACTGGGAGCTGGAGAAAGCGGAGTAGGGGCAGCAATGCTGGCCAAGCAGAAGGGGTATGCGGTATGGGTATCGGATATGGGAGCAATAAGTGCTGCCAGAAAAAAAATCCTTAATGATCATCAGATTCCTTTTGAAGAAGGCGGGCATTCAGAGCTTGAAATCCTTTCTGCTGACGAAATCATCAAAAGCCCAGGGATTCCATTAAAGGCGTCTATCATCAAGTCAGCTCTTCAAAAAGGAATTCCAGTGATAGACGAATTGGAATTTGCTTTTAGGTATTCTAATTGCAAAGTGATTGCTATAACCGGTACGAATGGCAAAACTACTACAACCCTGCTCACCTATCACCTGATGCAAAAAGGCGGTATTGACGTAGGTTTAGGCGGAAATGTCGGTCAGAGTTGGGCAGGACAGTTGGTTGAAAAGGATCATGAATGGTGGGTGCTTGAAATTAGCAGTTTTCAAATTGACGGATTCCGTCAATTCAAGCCAAATATTGGAATCCTTACCAATATCACTCCGGATCATTTGGACAGATATGATTACAAGATGGAAAATTATATCGCTTCCAAAATGTCCCTGTTTAAAAACATGGCAACTGAAGATAAAGCGATCTTATTTCCAGAGGACCCATATACGAAAGCTGGGCTCGATACGACTGTACTAAGGGCTGAAACTTATTCACTTAGCCTTAAAACAAACCAAGAAAGAGGAGGGTATTTTGATGGGGAATCCATACAGCTTTCCATGCTTGGAAAAAAAGTTGAAATCTCAAAAGACGGGATTATTCTAAAGGGTACCCACAATATGCTGAATGTCATGTGTGCCTCTTTAGCAGCAGGTTTGGCAGGTGTAAGTGAAGAGAATCTGAAATCAGGGTTGAAGGATTTCAAAAATGCAGCACACAGAATGGAATCTGTGGCAACAATCCAAGGGGTGACCTTTATCAATGACAGTAAAGGGACCAATGTGGATGCAACAGCTTACGCATTGAGCGCATATAACAATCCTTTGATCTGGATAGCAGGAGGTGTGGATAAGGGAAATGATTATTCTGTTCTCATTCCTGGTATTGGTGATAAAGTAAAAACATTGATTTGCCTTGGTTTGGATAATGAGAAGCTGAAGGCGGCCTTTCAAGGTCATATTAAAGACATAAGAGAAACACAAGATATTGCCGAAGCGGTCTCTTGGGGATTGGAATTTGGTAAAGAAGGTGATGTAGTGCTGCTTTCACCAGCTTGTGCCAGCTTCGATCTTTTCAAAAATTATGAAGATAGAGGAGAGCAGTTTAAAGCTGCTGTAAACAAGTTAAAATTATCAACGGTATGATGGCATCATTCAAAAGCTGGATAGACAGGAATTTGAAAGGAGACCCAATCATTTGGGGCATCGTGATCTTGCTCGCCATTATCAGTATACTCGTAGTCTATTCTGCCACAGGGTCTTTGGCTTACAAAAAAACAGGAGGGAATACTGAGAAGTACCTGATAGACCATTCGATGATGGTATTTATGGGGCTTATCGTGATGTGGGTAGCCCACAAGATACCTTATAAATACTATGGATTGATCGGAAGGTTCCTGCTATTTGTTTCTGTGCCATTACTATTGATCACCTATGCTTTCGGTTCTTCAGTCAACGAAGCCAACAGGTGGCTGGTCATACCTGGCATCAACAAAGCCTTCCAGCCTTCAGATATTGCCAAACTGGCCCTGATTGCCACATTGGCAAGTTTGTTGGCCAAAAGACAGAAGAATATAGATGATTTTAAAAAAGCATTCCTTCCTATGATTCTGGTCATTGGCTTGGTAACTATGCTGATAGGATTCGCCAATATGTCCACAGCGCTTTTGCTCTTCGCTACCTGTCTTTTATTGATGTTCATCGGCCGAGTGCCTGCTAAATTCATCTTGACGGTGATTCTGGTTGGCGGCGTGTTTTTATCAGCCTCTGTATTTCTTGGACAAAGAGGTGGGACATTCTTTTCAAGAATTGAAAAATTTGCATCGGATGATGAAATCCCATTCCAGGCTGAGCAGTCATTTATTGCAATATCTACCGGAGGATTGACAGGTAAAGGGCCAGGTAAATCAGAACAAAGGAATACCCTGCCTCACCCATACTCAGATTTTATTTATGCGATCATCATTGAGGAGTATGGCCTGGTAGGAGGAACAACAGTGCTGTTCTTATATCTGGCATTGCTCTTTAGAGGAATGAGGATTGTGGCCAATTCCACCAAGCCTTTTGGAGGACTGCTTTCTGCAGGGTTGAGTTTTGCGCTGGTGCTGCAGGCGATGGTCAATATGGCCGTTGCGGTTGGACTTGGTCCGATTACAGGGCTTCCATTGCCACTGCTGAGTATGGGGGGGACATCGTTGATCTTTACTGGTTTTTCTGTTGGGATCATACTAAGTGTCAGCAGGGGAGATCATGCTGATTCAATTGAAAGTTCTGGTGATGAAAATAAGCCTAGAAAAGTATTTCAAACTGCATAAACATTGATGAAAGATAATAAAACATATAGGATCATGATCAGTGGAGGTGGAACAGGAGGCCATATCTATCCTGCAATTGCTATTGCAAATGCCTGGAAAGAAAAGCATCCTGCTACAGAGATTCTATTTGTTGGAGCAGAAGGCAAAATGGAAATGCAGAAAGTGCCTGAGGCAGGTTATCGGATAGAAGGATTACCTGTTGCAGGACTTCAAAGAAATTTAAGTCTTTCAAACTTGAGTTTTCTTTTCAAGCTGATGAAGAGTTTGAACAGATCCAAGACACTATTGAAAGAATTCAAACCTGATGCAGTGGTGGGTGTAGGTGGCTATGCCAGTGGTCCATTGCTGTTCATGGCACAGAGAAATGGAATTCCAAGTCTGATTCAGGAACAGAATTCCTATGCAGGCTTAACCAATAAACTATTGGCCAAAAGAGCTGCTAAAATTTGTGTTGCATATCCGCATATGGAAAAGTTTTTCCCCGCGGATAAAATTCAATATACCGGAAATCCCGTGAGAAAAGACATTCTTTTCTTGGAAGGAAAAAAAGAAAAGGCATTTGCACATTTCAATTTGGACCATGGAAGAAAGGTGGTTTTGGTTCTGGGAGGAAGTCTCGGTGCCAGGACGATCAATCAGGCGGTATTGGCTGATATGGAGGCTTTGGAGCAGGGTGGGTATCAGGTACTCTGGCAATCAGGGAAGTTTTACTTCAATGATATGCAAAGCAAAGTGGCATCATCAGGGTTGAGGCATATCCATGTATTGGAATTCATCAAAGAAATGGATCTCGCTTATGCTGCCGCCGATATGGTGGTTTCCAGAGCAGGAGCTTTATCAGTGTCTGAGCTAAGTTTGGTAGGAAGACCTGTGGTCTTTATCCCTTCCCCAAATGTGGCGGAGGATCATCAGACCAAAAATGCGATGGCTTATGTAGAGGCAGGCGCTGCTTTGGTACTGAAAGATGCAGAAGCGGTCGGTAAACTGAAATCAACAATAGATGACCTGCTTGCTGATCAGGTAAAAGCAAGTCAAATGAGTGAAAATATCAAAAAGTTGGCTAAGCCTGAGGCGGCCAAAGAGATTGTAGAAGCATTGGAAAGTATCATCGGATGAATCTGAAAAAATTACATAATGTCCACTTTCTAGGTATCGGAGGTATCGGTATGAGTGCTTTGGCAAGATGGTTTAACCACATCGGTGTCAAAGTATCAGGTTATGACCGTACCCCTTCTCCTTTGACGGCTTCTTTGGAGTCTGAAGGAATGAAAATCACCTACGAGGATACTATGGCTACAATTCCTACGGATGTTAAGGCTGATAAGGACAATACCTTGATCGTTTGGACTCCGGCTATGCCAAAGGATTCTGTTCAGCTGAATTATTTCAGGGATCAAGGTTTTGACTTGATGAAAAGGGCAGCGGTCCTTGGAATGATCACTTCTGATATGCCCACGATTGCTGTGGCTGGAACTCATGGGAAAACTACAACTTCTTCCATGATTGCCCATTTACTGAAATCAGGAGGTAAAAACATTGCGGCATTTTTGGGTGGCATTACCCAGAATTACCAAAGCAATCTGATCCTCCATGATGAAGACAATAAAGAGGTGACAGTGGTAGTGGAAGCAGATGAATTTGACAGATCTTTTCTACACCTTCATCCAAATGTGGCAGTCGTGACCAGTGCTGATCCGGATCATTTGGATATCTATGGTGATGATAAGCATATGATGGAAGGCTTTAGGGCTTTTGTTGAATTGATTTCCGAACATGGCAAGCTGTACATTCATACCAAAGCTTACAAAAAATTAGGTTTGGACTCTATGACTAGAAATCTAACAATTCTTCAATATGGAATTGGAGAGGGAGAGATCAATGCAGTCAATATTGAGGCTTTACCGGCAACTTTCCGATTTGACTATCAAAATGGTTCGCAACAGATCAAAGGCTTGGAATTGAGGATGCCGGGATTCCATAATGTCGAAAATGCCTTGCCAGCCATTTCCATTGCCTTGGATTTAGGAATGGATGAAGAAGCGATCAGAAAAGGACTATTGACCTATAGGGGTGTCAAAAGGAGATTTGAAATATGGGTTCAGGAAGAGGACAGGGTTTTTATTGATGACTATGCCCATCATCCTGAAGAAATCAGGGCATTTCTGACTTCTGTAAAAGCGATGTATCCGCAAAAGAAATTGACAGCTGTTTTTCAGCCCCATTTATTTACCCGTACTCGTGATTTTGCCAAAGGCTTTTCTGAAAGCCTTTCATTGGCGGACGAGATTGTGCTGCTGGATATTTATCCAGCAAGGGAACTTCCTATTGAGGGAGTGACAGCTTCAATGTTGTTGGAAGACATTACTGCACCACAGAAGTCTCTTCAGACCAAAGAAGGTTTGTTGGATTATCTGAAGGCCTCCAACATTGAAGTGTTGGTAACCATTGGCGCAGGAGATATAGATAGATTGGTTTCACCGATAGCAAACTGGCTCAGGCATGAAGAAAGTAAGGTTTAAAAAAAGCTTCTTATTCTCAGTGCTCGTACTGGTGTTGGTGGTTTTCATAGGATTCATCGAAAAGAAAACTTCTGAAAGGAGGTTTAATGATATTGAAATCCATGTGAAAGCAGTAAGTGATGTGTATTTCGTGGATGAAAATGAAATCCTGAAGAGTTTGAAAGCTGAGTTTCCGAACCTGAAGACCGGGGTAATGCTTTCTGAGCTCAATCTGAATGCAATTGAAAAGAAAGTAGAAAGCCATCCATTTGTCAAAAATGCAGAGGCTTTTGGAGACCAAAAAGGAAATGTGAGGGTGGATATTGAGCAGCATGTCCCGATTGCCAGAATTACCAGGCCAAGGGCAGCTGATGGGTATATTTCTTCAGAGGGATTGATTTTGCCGACCTCGGCAAAATACACTTCACGGGTATTGATCCTATATGGCAACTATGCCGAGTCATTATTGTCTGTTGGGGATCTAAGTACCGCATATCCTGAACTGATGGCGCTTATTCAGTTTATTGGAGAAGACCCTTTTTGGAAAGCTCAGATCACTGAATTGGAAATAGCAAAAAAGGGTGACATCAAGCTGCATCAACAGGTAGGGAAGCAGGTCATTGAGTTTGGGGATGCAAATGAAATTGAAGAGAAATTCAACAAAATTAACCTCTTCTATGAGCAGATTCTGCCTACGAAAGGATGGAATACTTATAGCAGGGTAAGTGTAAAATATAAAGGCCAGATTGTTTGTGAATAATTGATGATGATATGGAAAACGACAAATTTATTGTAGGACTGGACATTGGAACCACCAAAATCTGTGCGGTAGTAGGCCGCAAGAATGAATTTGGAAAACTGGAAGTATTGGGCATGGGCAAGGCTGTTTCCGACGGAGTTATCCGGGGGATAGTGACCAATATTGACAAAACGGTGAATGCTATCCAAAAAGCGGTGAGCGATGCTTCTGACATGGCAGAGGTAGACATTGCCAATGTAATCGTGGGGATTGCAGGGCAACATATCAAGAGTACCGTGCATCATGGGGCCATCATCAGAAATCCCAATCAGGATGAAATCACGATTGAGGATGTAAGAAGATTGGCCAATGATATGGAAAACATTGTGGTTCCTCCAGGCAATACCATCATTCACGTGATGCCACAGGATTATACTGTTGATTATGAGGATGGCATCAAAGACCCTGTAGGGATGTCAGGCTCTAAGCTTGAAGCGGATTTCCATATCATCACCGCCCAAACTACCGCCATCAACAACATCAATAGATGCGTGAAGCGTGCAGATCTGGTGTCTAAGGACCTGATTTTAGAACCTTTGGCCAGTTCACTTTCTGTCCTGAGCGAGGAAGATAAAGAAGCCGGAGTATGCTTAGTTGACATTGGTGGAGGTACGACAGATATCGCGATATTCTATGACAATATCATCAGACATACTGCAGTAATACCTTTGGGAGGTAATATCATCACAACGGATATCAAAGAAGGATGTATGGTCTTACATCATCAGGCTGAATTGCTGAAGACAAAATTTGGTAAAGCCATTGCGGAAGAAGCCAACCCAAATGAAATTGTTTCCATTCCAGGTTTGAGAAACAGGCAGCCTAAAGAAATTTCCATAAAAAATCTAGCTGCTATCATTCAGGCGAGAATGGAAGAGATTATAGAGCATGTGCAAAATGAACTGGTAGCAAGTGGACACTATAAAAAACTTGCCGGAGGTATTGTCCTCACAGGGGGCGGTGCCTTGCTGTCCGGAGTTGCTCAGTTGTTTGAGTACATGACAGGCCTGGACACAAGAATAGGTTATCCAAACGAGCATCTTGGAAAATGTAAGATAGATGAGATCAAGAGTCCTATGTATGCTACATCCGTAGGGCTTGTATTGGCAGGGTTTAAATCTTTTGACGAAAGAGAGGAAACCTACAAAAAACGATATGAAAACAATTATACCCCTAGACAGCAGGAGCAGAAGGCTGCCAAACTTGATTTTGGAGCAAATATCTTCAGCAGTATCCAAAAGAAACTTAAAGATATCATTATAAGTGATATCAATGATGAAAACAATTACTAGGGCTTATCATACTGGGGAGGTGAAGGGCTTTGCCTTTCATTTCCCTTCTAATCTTAGTTCTGAAAAAAAATTCACCATCATATTTTAAAATGTCAGATAACATGAAAGATTACAAATTTGATCTTCCAAAAAATTCAAAGTCTATCATCAAAGTGATAGGCGTTGGAGGGGGTGGTTCTAATGCGGTGAACCACATGTTTAATCAAGGAATCAAAGACGTGGAGTTTGTGGTAGTCAATACCGATGCCCAGGCTTTGAAAAGCAGTCCGGTGCCTTTGAGACTGCAGTTGGGTGCAAACCTGACAGAAGGATTAGGCGCTGGTGCCAATCCTGAAAAAGGTAAAAATGCAGCCATTGAAAGCAAAGAAGATATCAGAGAATTACTTTCCGGTAACACCAAAATGGTTTTCATTACTGCGGGCATGGGCGGTGGTACCGGTACCGGTGCAGCGCCTGTGATTGCCAAAATAGCCAAGGATATGGATATCCTTACAGTAGGTATTGTTACTGCTCCCTTTGTTTTTGAAGGAAGGAAAAAAATGCAGTCAGCTCAGTTGGGCATTGAAGCCCTGAGAGAAAACTGTGATACTGTTTTGGTTATACTTAATGATAAACTAAGAGAGATCTACGGCAACCTTGCCATCCGTTCCGCTTTTGCCAAAGCAGATAACGTCTTGACCACTGCGGCTAAATCAATTGCTGAAATCATCACTGTGCACCAGGATGTAAACGTTGATTTTGAGGACGTGAAAACAGTCATGAAAGATGCTGGTGCTGCTGTAATGGGCTCTGCAACTGAAGAAGGTGATGGAAGAGCAATCAGAGCTGCTGAGAAGGCAATTGCTTCTCCTTTGTTGAATAATGTTGATATTACCGGAGCTCAGAAAATACTTCTTTCCATCATGTCAGGTGAAGAAGATGAATTGTCCATGGACGAGCTGAGTGAGATCACTGAGTATATCCAAGAAAGGGCAGGAGATGATGCAGAAGTAATTTTCGGTCAGGGTATTGATTCAGATTTGGGTAAAGGTATCAGGGTAACCGTCATTGCCACTGGATTTGAAATGGATAAGTTGACTACTGCAGCACCAACAAAAGCAGTTGAAAAACCAGCTATACAAAATACGGTTGTGGCTGAAGAGGCAGAATCGATAAAAAAAGTAATTGACCTGGAATCGGGCAAGACTTCAAAAGTAGATGAAGATGCGTTGACTGAGGCAGGTCAGACTTTCACTTTTACTTTTCAAAAGCCGGTTTTTACACCCGCTAATGACCCCAAGCCTGCTCAGGAGCCAGTTAGGCCATCCTTTGAAGAGAAGAAACCCGAGATTACAAACAAATCAATTGAAATCGAGGACCAAGATGCGGAAGATGAACATGAATTTGAGTTTGTTCCTGCCCAGCCAGAGGCTAGAAGAATTGTCCATGAACTGCCAGAAGAAAAAGATGAGCGTCCTGAATTTCCAAAAGCTGAGGAAAAGAAAGAGGAAGCTGCTCCGCAGTACAGCAATGATTACTATGAGCAACTGAGGCAGAAAGCCATTCAGAAAGCCTATGAACGTTTTGAGCGTTTAAAGAATGTCAAAACCTATAACCAGAATCCTGAGGAATTCAAGGATAAGCTTGAGACGCCTGCTTATATCAGGAAACAGATTAAATTGTCTGATGTACAGCACAGCTCAGAGCGTAGCATCTCCAGGTTCAACCTGACAGATGAAAATGAGTTCTTGAAGAACAATAGGTTTTTACACGATAATGTTGATTAACCCTAAAAGTTAATCAACATTTCAGCCTGGGAGTGAAGTAATTCCATGTACAGCCTGTTGGTGAGCAGGTTATCTGACATATTTTCCTCAATCTTAGCTAGTTTAGGCTTGAGGGCAAGTACATGCATCCCCAGGTAATGGAAGATGTCGGTGAGGTGGCTCAATGCGATGCCACCCCCGCCAATTCCAGATGAAATTCCCACCAAAGCACATTTTTTATTACGGAAACTGTTTGGATAGGTCATGCCATCTATAAAAGCCTTTAAAATCCCAGGAAATGAACCATTATATTCCGGTACGATAAAAACAAACTTGTCACCCTCTTTTACCTTTTGTTGAAATTCGTTGTATAGCGGATTTTTACCATTGTTTTCATATAAAGCTGAAAATAAAAAATCATGGGGAAGTTCTTCCAACTTTAGGATTTCTGAAGCAGCTCCTAATTGGTTTAAATTTTCCTGATATAATTCCGCGATTTTAAATGAAATCGAATTTTTTCGGTTGGTGCCGACGATTATCTTGATCATGAAAGGTGATTTCTGGTTTTGATTTGCATTGTACTACAATCGTAAAAGTCAATTAGTTTCCCTTTTGTTCAAAAATTATGTCCCAAAAGCTGTAAATGCTTACCTTAGTTGAAATTTTACGATATGAGAACAGAAGCAAATATCACTTACGGAGAACAGATTCGACTAGCCTATGAGTATATACATAGCTTATACGCAGAATCCTTGGAAGTTGGAATCATTCTTGGGACCGGTTTGGGTCAGTTGATCGATAATATCGAAATTGAACTTGAAATCCCTTATGAAGAGATTCCATTTTTTCCTGTTTCCACAGTCGAAAGTCATAAAGGCAAACTAATTTTTGGTAAACTTTCAGGTAAGTCTGTTGTAGCCATGCAGGGTAGGTTTCATTATTATGAAGGGTACTCCATGAAGGAAGTTACCTTTCCTGTCAGGGTGATGAAGTTGCTAGGGATACAACATCTTTTTGTGTCCAATGCTGCAGGTGGCCTGAATCCGGATTTTGGAATCGGTGAATTGATGATCATCAATGACCATATTGATCTTTTTCCCGAAAATCCGCTGAGGGGCAAAAACCTTGATCAATTTGGGGTAAGATTTCCTGATATGTCCGAACCTTATGATTTAAGACTGATTGAAAAGGCTCTTCAGATCGGAAAGAGAAACAATGTAAAGCTCCATCAGGGAGTGTATGCGGCTGTTCAGGGACCAAATCTTGAAACAAAGGCCGAATACAAATATTTGAGAACCATTGGTGGAGATGCTATTGGCATGAGTACAATTCCTGAAGTGATTGTTGCCAGACATATGGAATTACCCGTTTTTGCGATATCAGCGATTACAGATTTATGTTCACCTGGCAATATCAAAAAGGTAAGGATTGAAGAAGTACTGGCTGCAGCAGCGAAGGCGGAACCCGGGATGAGCTTGATCATCAGAGAACTTGTCCAAGAATTATAAAAACTATCCTTTGTCATGTTAGAGAGAAAGTACTGACATCATAAGGGGGGCTGGAATGTTGAATGAAAAATGAATAATAAGGGAGTATTGTAGCGATTCGGCTGACGCATAAAGAAAATTTATTCAGGTATATGCAAAAAGAACAGGAAGCTGTCAGATTTTTATTACAACAAATGCCTTCAGTTCCTGAGGTGGCGATAATCTTGGGTTCAGGTTTGGGCGGATTGGTTTCAGAAATCAGTCAACAGGTAATAATCCCTTACGGGGAGATTCCCTTTTTTCCTGTTTCGACGGTGGAAGGACATAGTGGCCAATTGATTTTTGGGATACTGCAGGGAACTCCGGTCTTGGCTATGGCCGGAAGATTTCATTATTATGAGGACTATAGCATGCAGGAAGTGGTCTATCCGCTCAGGGTAATGAAATTAATGGGGGTTAAGAAACTTATTGTCACCAATGCCGCAGGAGGTTTGAACCCTGATTTTGAACAGGGGGACGTGATGCTGATTGAAGATATCATCAGTCTGTTGCCAGATAATCCACTTAGGGGAAGAAACTTTGATGAACTTGGTCCGAGATTTCCGGATATGAGTGAGCCATTTGATTTAGAATGGAGAGAAAAAGCGCTGAATTGTGCGGAAAATTTGGGTATTGGATTACAAAAGGGTGTTTATGTAGGCCTTCAGGGGCCTAAATTGGAGACCAAGGCTGAGGTAAGATATCTGAGGGTAATCGGCGGAGATGCAGTGGGTATGAGTACAGTTCCGGAGATTATAGCCGCGCATCATATGGGGATGAATGTCATTGCTTTTTCGGTGATTACGAATGAAAGTATCCCTAAGATTGCCAAGGAATTTACCCATGAAGAGGTAGTCGCTGTAGCCAATCAAGCAGGTAAAAAGTTAGTGGAGTTGGTAAAGGGGATAATCTGAAAATCAGAATTTAGATTTTTTTGAGCATGAATTACCTGAAATTGTATTTTTTTGAAATGATTTTTTAAGACAACTTAAGTCAATTAACTAAAAATACCCTGTAGAGGGGATGTTTTAAAGGAAAAAAATAGTTAGTTTAAGATTCCAAAAAAAAGACGACCCCGACTGATCAGATCAATCGGGGCCCTCTTAGATGTTTTCACAACGCTGGAGCGTGCCTTCTATGCCACCCGATCGCTGTGATTCCCATAGGAAGATACCATTTTGAAAGCAATTCACAACACAGGTATTCAGGGTGCAACTGGCGCTCAGGCTGTGATTCCCATAGGAAGATACCATTTTATTCGCTAATTGGTTTGTTTTTAAGGTGCTCATGAATCTCCCTTTGGTCGATTTGAAAGCAATTCACAACGTATCTTTTGCCATAATTTTACGTATATTTACATTAAGCCGTGCCAAACGGTAATCCCCGGCCAGCTCCCAAGGGGTGATGGGGACTGGGGAGGCTGCAGGAACAGCGTTTGTCACGGTCAGCCCTTATACCCTGTCGGTTATTCGACAGGGTTATTTTTTGATCAGCAGGCCATTTCTGTATTTTTCGGAAACTTTCTCTGAGAGTTTAAACCAGCTGTGATTTCCTAAGGAAGATACCATTTATTCGTTAATTGGTTTGTTTTTAAGGTGCTTGTGAACCTACCTCTTGTCTAGTTTGAGAGAAATTTGGTTCTAATGGTGACAAATTGAGGCCTTCTCGTAAATGGTTTTCTATTTAGGTCTCTAACCATCCCCTTTAAATCCTAGCTCTTAAATTTTCTTGCCTATATAAAACACATAGCCATACTACGCTTTGTATTGGGCGTAATACTGGATTTCTTCCTTGATTTCGGAGATAAATGCCTCTGTAGCAGGATTCTCTTTGTGTTTTTTTACAAACTCCTCAATTTTTTCAGTTTGGGGCTGATAGTAATTGTCTATCCAGCAGTTTTCGGGAAGGATAAAAAAAGCCACAGGTATGTAACCGGCATTTTGGAGCTGTGCAACTTTATTGGGTATGGTATCAATTTCCGGATAGGCATTATCCCAGTAATCCTGGATTTCTTTGGGCCTGACTTCGGTAAACCAAGAGGCTTCGGTCACGGCTAAATAGCCTCCTTTTTTCAAGAACCTGTTCCATTCTTTCAGCCCTTTTACAAAACCAATATTGTAAATGGCTCCTTCTGACCATATTAAATCTAATTCCTCTTCTTCGAATGGTAGATTTTCCATAGACCCTACAATCCCCTTTACCTTGTCCTGCAAGTTGAGCTGGGCTGCCGAGGTATTCAGCTGATCGATGAATTTTGGGAACAAATCCAAGGCTGTGATATATCCTGGAGCATGTTGGGCCAGGATCATGGTCTGACCTCCTGTACCACATCCTATGTCTGCGATCCTGGATTCAGGGTGCAGGTTATCAATAAAACTTAGGGCTTTTAAAGTTACTTCAGGACTTCCAGGGCCCTGTCTTTCAAATTGTGAAAAATATTCACAGATCAAATCAAAATCGAAGTCATGGATATTTTTGTTTTCATCACTCATAGGGCTAATTCTTGAATAAAATTGAAATCACAATTGCCTGACTACCCTGCAAGGGTTTCCCAAAGCTAAGCAATTATCCGGTATGTCCTTTGTGACAACCGAACCTGCCCCAATCGTCACATTTTCTCCAATGGTTACCCCGGGCATGATAAGGGTATTGCCTCCGATCCATACATTGTCTCCTATACTCACAGGTTTTGAATATGTCAGGTACCTTTCCTCAGGGTCAGCTACTATCCTGTCTTGGGCAGCAATTGGATGGGCAGCGGTGTAGATCTGTACATTGGGACCTATCAATCCGTTTTTGCCGATTGATATCAGGTTACAATCCAGCAACAGACAGTTGAAATTCAAAAAGGTGTTTTTTCCAAGACGGATATTTTCACCATAATCACAAAAAAATGGGGCTTCTATCCATACTCCATCTCCTTTTTCTCCTAAAAGTGAATCAAGGATTTCTGACTTCTTGACCAGCTCTGTTGAAGGAATATGGTTAAATTCCAGAATTAAACTCCTGCAAATATGATATCGTTCCAAAAGTTCGGGATCCCTGCTGTTATAGATTTCCCCAGCTAACATTTTCTGTTTTTCTGATTTAGACATATTCTTAAAGAGTTAATGCGTTTTTAAAAGTTGGATCAAATCTCCTGTAATTGTTAATCACGGCCAATGGATCTTATTGTGTCTTCAATATCCAAATTTTCAACAAAAAATAGGGTAAAAAAAAAGTACTTCCTGATTTCTATATCATGGAAGTACTTATAGTCTTATTGAAATGCCGAGAAGTTTATACTGTCATGATCTCAGCTTCTTTTTTGACAAGAAGCTCATCTACTTTTGTAGAATATTGATCAGTCAATTTCTGTACGGTATCCTCAGCTCTTTTCACTTCATCCTCAGAAGCACCTTCTTTCTGTAATTTCCTCAAGGCTTCATTGGTGTCTTTTCTAATGGTTCGGATAGAAACCTTACCAGATTCACATTCCTGTTTGGCCTGTTTTACAAGTGACTTCCTTCTTTCCTCTGTCATTGGCGGAATGGTCAGGATGATGATTTCACCGTTATTCTGTGGGGCAAGTCCAAGGTCTGAATTGATAATTGATCTTTCAATTTCAGAGATCAGGTTTCTCTCCCATGGCTTGATGGATAAAGTACGGGCATCAGGTGTAGTGACAGATGCTACCTGCTGAAGTGGGGTAGGCGCGCCGTAGTAAGCTACCATGATTCCGTCAAGTAGGTTGGGCATTGCTTTGCCCGCTCTGATTTTCACAAGTTCTGCAGCAGTATGATTGACTGCTTTCTGCATCATTTCTTTTGCTTCTTCCAGGTGTAATTGAATTTCTTCCATGATCTGCTTCTGGATTATTTTGAAGTAATTAATGTTCCGATTTCTTCTCCTGCTACTATTTTCTGTAAGTTGCCAGGCTTGTTCATGTCAAATACCACGATAGGCAAATGGTTTTCCTGACAAAGGGTAAATGCTGTCATGTCCATGATATTGAGATTTTTCTCATATGCCTCTTGGAATGACAAGATAGAATATTTGGTTGCTGTTTTGTCTTTTTCTGGGTCAGCAGTATAGACACCGTCTACTCGTGTTCCTTTCAAGACCACATCTGCCTCTATTTCAATTGCCCTTAAACTGGCTGTTGAATCTGTAGTGAAATAGGGGTTTCCTATTCCCGCCCCGAAAATGACAATTCTACCTTTTTCCAAGTGTCTGATAGCCCTTCTTCTAATGAATGGCTCGCAGACACTTTCTACTTTGATACCTGACATCAAACGGGTAAACATACCGTTTTGTTCCAGGGCACTTTGAAGGGCCATGGCGTTGATCAATGTGGCCAACATGCCCATATAATCTCCCTGAACACGGTCAATGCCGGTCTTTTCTGCCTGAACTCCTCTGAAAATATTACCCCCACCTATTACGATGGCCACTTCCACCCCAAGATCTTTTACTTTTTTGATTTCCTGGGCGTATTGTTCCAGCCTATTGGAGTCTATGCCATAATTTTTTTCTCCCATTAAGGCTTCTCCGCTCAGTTTGAGTAATATTCTGTTGTATTTCATTGTAGATAATGGTAATTGAAAAAGGTGCTTTTCTGATTTTTTTTAATTGGTATAAACCCGACAAATATAAGGCCTTCCCCTAGAAATCTGAAGAGGTAGGGTTTAAAATTGGATCAATACCTGATTTTTTTCTACGCTTTCTCCTTTTTTGATCTTAATGGTTTTTACTACCCCATCACCCGGAGATTTCAGAATATTTTCCATTTTCATGGCCTCAAGAATCAGGACAGGATCTCCCTTTTGTACGGTGTCTCCCTCTTTTACCTTGATATCAAAAATCAATCCTGGCATTGGCGCTTTGATGTCCTTGGCAGAATTCTGCTGAAGATTGTTCATGCCCAGTTTTTCCAGTAAAAGATCATACTTGTCCTTGAGCTGGATTTCGCATGGTTTATTGTTCAGCTTCAGCTTGATGGTTTTTGATTCAAGATCCAATTCGACAACTTCAAGGTTGAAAGATTGGTCTTTGTAAAGCACATGAAAATGTCTGTCCGAAATTTTGGAAATACTCCAATCGAGTATATTCCCATTGACCGAAATCCGGTCCTTGGACTTTTCTACCTCAAATACGGAATTTTTAATGCTTACTGAATACATTTCTATTATTTTGCGCTAAGATATAGGATTAATCTTTAAAAACCATTTTCATGAGATTGGATACACCCAAAATACTATTTGCCCTTTTCATTGTGATTTTTTGGTCTTGCAAGAGTTCCAATACTGTTTTTCTGCCGGAAGTAACTAACGAACAATTGCCTATAGACACCTTGGAAGCACTGTCCTCAGAACGTGAAAAGTTAATCCCTTTGCTGGAATATAAAATCTCTGAGTACCAGGAAAGCCGAAGAAGGGATTTTGATCTTTTACACACTTCCTTGGAGCTTTCTTTTGATTACCAAAATGAATGGGTCAATGGAATCGCACAACTGGAACTTAAGCCATATTTTTTTCCGCAGAATACCCTGGTATTGGATGCCAAGGATTTTGACATCCATTCATTTGCCTTGATAGGGAAGGAAACAAGTCAGGATTTGAATTTTCGTTATGATGGGAAAAAGGTGACCGCTTATTTGTCTAAACACTTCAGTGCAAATGACACCTTGACGGTATTGATCAAATATACCGCAAAGCCTAATGAAAATTCAGGGGAAGGTAGTCAGGCCATTACGGACACCAAAGGGCTTTACTTTATCAATGCAAAAGGAGAGGATCCAAATAAGCCTATTCAGATATGGACTCAGGGAGAGACCGAGCATAACTCCAAATGGTTTCCAACTATTGATGCTCCAAATGAAAGGGCTACTCAGGATATCAAGCTGACCGTGGATGCCAAATACCGGACCATCAGTAATGGTGAGTTAAAGTCCAGTAAAATGAATGGAGATGGTACGAGGACAGACCATTGGGAAATGAATCTGCCACATGCGCCGTATCTGGCTGCGGTGATTGTCGGGGATTATGTGGAGGTCAAGGATGAATGGGAGGGGATGCAGGTGAACTATTATGTGGAAAAAGAATATGAGGAAGGAGCCAAGAAGGTGTTCCAAAATACACCAGAAATGATTGGGTTCTTTTCTGATTTATTAGGGCTGAGGTATCCTTGGCAAAAATACGACCAAGTAGTGGTGAGGGATTTTGTTTCAGGAGCGATGGAGAATACCACCATTTCTGTTTTTATGGAGGAATTGAATCTGGATGAAAGGGAAGCCATAGATTCGGAATGGGATGGAATTATTGCCCATGAATTGTTTCATCAGTGGTTTGGGAATTATGTAACGAATGAATCTTGGTCTAACCTTACTCTGAACGAGGCTTTTGCCAATTATTCAGAGTATCTATGGTATGATTACAAAGAGGGTAGGGATGATGCAGACATGCATCATGTGTCTGAAATGGAGCAATATTTTGGAGAGGCTGAAGAAAAGCAAGTTGACCTGATCCGTTTTTATTATGAAGATGGGGAAGATATGTTTGATAGCCACTCTTATGCCAAAGGAGGCAGGATTTTACATATGCTCAGAAGGCATCTTGGAGATGATGCTTTTTCTGCCGGACTCAAGCACTATCTGACCAAACATGCTTTCAGCAGTGTAGAAGTACATGACCTGAGAATTGCACTTGAAGAAGTGACCGGGATGGATTTGAATTGGTTTTTCAATCAATGGTTTCTGGCTTCAGGACATCCTGTTTTGGAATATGAAGTAGATTATAGTCAACCTGACAACTTATTGCTGTCTGTGGCCCAAAGACAGGATTTTTCCAATACGCCGTTGTATAGACTGCCTTTTAAAGTGAGTTGGTATGCAGAAGGGAAGAGGTTTGAAAAAGAATTGATTTTGGATAAGGCATGGCAGCA
The DNA here is from genome assembly GCF_042432905.1 of Fontibacter flavus. Classification (NCBI taxonomy): domain Bacteria; kingdom Pseudomonadati; phylum Bacteroidota; class Cytophagia; order Cytophagales; family Cyclobacteriaceae; genus Fontibacter; species Fontibacter flavus. Next base: position 67,747 of record NZ_JBHLWI010000022.1, on the reverse strand, counting down.
ATTTGCCATTGAGAATGGAACCCCAGTTTCGGAACTGTATGTGGATGAAGCAGTAGAAATATTGGCTGAGAAAAAGTCGTTTCGGGGGAAAAATCACTTTATCAATCAATATAGAGTTTCGGAGCTAGGAGTAGCAAGGTATGAAGCACTGGATAGTTTGTCTAGCATGTTTGGAGAGGAGATGGATGTAGCCTCCTTGGTGGGGGCCGGGTTAAAGGATCCTTTCTGGGCCATCAGGGAACTTGCGTTAATGAACATCGCTAAGCATCCGGAATGGTTATTGGCCATTGATGACCTGGAGTCCACCTTATTTGATATTGCAGAGAATGACCCCAAGAATACTGTCAGGCTAGGAGCCATTGAACTATTGTCTTTAATAGATGGGGATAAATATTCCCCTGCTTTTTTAAGATGGATGAATGATCCTTCCTATTATGTGGCAGGGACAGCACTGAGTGCCTATTTGGAAAATGAGGAAAGCTTCAATAGAGATGAGATAGCGGAGCGTTTTGCAGGAGAAAAAAACATCCGGATGGTCGTGGCTTTGTCTGACTACTATATAAGTAATGATATTGAAGGGAAAGGGGAATGGTTCCATGAGAAACTTGACATCATGTCGGGGCAGTCTTTGTATTACTTCTTGGGGTACTATGGCGATTATTTCGTTAAGATGCCATCTGAGGGGAAAGATAAAGCGATTGCAAACCTCTCTGCATTGGCGTCTGGTCATAGGGCCAATTATGTAAGGATTGCTGCATTTATGGGCTTGTTTGGATTTATTGACGAGCCTGGCGTACTGGACTTAGCAAAAAAGATTTGGCAGCAAGAAACTGATGAACTGGCAAAAAGGTACCAGGAATTTTTCCTTTCAACCTATCTGGAGGAAAATTAATTACTTGATTTTTATGGGATTAAAATGCGTTATGAAAAAATACTTTGATTTTTTTTGACATAATTTTGAATGTTTACGAAAAGGGTATAATTTTGCCATCCGTTAAGAATACTAAAAGGGAAATCCTTAGGAATTTTTAATGTGAAATAAACAGTTGGGGGAATACCAAAGCGGCCAACTGGGACGGACTGTAAATCCGTTGACTTATGTCTTCACAGGTTCGAATCCTGTTTCCCCCACTAAATATGAAGCGTAATCTTTTAAGGAAAGCGCAGTATTTTAAAAGCGGGAGTAGCTCAGTTGGTAGAGCGGCAGCCTTCCAAGCTGCAGGTCGCGGGTTCGAGCCTCGTCTCCCGCTCTATGCTTTTATAGCATTGGCATGTTATTAGCCGACGTAGCTCAGGGGTAGAGTACTTCCTTGGTAAGGAAGGGGTCACGGGTTCAAATCCCGTCGTTGGCTCTGAAACATCAGAATAATTTAACTAATTTATATCTTTAACTAAAACAGAGGATTTTCACGCATGGCAAAAGCAACCTTTGACCGTTCCAAACCGCACGTTAACATCGGTACGATTGGTCACGTAGACCATGGAAAGACAACTTTGACTGCTGCCATTACTACAGTATTGGCCAAAAAAGGTCTTTCTGAATTAAGAGATTTCTCTTCTATCGACAACGCTCCAGAAGAAAAAGAAAGAGGTATCACCATCAACACTTCTCACGTAGAGTATCAGACTGAAAAAAGACACTACGCTCACGTAGACTGTCCTGGTCACGCTGACTACGTTAAGAACATGGTTACTGGTGCTGCACAAATGGATGGCGCTATCCTAGTGGTAGCTGCTACTGACGGACCAATGCCACAGACAAGAGAGCACATCCTTCTTGCTCGTCAGGTAGGTGTACCAGCTCTAGTTGTTTTCTTGAACAAAGTGGATATGGTAGATGATCCAGAACTTCTTGAACTAGTTGAAATGGAAGTAAGAGAATTGCTTTCTTTCTACGAGTTTGACGGTGACAATATTCCGGTGATTGCAGGTTCTGCTCTTGGTGCACTTAACGGTGAGCCAAAGTGGGAAGAAACAGTAATGGAATTGATGAATGCAGTTGATACTTACATTCCTCTTCCAGAGCGTCTTATCGACAAAGATTTCTTGATGCCTGTTGAAGACGTATTCTCTATCACGGGTCGTGGTACTGTTGCTACTGGTAGAATTGAAAGAGGTATCATCAACTCTGGTGAGCCTGTAGATATCATCGGTATGGGTGCTCAAGGCTTGAAATCTACTGTAACTGGTGTGGAAATGTTCCGTAAGATCCTTGATAGAGGTGAAGCTGGTGACAACGTAGGTTTGTTGTTGAGAGGTATTGAAAAGTCTCAGATCAAGAGAGGTATGATTATCTGTAAGCCAGGATCTGTAACTCCCCACGCTCACTTCAAAGCTGAAGTTTACGTTCTTTCTAAAGAAGAAGGTGGACGTCACACTCCATTCTTCAACAAGTACCGTCCTCAGTTCTACTTGAGAACTACTGACGTGACTGGTGAGATCAAACTTCCTGAGAACGTTGAGATGGTTATGCCAGGTGACAACGTTACTATCGAAGTGAACTTGTTGAACGCAGTTGCTTTGGAAAAAGGTCTACGTTTCGCTATCCGTGAAGGTGGTAGAACTGTAGGTGCTGGTCAGGTGACTGAAATTCTTGACTAATCTTCAAGATTATTATATATCCAAATGCGATCCTGAATGGTTTTTTTGGGATCGCATTTGTTTCTTAATCCAAATCTAGCTACTTTTGCGTTCCTTTTGGGAACCTAATTTTCTACGGGCATAGTTCAATGGCAGAATAGCGGTCTCCAAAACCGTTGATGGGAGTTCGAATCTCTCTGCCCGTGCTAATAATGAAGTAAACCATGAATATTAAAAGTTTTGTCATCGAATCTATAGACGAAATGAAAAACAAGGTTACTTGGCCTTCTTATTCGTTTCTGCAAAACAGTGCCGTGTTGGTAATTGTTGCTTCAATCATTTTCGCACTAGTGATAGGCGTAATTGATTTAGGGTTCGAGAATCTTATGAAATGGTTTTACGATCTATTCTAATTGAATTAAATTACTGATGGCTGAACATAAGTGGTACGTACTTAGGGTGGTAGCTGGACAAGAGAAGAAAACCAAGTCTTACTTGGATAATGAAATTGTCCGTGCGAAACTTGAGGAATACATTCCTGAGGTTTTGATACCTTCCGAAAAAGTTTACGAAATGCGCAATGGCAAGAAAAGAGTCAGAGAGAGAAACTTCTTTCCTGGCTATGTTTTAGTTAATGCGGATTTGTCCCACGGTGAAGCGAATCACGTAATTACAAGTATCCCGGGTGTTATCGGTTTCTTAGGTTCAAACCAGGGGGGAGCTTCCAAAACCCCTGAGCCATTACGACAATCAGAAGTCAACAGGATCTTAGGTCGTGTTGAGGAGATTGATGAGTTTGCGGAGAAGCTAGATACGCCATTTATAGTCGGAGAGACCGTAAAAGTAATGGATGGTCCTTTCAGTGGTTTCTCGGGTACAATAGAAGAGGTGTTTGAAGACAAGAAGAAATTGAATGTTATGGTCAAGATCTTCGGTCGAAATACACCGGTAGAATTAAACTTTATACAAGTAGAAAAACAAGATTAAGAAATGGCTAAGGAAATCACTGGTTATGTGAAATTACAAGTGAAAGGTGGCCAGGCAAATCCATCGCCTCCAGTAGGTCCAGCTCTTGGTTCCAAGGGTTTGAACATTATGGAGTTCTGTAAGCAATTTAATGCCCGTACCCAGGATAAAATGGGTCAGGTATTGCCTGTCTTGATTACTGTTTTCTCTGATAAGTCTTTCGAATTCGTAGTAAAAACTCCTCCAGCTGCTAATATGTTGCTTGAGGCTGCGAAGGTTAAAGGCGGTTCAGCTGAGCCAAACAGGAAAAAGGTAGGTTCCGTTACTTGGGATCAAGTAAAGGAAATTGCGCAGGTTAAAATGCCTGACTTAAACGCTTTCAAAGTGGAATCTGCCATGAAAATGATCGCAGGTACCGCTAGAAGTATGGGTATCACTGTTTCTGGTAAAGCTCCTTGGGAGGAATAATTTAAAAATACTATGGCTAAGTTAACAAAAAAGCAAAAAGAAGCTCTTTCTAAGTACGACCCAAGCCAGCAGTACTCCCTAGAGGAAGCTTCTTCCATCGTAAAAGACATCACTAACGCTAAGTTTGATGCTTCTGTAGACATTGACGTTCGTTTGGGCGTTGATCCTCGTAAAGCAGATCAAATGGTTAGAGGTGTTGTAGCCTTACCTCATGGTACAGGTAAAGATGTTAAGGTTTTGGTACTTTGTACCCCTGACAAAATGGAAGAGGCTAAAGAAGCTGGTGCAGATTATGTAGGTCTAGATGATTATATTGCTAAAATCGAAGGCGGATGGACTGACATTGATGTCATCATCACCATGCCTAACGTAATGGCAAAAGTTGGTAGACTAGGTAGGGTTTTGGGACCTAGAGGCTTGATGCCAAATCCAAAATCCGGAACTGTTACTTTGGAAGTAGGTAAAGCAGTAAGAGAAGTGAAAGCCGGTAAAATTGACTTTAAAGTTGATAAATTCGGTATTATTCATACAAGTGTGGGTAAAGTTTCTTTTGACCCTGAGAAAATTCAGGACAACGTAAAAGAATTGCTTAACACTATCTCCAAATTGAAGCCTGCTTCTTCAAAAGGTACATATTTCAAGAGCATTCACCTGTCAAGCACAATGTCTCCTGGAGTTAAAGTTGATAAAGGAAGTATTCAAGGTATTTAATCATGACTAGAGAAGAAAAATTAGAAATAATCGAAAGTCTTACCGAGAAGTTAAAGGAAACTCCCTACTTCTATATCACAGATGCCTCTGGATTCACAGTAGCTCAGGTAAACGCTTTCAGAAGAACCTGTTTCGAAAAAGGTGTTGAATACAAAGTGTACAAAAACACTTTGATCGCAAAAGCATTGGAAAACCTTGATGGTGACTATACTTCTTTTGCTGACAAAACCTTAAAAGGATTCTCCGGAATCATTTTCTCAAAAGAGACAGGAAATCTACCAGCAAAAGTTTTGTTGGATTTTAGAAAAAAATTGGGTAAAAAGGAAACTAGACCAGTTTTCAAAGGAGCTTACATCGACTCGGATACATTCGTGGGTGAAGCTAACTTAGAAATGCTTTCTAGCCTTAAATCCAAACAGGAATTGCTTGGTGATCTTATCGGATTGCTTCAGTCTCCTGCTAAAAACCTCTTGTCAGCATTGCAAAGTGGTCAAAACAATATCACTGGTGTTCTTAAAACCCTTGCTGAGAAAGAATAAAATCAATCGTTTCAAATCATTCAAAAAACAAATTAAAATAGTAATAAAATGGCAGATCTTACACAACTTGCAGAACAGTTGGTTAACTTGACTGTAAAAGAAGTAAAAGAATTGACAGATATCCTTAAGGATCAGTACGGTATCGAACCTGCTGCAGCTGGTGCTGTGATGGTAGCTGGTGGTGCTGCTGGTGCTGGAGAAGCTGCTGCTGAAGAAGAGAAAACTTCTTTTGACGTTATTTTGAAAGCTGCTGGCGGTCAAAAACTAGCTGTTGTTAAGCTTGTTAAAGAATTGACAGGTCTTGGTCTGAAAGAAGCTAAAGAACTAGTTGACGGTGCGCCTAAAGCAGTTAAAGAAGGTATCGCTAAGGATGAGGCTGACGCATTGAAGAAGTCTCTAGAAGAAGCTGGTGCTGAAGTAGAAATTAAGTAATTTGGATAACCTTTCCTTTTAGGATAAGGTTATGAGCTTAGACCTGACTGAATAGTCAGGTCTTTTCCTGTTTGTGCACAGGTATAAAATTGTACTATTCGAAGCGTAAATTGTCGCTTTTTGTTATTTATTTTCACTAAAAACATATACTGCCTTGGCTATCCAGAATCAAACCGTAAGGAAAAGTTTCTCATCTATTAAGGTAGTCAAAGACTATCCTGATTTCTTAGATATCCAGCTGCAATCTTTCAAAGATTTCTTCCAGTTGGATACTCCTGCTGAAAAAAGAAGACAGGATGGTCTATTCAAGGTTTTCTCCGAAAATTTCCCAATATCGGATTCTAGAGAAAATTTCACCCTTGAATTTATTGACTATGCGGTAGATCCTCCAAAATACAGTGTTGAAGAATGTATTGATAGAGGATTGACCTATTCTGTTCCATTGAAAGCAAAGCTTAGATTGCTCTGCCATGACGAGGACAATGAGGATTTTGAAACTATCGAACAGGAAGTATTCCTTGGTAATCTTCCTTACATGACTGAGAAAGGCTCTTTTGTCATCAATGGAGCTGAAAGGGTTATTGTATCACAACTTCACAGATCCCCAGGTGTGTTCTTTGCTCAAAGTAAGCACACTAACGGTACAAAGTTATATTCTGCCAGAATTATACCTTTCAAAGGTAGCTGGATTGAATTCGCTACTGACATCAATAATGTCATGTATGCTTACATTGACCGTAAGAAGAAGTTCCCTGTTACCACCCTATTGAGGGCGATTGGTTTTGGATCTGATAAGGAAATCTTGGATTTGTTCGGTCTTTCCGAAGAAATTGAAGCTACTAAAAATAACCTTAAAAAAATTACCGGTAGAAAATTGGCTGCCCGTGTGCTAAGAACTTGGGTAGAGGATTTCGTTGACGAGGATACTGGTGAGGTTGTTTCTATTGATAGAAATGAAGTATTGTTAGAAAGGGACTCCATTCTAACAGATGAAGATATTGCATTGATTCTTGATGCAGGCGCCAAGTCTATTATTCTTCATAGAGAAGATGTAAATGTGGCAGATTACTCCATCATCTATAATACCCTTCAAAAAGATAACTCCAACTCAGAGAAAGAAGCGGTAGAAGTTATTTACCGTCAATTGAGAAATACTGAAGCTCCTGATGAAGCTACAGCCCGCGAAGTTATTCACGGTCTATTCTTCTCGGATAAGAGGTATGATTTGGGTGAAGTAGGTAGATATAGAATCAATAAAAAGCTTGGTCTTGAAATCGATCCTGAAAAAATCGTATTGACCACTGAAGATATTATCAGTATTGTAAAGTATTTGATCGGTTTGATCAATTCTAAAGCTGTCGTTGATGATATTGATCACTTGAGCAACAGAAGGGTAAGGACTGTAGGTGAGCAATTATACAGTCAGTTTGGTGTTGGTTTGGCCAGAATGGCAAGAACAATCAGGGAAAGAATGAACGTTAGAGATAACGAAGATTTCAAACCTGTTGATTTGATCAATGCCCGTACGCTTTCTTCGGTTATCAATTCCTTCTTTGGAACCAACCAACTTTCTCAGTTTATGGATCAGACCAACCCTCTTGCGGAACTGACTCATAAGAGAAGGTTATCAGCTTTAGGTCCAGGCGGTCTTTCAAGAGAAAGAGCAGGTTTCGAAGTTAGGGATGTTCACTATACGCACTATGGCCGTCTTTGTACTATCGAAACGCCGGAAGGTCCAAACATTGGTTTGATCTCCTCTCTTTGCGTTCACGCTAAAGTGAACTCTATGGGATTCTTAGAGACTCCATATAGAAAAGTGAAAGAAGGAAAAGTAAGCATGGATGCCAATGATATTGTTTTCTTGACTGCAGAAGAAGAGGATGATAATAACATTGCCCAGGCAAATGCCCCATTAGATGAGCAAGGAAACTTCATCAATGAGAAGGTGAAAGCAAGATTCGAAGGTGACTTCCCTGTACTTGATCCAAATGAGATCAGCTATATGGACGTAGCTCCCAATCAGATTGTATCTGTGGCAGCTTCCTTGATTCCTTTCCTTGAGCATGATGATGCAAACCGTGCTTTGATGGGATCTAACATGCAGCGTCAGGCAGTTCCTTTATTGAAACCGGAGTCTCCTATCGTAGGAACTGGTCTCGAAGGAAAAGCTGCGATCGACTCCAGAGCATTGGTAATTGCCGAAGCTAATGGTGTTGTGGATTATGTTGATGCCAAGAAAATCACCGTTAAATATGATCTATCAGATGATGAACTTTTGGTGAATTTCAGCGATGAATATAAAACATATGACCTGATTAAATTCAGAAGAACCAACCAGGATACTACCATTAACCTTACCCCTTTAGTACTTAAAGGAGAGAAAGTTCATAAAGGTCAGGTTTTGGTTGAGGGATATTCAACCAATAAAGGTGAGTTAGCTTTAGGTAAAAACCTAAGAGTGGCTTACATGCCTTGGCAGGGTTACAACTTTGAGGATGCGATTGTAATCTCTGAGAGAGTTGTAAGAGAGGATATCTTTACTTCCATTCACATTGAAGAATTCCAACTTGAAGTTAGGGATACGAAGAGGGGTGAAGAAGAATTGACTTCAGAGATTCCTAACGTTTCCGAAGAGGCGGTTAAAAACCTAGATGAAAACGGTATTATCCGAGTTGGTGCTGAAGTAAAAGAAGGTGATATTATTATTGGTAAGATTACACCAAAAGGGGAAACTGATCCTACTCCTGAAGAGAAGCTTTTAAGAGCAATCTTCGGTGACAAGGCAGGTGATGTGAAAGATGCTTCTTTGAAAGCTTCTCCTTCTTTAAATGGTGTTGTGATCGAGACCAAATTGTTCTCCAGACCTAAGAAAGACAAAGATCTAAGAGCGAAATCTAAAGCCGAAGTTGAAAAACTAAAAGGCAAATACTCAAAAGATCTACTTGGTATCAGGGCAAAAATGATCAACAAATTGATCACCTTGCTTGATGGCAAAACTTCTCAGGGTGTAAAGCACAAATTTGGAGATGAGATCATCAGCAAGGGAGTTAAATTCAATGCCAAAAACATTGAACAAAACTTATTCCCTGCGAAGAACCCTTACAGAGATGAATCCAATTATAACGTTCCGGAAGAAGCTAATCTAATTTCCGATATCATTCTTGATGATTGGACTGAAGATGAACACACCAATAACCTAATCCAGAAATTGGTGAAGAACTACGTGAATTCCAGAAACGAAATATCAGGAAGATTCAAGAGAGATAAGTTCACACTTGAAGTAGGTGATGAATTACCTGCAGGTATTGTACAGCTCGCCAAAGTATACATCGCTAAGAAGCGTAAGCTCAAAGTGGGTGATAAAATGGCAGGACGTCACGGTAACAAAGGTATCGTTGCGAGGATTGTTAGGGATGAGGACATGCCATTCTTAGAGGACGGTACGCCAATGGATATCGTATTGAACCCACTAGGTGTACCTTCAAGGATGAACATTGGTCAGATCTATGAGACAGTTCTTGCGTGGGCAGGTATGCAACTCGGTAAAAAATATGCTACGCCAATCTTTGATGGAGCCACTATGGAAGAGGTTTCAGCAGAATTGGAAGCAGCAGGTTTACCAGCTTATGGCAGGACTTACCTGTACGATGGTCTATCTGGAAAGAGATTTGACCAACCTGTTACTGTAGGTATTGCCTATATGCTAAAACTAGGTCACTTGGTAGATGATAAGATGCACGCAAGATCTATTGGACCGTACTCTTTGATCACGCAGCAGCCATTGGGTGGTAAAGCTCAGTTTGGTGGTCAGCGTTTTGGAGAGATGGAGGTTTGGGCATTGGAAGCATTTGGTGCATCCCATGTTCTTCAAGAAATCCTTACCGTGAAATCTGATGATGTGGTGGGTAGAGCCAAAGCTTATGAAGCGATAGTTAAAGGAGAAAACCTTCCGAAACCTAATATTCCGGAATCCTTCAACGTATTGGTGCATGAGCTTAGAGGTCTTGCTCTTGAAATTACCCTTGACTAATTTTAATCAAATGGGCCGAAAGGCCCTTTACATACCCTTCAACAATTATGGCGTTCAGAAAAAACAAAAAACTAAACAACGACTTTTCCAGAGTCACTATTAGTTTGGCCTCTCCAGAATCCATTCTGGATAGTTCACATGGTGAAGTAACGCAGCCCGAAACCATCAATTACAGAACTTACAAGCCTGAAATGGGCGGATTGTTCTGTGAGAGAATTTTCGGTCCTGTTAAAGACTGGGAATGTCATTGTGGGAAATATAAGCGCATAAGATATAAAGGCATCATCTGTGACAGATGTGGTGTTGAGGTTACCGAAAAGAAAGTAAGAAGAGAGCGTATGGGACATATCGAACTGGTTGTTCCTGTCGCTCATATTTGGTACTTCAAGTCCCTTCCTAACAAAATAGGCTACCTTTTAGGTCTTCCGACCAAGAAATTGGATCAAATTGTATATTATGAAAGATATGCGGTTATCCAAGCTGGGGTTAAAGCCGAGGATGGTGTACAATACCTTGACTTTTTGACTGAAGATGAGTATTTGGATATCATGGATAAGCTTCCAAAAGAAAACCAAATGCTCGATGATGATGATCCGAATAAATTCATCGCCAAGATGGGTGCAGAAGCTATTGAAATGCTTTTGGCCAGATTGGATTTGGATGACCTATCTTACAGTTTGAGACATCAGGCAGCTACAGATACTTCGCAGCAGCGTAAAGCTGAGGCTTTGAAGCGTCTGAAAGTTGTAGAAGCATTCAGGGATGCAAGAACAAGGATTGAAAACCGTCCAGAGTGGATGGTAATCAGAATGGTTCCTGTTATTCCACCGGAATTGAGACCTTTGGTGCCATTGGATGGTGGAAGGTTTGCCACTTCTGATTTGAATGATCTTTACAGAAGGGTAATTATTAGAAACAACCGTCTGAAAAGATTGATTGACATCAAAGCACCTGAAGTGATCTTGAGAAATGAAAAGAGGATGTTACAGGAAGCTGTTGACTCCTTATTTGATAACTCAAGAAAAGTTAACGCAGTAAGATCTGATGGTAACAGGGCTTTGAAATCCCTTTCTGATATGTTGAAAGGTAAACAAGGTCGTTTCCGTCAAAACTTGTTGGGTAAGAGGGTTGACTACTCTGGCCGTTCGGTAATTGTAGTTGGACCTGAGCTTAAACTTCATGAATGCGGTCTTCCTAAAAATATGGCAGCAGAGCTGTTCAAACCTTTTATCATCAGAAAGCTGATAGAAAGAGGTATTGTGAAAACAGTTAAATCTGCCAAAAAGATTGTTGACAGAAAAGATCCGGTGGTATGGGATATCCTTGAAAACGTATTGAAAGGACACCCTGTATTGCTAAACCGTGCCCCTACACTTCACAGATTGGGTATTCAGGCATTCCAACCTAAATTGATCGAAGGAAAGGCGATTCAATTGCACCCATTGGTGTGTACGGCATTCAACGCTGACTTTGACGGTGACCAAATGGCAGTTCACGTTCCTTTGGGACACGAAGCCATTCTGGAAGCCTCTACATTGATGCTGTCTTCCCACAATATCCTTAACCCAGCCAATGGCGCTCCAATTACCGTACCATCTCAGGATATGGTTCTTGGTCTGTATTATGTAACCAAAGGCAAGAAATCTACCCCTGAAGAGCCAGTTAATGGAGAAGGAATGACTTTCTACGGTGAAGAGGAAGTGATCATCGCATTGAATGAAGGAAGAATCTCACAGCATGCGCTGATCAAGTGTAAAGTGAAAGTGAGAGATGAAAACGGCGAGTTGGCGGAGAAGGTCATTGATACCGTTGCAGGTAGGTTGATTTTTAACCAATACGTGCCGGAAGAAGTAGGTTTTGTGAACGAATTGCTGACTAAGAAAAAACTTCAGCAGATTATTTCTGATGTTGTTAAAATATGCGGTGTAGCCAAGACAGCACAATTCTTGGATGATATTAAGCAATTAGGTTTCCAGATGGCTTATGCCGGAGGTCTTTCTATGGGCTTGAATGATGTCATCATTCCTGAAGATAAAGATCCATTGATCAACAAAGCCAAAGAAGAAGTTGACCAAGTTTGGAACAACTATTTGATGGGTCTGATCACAGATAACGAAAGATATAACCAGGTTATTGATATCTGGACAAGAACCAACTCCCATTTGACGAACATTCTGATGAAGCAAATGGAAGAAGATAAACAAGGATTCAACGCCATCTACATGATGATGCACTCAGGCGCCAGAGGTTCTAGAGAGCAGATCCGTCAGTTGGGTGGTATGAGAGGCTTGATGGCGAAACCACAGAAAAACCTTCAAGGCTCTGTAGGTGAAATCATCGAAAACCCAATCCTTTCCAACTTCAAAGAAGGTCTGGATGTATTGGAGTACTTTATCTCTACCCACGGTGCCCGTAAAGGTCTTGCGGATACAGCTTTGAAAACTGCAGATGCGGGTTACCTGACCAGAAGGTTGGTAGACGTAGCTCAGGATATGATTGTATCTGAAGAAGACTGCGGTACTTTGAGAGGTCTGGTAGTTCAGGCATTAAAAGATAATGATGAGATTGTAGAGCCACTTTCTGAAAGAATCTTAGGTAGGGTTTCTGTACATGATGTGTATGATCCTGTGACCGAAGAGTTGATGATCCCTGCAGGTATTGAAATTACTGAGGAAATCGCGAAGAAAGTTGATGAATCCGCAATTGAAGAAGTTGAAATCAGGTCTGTATTGACTTGTGAAACCAGAAGAGGTGTTTGTGCTAAATGTTATGGCCGTAACCTTGCAACTGGTAGGATGGTTCAAGCAGGTGAATCTGTAGGTGTAATTGCTGCACAGTCCATTGGTGAGCCAGGTACACAGTTGACTTTGAGAACATTCCACGTGGGTGGTACTGCTTCTAACATTTCAGTTGAGGCAAGTATCAACGCCAAGTTTGAGGGTGTTGTTGAGTTTGAAGAGGAATTGAGATGGATTGAAACTACCAACAAAGAAGGTGAGTCTGTTTCTATTGTGATGGGAAGATCCGGTGAAATCAGGATCAATGATGCCAAGTCTGGAAAGACATTGGTTTCCAACCACGTGCCTTATGGTGCTATACTGAACGTGAAAGACGGGCAGAAAATCGCTAAGGGCGACTCTCTTTGTACTTGGGATCCATATAACGCTGTTATCCTTTCGGAGTTTGACGGTCAAGTTGAATTTGATTCCATTATTGAAGGTATCACCTATAAAGAGGTAGCCGATGATCAGACTGGATATAGAGAAAAGGTAATCATTGACACTAAAGATAAAACCAAAAACCCTGCAGTTATTGTAAACTACGGTGACGAAAGTAAGTCTTACAACATTCCAGTAGGTGCTCACTTGTCTGTTGAATCCGGAGAGAAAGTGAAAGCAGGCCAGATATTGGTGAAAATCCCAAGATCTGTTGGTAAGACAAGAGATATTACCGGTGGTCTTCCACGTGTAACTGAATTATTCGAGGCAAGAAACCCATCTAACCCTGCTGTAGTTTCTGAAATTGATGGTGTTGTAACTTATGGTGGTATCAAAAGAGGTAACCGTGAAATCTTCATCGAATCAAGAGATGGTGTGAAGAAGAGGTATATGGTATCTCTTTCCAAGCATATTCTTGTTCAGGAAAATGACTTTATCAGAGCGGGAGAACCGCTTTCTGATGGGGCCATTACACCAAATGATATCCTATCCATCAAAGGACCAACTGCCGTTCAGGAATATTTGGTGAATGAGATTCAGGAAGTTTACAGACTTCAAGGTGTTAAGATCAACGATAAGCACATTGAGGTGATTGTAAGTCAAATGATGCAGAAAGTTGAAATTCTTGATGCAGGGGATACTGGATTCTTGCAAGGACAGGTTGTAGATAAGTGGGCGTTCAGGGAAGAAAACGACAATATCTTGGATAAGAAAGTCGTGATGGATGCAGGTGATTCCACTACCTTGAAACCAGGAATGATCATTACAGCTAGAAGACTGAGAGACGAAAATTCAAGTTTGAAGCGTAAAGATATGAAACTGGTACAGGTTAGGGATGCAGAGACTGCTGTTTCTAAACCAACTCTACAAGGAATTACAGCTGCTTCTTTGGGTACTGAAAGCTTTATCTCAGCGGCTTCCTTCCAGGAAACCACCAAGGTATTGAGTGAAGCGGCCATAAGAGGCAAGCGTGATGAGTTGTTAGGTCTGAAAGAGAACGTGATTGTTGGTCATTTGATACCTGCAGGTACAGGTCAGCGACATTTCAAAAATATCATTGTTGGTTCTCAGGAAGATTATGATAGAATGTCCAGTGAAAAAGACAGGTCTATCAAAAAAGCCAAAGAATCAGTAAAATAATAGAACGATTTGAGTAATTGAAAAGGCCTGTATTTTACAGGCCTTTTTTCATCAAAACGATAAAGAATATGGAAGACGGAAAAAACCCAAATCAGAATCAGCAGATAAATGTGGAGCTATCCGAGGAAGTGGCAGAAGGTATATACAGCAATTTAGCCATGATCGCACATTCCAACTCAGAATTTGTGATTGACTTTATTAGGCTGATGCCTGGAGTGCCAAAAGCGAAAGTAAAATCAAGGATCATTATGACACCTGATCATGCCAAAAGATTGCTTACAGCATTAAAAGACAATATCGCAAAATATGAGGAAGCATTTGGAAAGATACCAACAGGTCATGAAGGCCCCGGTTTTCCCATGAATTTCGGAGGGACTTTTGGAGAAGCCTGACAAAAATATAACAGCTTAATTTTGTTTGTTTTATCGATTTCCCTACCTTTGCAGTCCAAAATTTACAAGTTTAAAGGAAGTTTTATAAATCTATCAGTTAATGCCTACTATACAACAGTTAGTAAGAAAAGGTAGAACCACTCTTGAGACCAAGTCCAAGTCCAGGGCTTTGGATGCTTGTCCTCAAAGAAGAGGTGTTTGTACAAGAGTGTACACTACCACTCCTAAGAAGCCTAACTCAGCGATGAGAAAAGTGGCTAGGGTAAGGTTGACAAATGGTAAAGAGGTTAACGCCTACATTCCAGGTGAAGGTCACAATCTACAAGAGCACTCTATCGTATTGATCAGAGGTGGTCGTGTAAAAGACTTGCCAGGTGTACGTTACCATATTATCAGAGGTGCATTGGATACTGCCGGAGTGAAAGACCGTAAGCAAGGTCGCTCCAAGTACGGTGCTAAGCGTCCTAAGGCCGCTCCAGCAAAAAAATAATTGATTAAAAACATTACAAAGAAATGAGAAAAGCGAAACCAAAGAAGAGATATATTCTTCCTGACCCAAAGTTTAACGATACTTTGGTAACCAAGTTCGTTAACTGTCTAATGGTAGATGGTAAGAAGAGTATTGCTTACAAAATCTTCTACGATGCAATCGAGAAGGTTGAACAAAAAGTAGGTGAGAACGGTCTTGAGGTTTGGAAAAAAGCGCTTAACAATATTACTCCCGCTGTAGAAGTGAAGAGTCGTAGAGTTGGTGGTGCTACATTCCAGGTTCCGATGGAAGTTAGACCCGAAAGAAAAATGTCCCTAGGTATAAAGTGGATGATTACTTTTGCCAGAAGAAGGGGTGAGAAGACCATGATGGACAGACTTGCCGGTGAAATCATCTCCGCATCAAAAGGAGAAGGTGCAGCGGTCAAGAAAAAGGATGATACCCACAGAATGGCCGAAGCAAACAAAGCATTCTCACACTTTAGATTTTAATTGATAATGGCAAGAGATTTAAGATTTACTAGGAACATTGGTATTGCTGCGCACATTGATGCGGGTAAGACTACGACTACTGAGCGAATCCTTTTTTATGCAGGTAAATCCCACAAATTAGGGGAAGTTCACGAAGGTGGAGCCACTATGGACTGGATGGCTCAAGAGCAGGAAAGAGGTATTACCATTACTTCAGCTGCTACCACCGTTTTTTGGAATTACAGAAACAATAAATACCAGATTAACATTATCGATACTCCGGGTCACGTTGACTTCACTGTAGAAGTAAACAGGTCTTTGCGTATCCTAGATGGTTTGGTTTTTCTATTCAGTGCTGTTGATGGTGTAGAACCGCAGTCTGAAACCAACTGGCGTTTGGCAGATAATTATAAAGTAGCCCGTATCGGATTCGTTAACAAAATGGACCGTGCAGGTGCTAATTTCCTTGATGTTTGTAAACAAGTAAAAGAAATGTTGGGAAGCCATGCAGTACCATTGCAGCTTCCTATCGGTTCTGAAGACAAATTCAAAGGTGTTGTCGATCTGATCAATAACAGAGCTATTGTATGGAATGAGGCAGACCTAGGTATGACCTACGAGGTAGTGGATATTCCAGAAGATATGCAAGAAGATGTGGATCAGTGGAGAGAGCACTTATTGGAAGCAGTAGCTGAGTATGATGAGACATTGATGGAGAAATTCTTCGATGATCCAAACTCAATTACTGAGCAGGAGATCTTGACCGCTTTGAGAGCAGCTACCATCGACATGAAAATTGTCCCTATGGTTTGTGGTTCTTCCTTCAAGAACAAAGGTGTTCAGACCATGTTGGACTTGGTGATGGAATTGTTACCATCTCCATTGGACAAAGACGATTTATACGCAACCAAACTGGATACAGATGAGGAAGTGTTGATCAAACCGGATTTCTCTGAGCCTTTTACTGGTTTGGCATTTAAAATTGCAACTGACCCATTTGTTGGACGTCTTTGCTTTGTGAGAGCTTACTCCGGTGTTTTGGAATCAGGTTCTTACGTATTCAATAGCCGTTCAGGCAACAAAGAGCGTATCTCTAGAGTATTCCAAATGCACGCCAACAAGCAAAACCAAATCGAAAGATTGGAAGCTGGTGATATCGGTGCTGTAGTAGGTTTTAAAGATATCAAAACCGGTGATACACTTTGTGATGAAAAACGCAAGGTTGTGATGGAATCCATGATCTTCCCTGAGCCAGTTATCGGTTATGCTATTGAGCCTAAAACTCAAGCGGACGTAGATAAACTGGGTATGGCGATTTCTAAATTGGTAGAAGAAGATCCAACCCTTCAGGTAAATACTGACCATGAGACTGGTCAGACTATCTTGAGAGGTATGGGTGAGCTTCACTTGGATATTATCATCGACCGTTTAAAAAGAGAATTTAAGGTTGAAATCAACCAAGGCGCACCTCAGGTAGCTTATAAAGAAGCACTTTATAGTTCTGTTGAACATAAAGAAGTGTATAAGAAGCAAACTGGTGGTAAAGGTAAATTTGCTGATATCGTATTTGAATTGGGGCCTAAAGATGCAGATCCTGAGACAGGAGAAATCAAGCCGGGACTTGACTTTGTCAACGGTATCGTAGGTGGTGTGATTCCTAAAGAATTTATCCCTTCTATTCAAAAAGGTTTCGCAGAGGCAATGAAAAACGGTCCTTTGGCTGGATATCCAATTGAATCCATGAAAGTGAGATTGTTCCACGGATCTTTCCACGATGTCGATTCAGATGCATTGTCTTTCGAATTGGCTGCAAGAATTGGTTTCAAAGAAGCTGCTAAAAAATGTAAGCCTCAATTGTTGGAGCCGATCATGTCTGTAGATGTTGTAACTCCTGATGAGTATACAGGTCCGATCACCGGTGATTTGAACAGAAGAAGAGGTCTTATGAAAGGTATGGATACCAAAGGTACTTCTACCGTTGTCAAAGCTGCTGTACCATTGTCAGAATTGTTCGGTTATATTACTGACCTTAGAACAATTACTTCCGGTAGAGCAACTGCTTCTTTGACCTTCTCACATTATGAGCCGGTTCCAAACAACATTGCGGAAGCTGTAATTGCAAAAGTTAAAGGTGAAAAAGCCTAAATCTTGACAGAAAATGAATCAGAAAATCAGAATAAAATTAAAATCATATGATCATAGCCTGGTGGATAAGTCATCAGAGAAGATCGTAAAAGCGGTGAAAGCAACCGGAGCAGTAGTTGTTGGGCCAATTCCTTTGCCAACCAAAAAGGAAAAGTTCACTGTTTTGAAATCCCCACACGTTAACAAAAAAGCTAGAGATCAATATCAACTTTGTACTTACAAGAGACTGGTTGATATCTACAGCAACAGTTCCAAAACTGTGGATGCGTTGATGAAAATCGAGCTTCCGAGTGGTGTTGATGTTGAGATCAAAGTCTGACAGATTCCTGATCTGATCATGAAAAACCTGTTCCTTATGGAGCGGGTTTTTCTTTTGTTTAGAGATTTCAGCTTAAAAAACAAGAGTAGGGTGTTGACCTCATGTAGGTTTTCACCAAATTTATTTTTGTAAATAATTGAAAATATTAAAGTTGGGGTTTGTAAGGTGAAATTTAATTTCTAACTTTGCAGTCCTTAAAAAGCGCCCATGTGTATAAGCACTTGGGATTCAAGATTATTATATAACAGAAGATGTCTGGAATAATAGGTAAAAAAGTAGGAATGACTAGCATTTTCAGTGCCGATGGACGAAATGTCGCATGCACGCTAATAGAAGCTGGTCCTTGCGTAGTGACGCAAGTAAAAAATGTAGAAACAGACGGGTACAACGCTGTTCAGTTGGCTTACGGTGAGCGTAAGGAGAAAAATACTCCTAAGCCACTTATCGGACACTTTAAAAAAGCCGGTACAACGCCAAAGCAGAAAGTTGTTGAATTCAGAGACTTTAGGGTCGAATTCGAAGGTCAGGTTGATCTTGGTAAAACTGTAAAAGCTGAGGAAGTATTTATTGAAGGTGACTTCGTTGATGCTATCGGAACTTCCAAAGGTAAAGGTTTCCAAGGTGTAGTAAAACGTCATGGTTTTGGTGGTGTGGGTGGACAAACTCACGGTCAACATAACAGACAGAGACACCCAGGTTCCATTGGTGCTTGTTCTTGGCCATCCAGAGTATTCAAAGGAATGAGAATGGCAGGTAGAACAGGTGGAGACAGGGTTAAGGTCATCAATTTGAAAGTCCTTAAAATCTATCCTGAAAAGAACTTGCTTCTTGTGAGTGGTTCAGTCCCTGGTCCAAAAAATTCTTTCGTTATTCTAGAGAAGTAAGAAAATGGAATTAGCAGTATTAAAACATAACGGTGAAGACACAGGTAGGAGAGTCAATCTTTCTGATGACATATTCGCGATCGAACCTAATGATCACGCGATCTACTTGGATGTAAAGCAATATTTGGCTAACCAAAGACAGGGAACCCACAAATCTAAAGAAAGAAATGAGGTTGCCGGTTCTACCAAAAAGATCAAAAAGCAAAAAGGTACCGGTGGTGCTAGAGCTGGATCTTTGAAATCCCCTGTTTTCAGAGGTGGAGGTAGAGTATTTGGTCCTAAGCCTAGAGATTACTCCTTCAAGCTGAATAAGAAGTTGAAGCAGTTGGCAAGGAAGTCAGCCTTGACATACAAAGCAAAAGACAATAGTGTAATGGTTCTTGAGAACGTTTCTTTCGAAACTGCAAAGACCAAAAACTATATGGCGCTTTTGAATGGTCTTTCTTTATCTGATAAGAAGACACTTTTGGTTCTTCCAGAAGAAAACAAGAATGTTTATTTGTCCAGCAGAAACCTGCCAAAAGCAAAGGTGGTTACAGTAGACAGTGTAAATACTTACGAATTGTTGAATGCCGATAACTTGGTATTGTGCGAAGGTTCTGTAAGTAAGTTAGAAACCCTTTTATTGAAGTAAGAAAATGCAGATACTTAAGAAGCCTTTGATTACGGAAAAGATTTCTGCGATGAATGAACAAGGTGTTTATGGATTCGTAGTTGAGAAAACTGCTTCTAAGCCAGAAATCAAAAAAGCCGTAGAAAAAATGTACGGTGTGAAAGTGGAAGATGTGCGTACCATGAGATATGCTGGTAAGCCAAAGACCAGGTACACCAAGACAAAAATTGTATCAGGTTACAGCAATGCCTACAAGAAAGCCATTGTTAAAGTAGCTGAAGGTGAAATTATTGATTTTTACGGAGAAATTTAATTGAATCAAAATCATGGCAGTTAAAAAATTAAAACCTGTAACCCCAGGAACCAGATTCAGAGTAGCTCCGGCTTTTGATGAGATTACAGCATCAAAGCCAGAAAAGTCTCTTTTGGCTCCTAAGAGAAAGACAGGTGGTAGAAATAATGTAGGTAAAATGACCGCTAGATATATTGGTGGTGGTCATAAGCAAAGACTTAGAATTATTGATTTTAAGAGAGATAAGTTTGGTGTTCCGGCTGTAGTAAAAACTATCGAATACGATCCAAACAGAACTGCACGTATCGCATTATTATTCTATGCAGATGGTGCTAAGACCTATATTATCGCTCCGGAAGGTTTGCAAGTCGGTCAAACAGTGATTTCCGGAGAAAGCGTTGCTCCTGAGGTTGGAAATGCAATGCAGATGGTGAATATCCCTTTGGGTACGATTGTTCACAATATTGAATTGAAACCAGGCAAAGGTGGCGCTTTAGCAAGAAGTGCAGGTGGTTATGCTCAAATTGTAGCCAGAGAAGGTAAATATGTAACAGTTAAATTGCCTTCAGGTGAAATGAGAATGGTATTGGGTAGCTGTATGGCTACTGTAGGTACCGTATCCAATGCTGATCACATGAATGTGGTTTTGGGTAAGGCTGGTAGAAACCGTTGGTTGGGAAGAAGACCAAGAACCAGAGGTGTTGCGATGAACCCAGTAGATCACCCAATGGGTGGTGGTGAAGGCCGTTCTTCTGGTGGTCATCCAAGATCTAGGAAAGGTTTGCTTGCTAAAGGTAAGAAAACCAGATCTCCTAAAAAGTATTCAAACAAATTCATCATCGGTAAAAGATCCAAATAATCATGGCACGTTCATTAAAAAAAGGTCCTTATATAGAACATCACTTGGCCAAAAAAGTGGATGTAATGAACGAATCTGGCAAAAAATCAGTGATCAAGACTTGGTCAAGAAGATCAATGATTTCTCCGGATTTCGTAGGCCATACCTTCGCTGTGCATAACGGAAATAAATTTATTCCAGTGTTTGTTACAGACAATATGGTTGGTCATAAGCTTGGAGAATTTGCACCTACTAGAAACTTTAGAGGTCATATTGCCAAAAAAGATAAAGGAAAGAGATAATCATGGAAGCAATAGCAAGATTAAAAAATGTTCCTACTTCTCCTCGCAAAATGCGATTGGTAGCTGACCTCGTCAGAGGCAAAAGAGTAGGACAAGCATTAAGCATTTTGAAGTTTACTCCGAATCACGGATCTATTAAATTAGAAAAGCTTCTGCTTTCTGCTGTGGCCAACTGGCAAGCAAAAAATCCAGATGCTAAACTGGAAGATGCAGATCTATATGTTAAAACAATTTTCGTTGACGCTGGCCGTACATTGAAAAGACTTAGACCTGCTCCTCAAGGTAGAGCTCACAGAATTCGTAAAAGATCAAATCATGTAACCCTTGTTGTAGATGCTTACAATGCAGGCGTTACCGCTGATGAAGTAGAAACAACAGAAAAATCTAATTAAAATCAGACTATGGGACAAAAGATAAACCCAATTGGTTTTAGGCTTGGCGTCATCAAAGGATGGGAATCCAACTGGTACGGCGGAAAAGATTTTGCTGACAAACTTTATGAAGATCAGCAGATCAGAAAGTATGTCAACGCCAGAATTCCTAAGGGAGGAATCTCTAAAGTGATCATCGAGAGAACTTTGAAGAGAATCACTCTTACTATCCATACTGCACGTCCAGGAGTAGTCATTGGAAAAGGCGGAGCCGAAGTTGATAAGCTTAAAGAAGAATTGAAAAAATTGACCAACAAAGATGTTCAAATCAACATTTTTGAGATCAAGCGTCCAGAAGTGGATGCGAAATTGGTTGGTGAATCAATTGCTCAACAACTTCAAGCACGTATCTCTTTCAGAAGAGCTATGAAGCAATCCATCGCAGCGGCTATGAGAGTAGGTGCTGAAGGTATCAAAGTGAAACTTTCAGGTAGATTGGGTGGCGCTGAAATGGCGAGATCTGAGATGTATAAGGAAGGTAGAATTCCTTTGCATACTTTGAGAGCGGACATCGATTATGCTATTTCCGAAGCAAACACTGTATATGGTATCATCGGAATCAAAGTTTGGATCTTCAAAGGTGAAGTTTACGGAAAGAGAGATCTTTCTCCAAACATTGGTGCGGCCAATGAGCCAAAGGCAAGTGGAAATGCCAGAGGGAAAAGAAGAGAAGGTGGTCCAAAAAGAAGAAAGAGAAATAACTAATTTTCACCTATAAGTGAGAAATCATGTTACAGCCTAAGAGAACTAAATATAGAAAAATGCACAAGGGCAGAGTCAAAGGTCTGGCGCAAAGAGGGCATACGCTTTCTTTCGGCAACTTTGGTATCAAGTCCCTTGAACCAGGATGGATAACCTCCCGTCAGATTGAGGCAGCGCGTATTGCCATGACGAGAGCGATGAAAAGAGAAGGTCAGGTATGGATCAGAATTTTCCCTGACAAGCCTATTACCAAAAAACCTGCAGAGGTTCGTATGGGTAAAGGTAAAGGTGCACCTGAGTACTGGGTGGCAGTGATCAAGCCAGGAACGATTCTTTTCGAAGCAACAGGTGTGAGCCTTGAAGTTGCACAGGAAGCATTGAGATTGGCTCAACAAAAACTACCGGTAAGTACAAAATTTGTAGTACGTAGAGATTACGTTGGATAATTAAGACCATGAAAAACTCAGAAATCAGATCACTTTCAGAAAGTGAGATCCGTGAGCGTTTAGCCGCTGAGCAGGATAACTTGACTAAGTTAAGATTTGCTCATGCTATCTCTCCAATTGAGAATCCCAATAAAATTAAGGAAGCAAGACGTTTTGTTGCCAGACTTCAAACGATCTTGAAAGCAAAACAATTAGCTAAATAAGAAAAAAGATGGCTACTACTGAGAGAAATCTTCGTAAAGAAAGAATAGGAAAAGTAGTCAGCAACAAAATGGATAAGTCCATTACCGTTGCCGTAGAAAGAAGGGTTAAACATGCTATCTACGGTAAATTTGTTGCCAAGACTACCAAATTTATGGTTCATGACGAGAAAAATGAAGCTAACGAAGGAGATATCGTTCGTATCAGCGAAACTCGTCCGCTGAGTAAGAATAAGCGTTGGAGATTAGTAGAAATTATAGAAAGGGCTAAGTAATCATGATACAACAAGAATCCAGACTAGGTGTAGCGGATAACTCTGGCGCTAAAGAAGTGCTAGTAATCCGTGTTTTGGGTGGAACCAAAAAGAGATATGCTTCCATCGGCGATAAAGTTGTGGTAACTGTTAAGTCTGCTCTTTCTTCCAGCAACATGAAAAAAGGTACCGTTTCTAAAGCGGTTATCGTGAGAACGAAGAAAGAAATTAGAAGAAAAGACGGTTCTTATATCCGTTTTGAGGATAATGCTGCTGTTCTTTTGAACAACAACGACGAGCCAAGAGGTACCCGTATCTTCGGTCCTGTGGCAAGGGAGTTGAGAGATAAGCAGTTTATGAAAATTGTGTCTTTGGCCCCAGAAGTATTGTAATCATGGAAAGAAAATATAACAAACAACCAAAATTGCACATAAAAACAGGTGATACTGTAAAAGTATTGTCTGGTGATGATAAAGGCAAAACCGGTAAAGTCCTTTCCGTTAATCCTGAAAAAAGAAGGGCTATTGTTGAAGGTTTGAACATGGTTACGAAGCATGTGAAGCCTACAGCAGCTAATCCCCAAGGAGGTATTGAAAAGAAAGAGGCAGCCATACACATCAGTAACCTGATGTTGGTTGACCCTAAATCTGGTGAAGCTACCAGGACAGGCAGAAAGCTTGGAGAAAATGGTAAATTAGTTAGATATTCTAAGAAAACTGGGGAGGTGATCAATGGCTAAACCTAGAGTTAAAGAAAGATATAATACTGAGATCGTTTCTGAGTTGAAAGAAAAATTCCAGTATAAGTCAGTTATGCAGGTTCCAAAATTGACCAAAATTGTAATCAATAAAGGTATTGGAGCTGCTGTAGCAGATAAAAAATTGGTTGACCAAGGTGTTGAAGAGCTTTCACTTATCACAGGTCAGAAGGCTGTTGCCACTATCGCAAAGACTTCTGTGTCTAATTTCAAGTTGAGAGAAGGCATGCCTATCGGAGCTAAAGTTACCTTAAGAGGTGATAAAATGTATGAGTTCTTGGATAGATTGATGACTGTGGCGCTTCCTCGTGTAAGAGATTTCAAAGGTATCAGTGATAAAGGATTTGACGGAAGAGGTAATTACACTTTAGGTGTTACTGAGCAGATCATTTTCCCAGAAATCAGTATAGAAAAAGTCAACAAAATTTCCGGTATGGATATCACTTTTGTGACTACTGCTAATACAGATGAGGAAAGCTTTGCTTTATTGAAAGCTTTCGGGATGCCTTTTGTTAACAAAAATAACTAAGAAATATTATGGCAAGAGAGTCATTAAAAGCTCGTGAGAGAAAAAGAGAAAGACTTGTAGCAAAATATGCTAAAAAAAGAGCTGAACTGAAAGCTGCAGGTGATTTCGAAGCTTTGGACAAACTACCTAAGAATTCTTCTCCAGTTAGATTGCACAACAGATGTAAACTGACTGGTCGTCCTAAAGGATATATGAGGAAGTTTGGTATCAACAGGGTTACCTTTAGGGAGATGGCTTCCGCTGGTAAAATCCCAGGTGTAACCAAGTCTAGCTGGTAAAATTCAAGCAAGAGTTTTTATTCTGAAAATCATTGTGTAACTTTGCACGCCCATTGAGGGAGAGTGCAGTTAGACTTATATAATTATGACTGATCCAATAGCTGATTATCTAACAAGATTGAGAAACGCCATAAAGGCTACTCATAGAATCGTTGAGATACCTGCTTCTAATATCAAGAAGGAAATCACGAAGGTGCTTCATGATAAAGGATATATTCAAAACTACAAATTTGAAGAAAATGGTCCCCAGGGAACCATCAAAATTGCGTTGAAATATAATCCAGCATCAAAGCAGAATGCCATCGTTAGCCTGACCAGAGTTAGTAAGCCAGGTCTGAGAAAGTATGTGAAACATGAAGATCTCCCAAGAGTCATCAATGGCTTGGGAATTGCCATCTTGTCTACTTCTAAAGGTGTTATGACCGATAAGGAAGCTAGAACAGAAGGTATAGGGGGAGAAGTACTTTGCTACGTATATTAATAAACCGTCATGTCTAGAATAGGTAAAAAACCAATAAATATACCGGCGGGTGTTACTGTAGACGTGTCAGCACACAATGTTGTCACTGTTAAAGGTCCCAAAGGTACGCTAGTAAGGGATGTGAATCCCGATATCGCTGTCAAGGTTGAAGGCAATCAAATTGTCGTTGAAAGACCTACAGAGTCAAAAAGACATAAATCACTACACGGTCTTTACCGTTCATTGGTCAACAACATGGTTGTTGGTGTTTCTGAAGGGTATAAGAAGGAACTAGAATTAGTCGGTGTAGGTTACAAGGCGTCTAACCAAGGTCAAGTTTTAGAACTTTCCCTAGGTTATTCTCACAACATTTTCTTCGCCTTACCTGATTCAATTGCATTGAAAACAGAGACACCAAAAGGTAAAAACCCATTGGTGACTTTGGAAGGTATAGACAAAGAATTGATTGGCCAAGTTGCTGCTAAGATCAAATCGTTGCGTAAAGTTGAACCTTACAAAGGTAAAGGTGTACGTTTCGTTGGTGAAATTGTTAGACGTAAGGCTGGTAAAACTGCTGGTAAAAAATAAGAGAAATGGCTTTTAATAAGAATTTAAGAAGACTAAGAATCAAGAAAAGTATCCGCAGAAAGATCTCCGGTACTGATTCTAGACCTCGTTTGTCAGTATTTAAAAGCAATACTGGTATATACGCACAGTTGATTGATGATCTTAAAGGTCAAACCCTTGCGCACGCTTCTTCCAAAGAACTTGGTGCTGTTAGCAATACCAATCTGTCCGTTTCCAAGGAAGTTGGTAAAAAACTCGCAGAAAGAGCAGTAGCAAATGGTGTCACTGAAGTTGTTTTCGACAGAAGTGGTTACATTTATCACGGTAATGTTAAAGCTCTTGCTGATGGTGCAAGGGAAGGCGGCCTTAAATTTTAATAGATATTATGTCTCAAATAAGAAGAAAACCCATTAGGGCGACAGATACAGAATTAAAAGAGAAAGTTGTTGCTATCAACCGAGTAGCTAAAGTAGTTAAAGGTGGTAGAAGATTCTCTTTCTCCGCTATTGTGGTTGTTGGTGATGGTAACGGCGTAGTAGGTTATGGACTTGGAAAAGCCAATGAAGTAACTGATGCAATCACTAAAGGTATTGAAGATGCCAAGAAAAATCTTGTGAGAGTTCCTGTATTGAAAGGTACTATTCCTCATGAGCAACTTGGTAAATTTGGTGGTGGTTTCGTATTGATCAAGCCAGCTGCTGCAGGTACAGGTGTTATCGCCGGTGGTGCGATGCGTGCTGTTTTGGAAAGTGCCGGTGTTACAGACGTTTTGGCTAAATCCAAAGGGTCTTCTAATCCTCACAACGTGGTTAAAGCAACTATTGATGCCTTGGTTCAACTAAGAGATGCAATAGCTGTTTCTCAACAAAGAGGTGTGAAAATGTCAAAAGTTTTTAACGGGTAAGAAGATGGCTAAAATCAAAATAACTCAGGTTAAAAGTACGATCAAGAGACCTAAAGATCAGAAGGCGACTATCATAGCCCTTGGTCTTGGAAAAATCAACAGGACTGTAGAGGTTGAAAACAACCCTGCAATCGCTGGTATGGTAAGAAAAGTAAGTCACCTTGTAAAAGTGGAGGAAGCTTAATCATGAAATTACATACATTAAAACCTGCTGAAGGTTCTGTAAAATCTAGAAAAAGAATCGGTCGTGGTACCGGATCCGGTAGAGGTGGAACTTCTACAAGAGGTCATAAAGGTGCTAAATCCAGATCTGGATATAAATCCAAACTGGGTTTTGAAGGTGGTCAGATGCCTCTTCAAAGAAGAGTTCCTAAATTCGGTTTTAAGAGCCTAAACAAAGTTGTTTATAAGCCTATCAACCTTAATGTATTGCAAGAACTTGCAACGCAACACAACCTAGAGACCATTTCTTTTGATTCTTTGGTGGATCATGGATTAGTTTCTAAAAAAGATGTTGTAAAAGTGTTAGGTAGAGGCGAACTTACAGCCAAAATTAACGTAAGTGCTCACTCTTTCTCTGCTTCCGCTGTTGAAGCTATCGAAAAAGTAGGCGGAACAGTAAACAAGCTTTAATTAGATGAAAAAGTTTATCTCAACAGTTAAGAATATCTTTTCTATTGAAGATCTAAGAATCAGGATTTTGAATACCATTGGTTTTCTAGTGGTATTCAGATTAGGTTCTTTTATCGTATTACCTGGTGTGGATCCTTCTAAATTAGGAGATGCGCCCGAAGGTATCTTTGGTTTGATCGATACATTCCTGGGAGGAGCCTTTAGCAATGCTTCTATCTTTGGTTTGGGGATCATGCCATATATTTCTGCTTCTATCGTGTTGCAGTTATTAACTGTTGGAGTACCATACTTTCAAAAACTTCAAAAAGAGGGAGAATCTGGTAGAAAAAGAATTAATCAAATTACCAGAGTTCTTACTATAGCGATTACTGTTGCACAGGGTATCGGTTATATAACTGCTACTATTTTGCCTACAGGTGCTGTAATGGTGAGCACATCTCTCTTTATGTTTAGCTCATTAGTGTTACTTTCAGCCGGTACAATGTTCTGTATGTGGTTGGGTGAAAAGATTACCGAAAAAGGTATTGGTAATGGTATTTCCATGCTGATTATGATCGGTATTATATCTAGGTTTCCTGGAGCTATTATCGCTGAAGTACTATCCAAAGGTACCTCGGGAATGTTGTTGCTACTTATTGAAGCAGCCGTGTTGTTCTTCGTAGTGTTGGGCGTAGTTGCCTTGACAGAGGCTACAAGAAGAATTCCTGTTCAGTATGCCAAGCAAGTTGTTGGTGGAAAAGTCTACGGTGGTCAAAGACAGTATATCCCTATAAAAGTGAATGCTTCAGGGGTTATGCCTATCATATTTGCTCAATCTTTGATGTTCTTACCGGCTCTTGTTGCGCAAATTTGGTCTGCTGAAAGTGATATTGCTAATTATATCGGTAGTACATTCAGTGATTTTACATCATGGCAGTACAACCTGGTGTTTGCGATAATGATCATTCTGTTCACTTTCTTCTACACAGCGATCACCGTTAATCCGGAGCAAATCGCAGAAGATTTGAAAAGAAATGGCGGTTTTGTTCCAGGTATTAAGCCTGGTGCACCGACAGCTGATTTTATTGACAACATCATATCTAGGATCACCTTGCCAGGTTCAATTCTATTGTCCTTAGTTGCAGTGTTGCCAGCTTTCGCAATTATTGCAGGTATAGGTGGTGAGTTTGCTCAATTCTACGGAGGTACCTCCTTATTGATTATGGTTGGGGTTATCATGGATACCCTAAGACAAATAGAAAGTTACTTGTTGATGAGACATTACGAAGGAATGATGAAAAGTGGAAACATGAAAAACAATCCTTCTAACTATGCAGCTGCTGTATGATTCATTACAAAACTTCCGAGGAAGTTCAGTTAATCAAAGAAAGCGCTCAAATATTAGGTAAAGCTCACGGCGAAGTTGCAAAATATATTAAGGAAGGGGTAAAGACCTCTTTTCTGGACAAAATTGCAGAAGAGTACATCAGGGATAACCATGGTGTACCTTCTTTTAAAGGTTACAATGGATTTCCTGCATCCCTATGTATCTCTGTTAATGAGGTAGTGGTACATGGATTTCCCAGTGACTATGTATTGAAAGATGGCGATATAATCTCAGTAGATTGTGGAGTCTTTCACCAAGGTTTTCATAGCGATTCCGCTTATACTTACCCTGTCGGTGAAGTTTCCCCACAAGTATTGTCATTGCTCAATGTAACAAAAGAATCTCTTTATCTTGGAATTCAAAGTGCTGTTTTTGGCAATAGGATTGGAGATATTGGGAATGCAATTCAAAAGTTCGTAGAATCCAAAGGTTACACTGTTGTTCGGGAATTGGTAGGACATGGTTTGGGTAGAAATCTCCATGAATCTCCAGAAGTTCCCAATTATGGTAAAAAAGGCAGTGGACCGGTTTTAAAAGATGGATTGGTCATTGCCATTGAACCGATGGTTAATCTGGGGACTAGAAATATTGTGCAGGAAAGAGATGGTTGGACTATTAGGACTGCTGATAGAAAACCTTCAGCCCATTATGAGCATACTGTAGCTATCTTTGAAGACAGAACGGAGATATTGACTACTCACCAGTATATAGAAGAAAATTTTAAATTCTAAATATGGCTAAGCAAACATCTATAGAGCAAGATGGTACGATCATAGAGGCATTGTCTAACGCAATGTTCAAGGTAGAACTGGAAAATGGACATCAATTGATTGCACATATTTCAGGGAAAATGAGAATGAATTATATTAAGATCCTTCCTGGTGACAAAGTCAAATTAGAATTGTCTCCTTATGATCTTTCAAAGGGTAGAATCGTTTACAGATACAAATAAAATGTCATGAAAGTTAAGGCATCAATTAAAAAGAGAAGTGTTGACTGTAAAGTGATCAGAAGAAAAGGAAAACTTTACGTCATCAACAAGAAAAATCCTAAGTTTAAACAAAGACAAGGTTAATCATTATGGCAAGAATTGCAGGTGTTGACATACCAGACAACAAGCGTGGAGAAATCGGCTTGACCTACATCTTCGGAATCGGTAGGAGTTCAGCCAGAGCGATCCTGGAGAAAGCAGGTATTTCTTATGATAAGAAAGCCGGAGAGTGGAATGATGAAGAGTCTACCGCTATTAGAAATATCATAGCTGAAGAGTTCAGAACTGAAGGAGCTCTTAAGTCTGAGATACAGTTGAACATCAAGAGATTGATGGATATCGGGTGTTACAGAGGGTTGAGACATAGGAAGGGTCTTCCTGTTAGAGGTCAGAAAACCAAAAATAACGCTAGAACTAGAAAAGGTAAGAGAAAAACTGTTGCTAACAAGAAGAAGGCAACTAAATAAATCTTGAATTAGATTATGGCTCAGAAAAGAAACGATAAAGCTAAAGGTAAAAAAAGAGTAGTTAAAGTTGAAGCAGTAGGCCAAGCCCACATCAAAGCTTCTTTTAACAATATCATCATCTCTATTACCAATAATTCTGGTCAAGTGATTTCTTGGGCTTCTGCCGGTAAAATGGGTTTCAGAGGTTCAAAGAAAAACACTCCATATGCTGCACAAATGGCTGCGCAAAATTGCGGTCAAGTAGCTTATGATCTAGGATTGAGAAAAATTGAGGTTTTTGTTAAAGGTCCAGGTGCAGGACGTGAGTCTGCGATCAGGACTTTGCAAAATGTAGGTTTAGATGTTACTACGATTATAGATGTGACCCCACTTCCTCACAACGGATGTCGTCCTCCAAAACGTAGAAGAGTTTAATTTCTTAAAGAAGATATAGAATGGCAAGATATACAGGTCCAAAGGCAAAAATCGCCAGAAGATTCGGTGAGCCTATCGAAGGATACAGCAAAGCTCTCCAAAAGAAAAACTACCCTCCAGGACAGCACGGTAGAGGTAGAAGAAAAAAGCAGTCTGAATATGCGATTCAGCTTGCTGAAAAACAAAAAGCCAAATACATCTACGGAGTATTGGAAAGACAATTCGCAAAAATGTTTGATATTGCATCCAGAAAGCAAGGTATTACAGGTGAAAACCTTCTTCAACTTTTGGAAGCAAGATTGGACAACACTGTATTTAGACTAGGTATTGCACCTACGAGAAGAGCTGCTAGACAACTTGTTTCTCATAAGCATATTTTAGTTAATGGTGAACTTGTCAATATTCCTTCCTATACCTTGAAGCCTGGTGATGTAGTAGCTGTTAGAGAACGTTCCAAGTCTCTTGAAGCTATTACTGCTAGTTTGGCAGGAAAAAGTAACCGTTATCCATGGTTAGAGTGGGATAGCACCTCTTTAGCAGGTAAGTTTGTGTCAATTCCTACTAGGGATGATATTCCTGAGAACATCAAGGAACAATTGATCGTCGAACTTTACTCTAAATAATAAACTTTCAGACTTAAATAGAACTATTGATATGTCCATATTAGCATTTCAAATGCCCGAGAAAGTGGTGATGGAAAAAGCCGATGACTTCCACGGTTTGTTTACCTTCAAGCCACTTGAGAAGGGCTATGGGGTCACTATCGGCAATGCCTTGAGGAGAATTTTGTTGTCCTCACTTGAAGGTTACGCCATCACATCTGTGAAGCTTCCTGGAGTTGTTCATGAATTTTCCACAATTGAGGGTGTTGTTGAAGATGTGACTGATATCATCCTTAACCTTAAACAAGTTAGATTTAAGAAAGTCCATGATTCTATTGATGGAAAAATCACTGTTGAAGTTAAGAATCAGTCTGTTTTCACTGCTGGAGATATCGCCAAGTTCACCTCTTCTTTTGAGGTATTGAATCCTGAGTTGGTGATCTGCCACTTGGATGAATCTAAAAGTTTTGAAATTGAATTGACAGTTGAAAAGGGTAGAGGTTATCTTCCAGCGGAAGAGTCCAAGCCTAAAGAACAGGTTTTTGGAGTTATTCCAATTGATGCCGTCTTCACCCCAATCAAGAATGTGAAATATAGTGTTGAAAACACCAGGGTTGAGCAAAAGACTGACTTTGAAAAATTGATCCTTGAAGTAACGACAGATGGTTCAATCCATCCTGAGAAAGCGCTTCAGGAATCTGCTAAAATCCTGATCCAACACTTCATGTTGTTCTCTGATCAAACTATGGTTCTTGATTCCACTGGAGTTTCTGAACCAGAGCCAATTGATGAGGAGTTCTTGCACATGAGAAAACTTCTGAAGACACCACTTGGTGACTTGGATCTTTCTGTTCGTGCATTTAACTGTCTGAAAGCTGCTGATGTGAAGACTCTTGGAGATCTTGCCAAATTGGAAATTTCTGATATGATGAAATTTAGAAATTTTGGGAAGAAATCTTTGGCTGAGCTTGAGCAACTTATCCAGGAGAAGGGTTTGACCTTTGGTATGGATTTATCTAAGTATAAACTTGATGAAGAATAATTAAAATGAGACACGGTAAGAAATTTAACCACCTTGGCAGGACAGCCAGTCACAGGAAAGCAATGCTTTCCAATATGGCTAACTCCCTGATTCTTCACAAGCGTATTTCTACAACGCTTGCCAAGGCAAAGGAGCTTAAAAAATATGTAGAGCCTCTGATTACCAGAGCTAAGGAAGATACTACTCACAATAGAAGGGTTGCCTTCTCTTACCTTCAAAGCAAAGAAGGAATCAAAGCTTTGTTCGGTGAAGTTGTTGAGAAAGTAGGCAGCAGAGCAGGTGGATACACTAGAATTATCAAAACAGGATTTCGTCTTGGTGATAATGCTGAAATGTGCATCATTGAATTGGTTGATTTCAATGAATTGATGTTGAAAGAAACCAAGCCAGCTAAGAAAACTACTAGAAGAAGTAGAAGAGGATCATCTTCCACTGCTGAAGCAACTCCTGCTGCTAAGGCTATTGAGCCAAAAGCTGAGGAGCCTTCTAAAGCTGATGATAGCAATGAAGAAAAATCTGCGGAATAATTCATGCATGATATTTCAAAATATAAAGGGATTGGACTTTTGTTCAATCCCTTTTTTTATATCCATCTCAATTTCCTAAGGCTTAAAGTTCAAAAATACTTAACTTTGGCGTGTTCAATAAAAAACCATGAATAAACAAAAAGCTACACTCCTTCTTGCTGATGGTACGATCTTCAGAGGTACATTGATTGGATCTCCAGGTACTAATGGCGGTGAAATATGTTTCAATACCGGTATGACAGGGTATCAGGAAATTTATACAGACCCCTCTTATACTGGACAAATTGTAGTGACAACAACATCCCACATAGGAAATTATGGGGTGATTGATACAGAAGTGGAATCAGAGCACCCTACCATCGCAGGGATTGTTGTGAATAGTTTCTCTGAGGTGTACAGTAGGCTAGACGCAAGTGGTTCTCTTCAAGATTATCTTGTCAAATACGGAATTACTGGTATAGCAGATATAGATACTAGAAAACTTGTCCGACATCTTCGTTCTAAAGGAGCTATGAATGCTATAATCAGTTCTGAATATGAGGATGACTTGGCCGGTTTGAAAACCCAATTGAATCTTGTTCCTGATATGAACGGATTGGAGCTTTCCTCCCAGGTTTGTACCAAAGAACCGTTTTTTTATGGAGATGAAAAAGCTTCCTATAAAGTAGCCTGTCTCGATTTTGGGATCAAATTAAATATCCTGAGAAATTTGGCCGATCGTGGTGTTTATTGTAAAGTTTTTCCTGCAAAAACCTCCTTTGAAGAAATGGAGTCTTGGAATCCTGATGGTTATTTCCTGTCTAATGGCCCTGGAGATCCAGCTGTAATGGAATATGCCGTCAAGACCACAAAAGAAATTCTTGAAACAAATAAACCTGTGTTTGGGATTTGCCTTGGTCATCAAATTCTGGCCGAATCCTGTGGAGTATCTACATACAAAATGCATCACGGTCATAGAGGATTAAATCACCCCATCAAAAATATTCTCACAGGGAAAAGTGAAATTACTTCTCAGAATCATGGTTTTGTGGTGAACAGGGAAGATGTTGAAAAAAGTGAAATCTTGGAAATAACCCATGTTCACCTCAACGATAATACAGTAGCGGGCATTAAATTAATGAACAAACCTGCATTTTCAGTTCAATACCACCCTGAGTCATCGCCAGGACCGCATGATTCAAGGTATTTATTTGATGATTTTATATCTTTAATGCGACAAAATAACAACTCTTAAACCTTTAAACATTATGACTTTGATTCAATCAATTCATGCCAGACAAATTTTAGATTCCAGAGGTAACCCTACTATTGAAGTAGATGTTTTTACCGAAAATGGTGCTTTTGGAAGAGCGGCTGTTCCAAGTGGAGCCTCTACAGGCGTTAATGAAGCTGTAGAACTTCGTGATGGTGACAAATCCAAATACCTTGGAAAAGGTGTATTGAAAGCTGTTTCGAACGTGAATGATATTATTGCACCCGAATTGGTAGGCCTTGATATTTTTGAGCAAAACCTAATAGATCAAATAATGATTGGTCTCGATGGTACTCCAACCAAAAGCAAACTTGGAGCAAATGCTATCTTAGGTGTTTCTTTGGCTGTTGCTAAAGCAGCAGCTATGGAAGCGGGTCAACCACTTTACCGCTATATCGGTGGCGTAAATGCCAATACTTTACCTGTGCCGATGATGAATATCATCAATGGAGGATCTCATTCAGATGCTCCTATCGCTTTCCAAGAATTCATGATCCGTCCAGTGGGAGCGCCTAGTTTCTCTGAGGCAATGAGAATGGGAGCAGAAATTTTCCATCATTTGAAAAAAATCCTTCACGATAAAGGCCTTAGTACAGCAGTAGGAGATGAGGGTGGTTTTGCACCTAATTTCTCTGGGGGAACTGAAGAAGCTTTAGCTTGTATTTTAGATGCTATTGCTAAGGCAGGATACAAAGCCGGTGATGATGTTACCATTGCATTGGATTGTGCTGCCTCCGAATTCTTTATGGATGGGAAGTATGACTATTCTAAATTTGAAGGACCAAATGGAAAAGTGAGAAGCAGAGAAGAGCAGGTCGCTTACTTGGCAGAGCTCACTGAAAAATATCCTATTGATTCTATTGAAGATGGATGTGCTGAAGAAGATTGGGAAGGTTGGGCAATGTTAACTGCCAAAATCGGATCCAAAATACAATTGGTCGGAGATGACTTGTTTGTGACCAATGTGAAATTTCTAAAAAGGGGAATTGAAGAGAAATCTGCTAATTCTATCTTGATCAAAGTGAATCAGATCGGAACCTTGACTGAAACCTTGAATGCCATCGCCATGGCGCATAAGGCAGGCTTTACTGCGGTCATGTCTCACAGATCTGGTGAAACTGAAGATTCTACCATTGCTGATTTGGCTGTTGCGGTTAACTGTGGTCAGATCAAAACAGGTTCAGCATCAAGATCCGACAGGATGGCAAAGTACAATCAGTTACTGAGAATTGAAGAGCAATTGGGCGAATCTGCTATTTTCCCAAGTAAAAAAGGTTAATTTTAGCTTTGCTTAAATGAAAAAGACGGCCCCAAAGGTCGTCTTTTTCATTTAACCTCCTATAGAATTTCAGTCGGAATTCAATTGTATTTTTATTATTTTCCAATCGAAACTATATCAATTATTTATGAGGAAAATATTTTACTTGATTTTACTATCCGTCTTGAGTTTTGAGTTGATAGCACAGACGGATCCCTTATGGATGAGGTATCCTGCCATTTCCCCTGATGGCAATGAGATCGTGTTCAGTTATAAAGGGGATTTATTTAAAGTTGGTGCAAAAGGAGGGACAGCTACCCCTTTGACCCTTCATGAAGCACACGATTACATGCCAGTATGGAGTCCAGATGGGAAGCAGATTGCTTTTGCCAGTGACCGATTCGGGAATTTTGATGTGTATGTTATTCCTTCTGTTGGAGGGGAAGCCAAGAGGCTGACTTACCACTCTGGTAATGATTTTCCCTGGGATTTTACTCCTGATGGTAAAGATGTTATATTCAGTTCACCAAGAAATGATCTTCAGACCTCTGTGAGGTTTCCTAATAAGGGACTATTCGGGAAGCTCTATAAAGTGCCTGTTGAGGGCGGAAGGTCTATTTTGTTGTCTACGGCAGGTTTTCAAAACGCCAGTTTTGATGCAAATGGAGAAAGAATCATTTTTCAGGATAGAAAGGGCTATGAGGATGAATGGAGAAAAAGGCATACTTCTTCTGTGACCAGAGATGTTTGGTTGTATGATTTAAAACAACAGAAATATACCCAAATCAGTGACTTTGAAGGAGAAGACAGAGAACCGCTTTTTTCAGCTGATGGTAAATCAGCATTTTATCTAAGTGAAAAAAATGGCTCTCAAAATATTTTCAAAAGAGATCTTAGTAATGGAAGCGAGACGCAATTGACCCATTTCAAAGATCATCCAGTGAGACATTTGAGTAGTAGCAAGCAGGATGTACTCTCTTTTACTTGGAATGGGGAAATTTATACGCTGACACCAGGAAGTCAACCAGTCAAAGTTCCGGTGAAAATTTTCGCTGATTTTAGGGGAAATGATCAAAAAATAGTTTCTGTTAACGGTGGTGCTACTGAAATGGCCCTCTCTCCAAACGGTAAAGAGATAGCTTTTGTATTTAGAGGAGAAGTTTTTGTGACTTCTGTCGATAATAACCTGACCAAAAGAGTTACCAATACCTCTGCTCAGGAAAGGATGTTGAGTTGGGGGGCAGATGGCCGTACACTTTATTATTCCAGTGAAAGAGGAGAAAGTTGGGACATCTATAAGGCGAATATTGTGAGAAGTGATGAGCCTTATTTTTATGTGGCTACTTTGATCAATGAAGAAGCAGTAGTAGCAACTGATAAGGATGAATTCCAACCAATTGTTTCACCTGATGGTAAAGAGATAGCGTATCTTGAAGAGCGAAATATTCTTAAAGTTTTCAATTTAGCCAATAAAACTTCCAGGACTATTATTCCTGCCGGAGAGAACTTTTCTTACAGCGATGGGGACCAGGATTTTACCTGGAGTCCGGATAGTAAGTGGATTGTTGCCAAAAACGCGTTAGGGCTCTATGGAGCGAGCCACATGGTCTTGTATGATGCGGCAGGAGGCAAAGAAGGAGTTAATTTGACAAATTCAGGTTTTTCGGATGGACGGGGACAGTTCGCTTTGAAAGGGAAGGCACTTATTTGGGCCAATGACCGTGACGGAAAAAAGCCGTTAGCGCTTCAAGGAGCTAGAGAATTGGATATTTATGCCTTGTTCTTCGATAAGACTGCATTTGATAGATTTAAGTTGAACAAGGCTGAATATGATCTTTTGAAGGAACAGGAAGAAAAAGACAAGGATAAGAAGAAGGAAGAAGGTCCCCTTGTACTTGACTTAAGCGGTATTGAAAACAGGAAGTTAAGATTGACTACTGGTTCTATCAACCTTTCTTCTTTTGACATGTCCCCGGATGGAGATAAACTTTATTTTATGGCGAGTTTTGAAGACCGCTATGATGTGTGGGCATTGGATACCCGTACCAAAGAATTGAAGTCTTTGGCAAAAACCAATTCGGGACCAGGCACTATAAAATTGGATAAAGACGGCAAAAATTTATTTGTCCTTGCAAATGGAAGACTTTCAAAGATTGAGACAGGAAATGGCAAACTAAGTAACATTGGAATTAGTGAAGAAATGGTCTTAGATGCTACTTCTGAGCGTGAATATATCTTCCACCATGCGTGGAGACAGGTGAAAAAGAAATTTTATGACCCTACACTACATGGAATTGATTGGGATATGTACAGGGCTACTTATGCCCGCTTCCTTCCACATATCAACAATAATTATGATTTCCAGGAATTGTTGAGCGAGATTTTGGGTGAATTGAATGGCTCCCACACAGGAGGTAGGTATTCACACAGGTCAGATAATGGTGACCAAACTGCTTCACTAGGATTATTCTACGATGAGAGTTCAAAGGATAATGGCCTTAAAATTACAGAAGTAATCACAGGTGGTCCATTGGATAGGGCGGAAAGTAAAGTGAAGGCCGGTCATGTCATAGAGAAAATTGATGGGATAGAGATTATCCTGAATTTTGATTGGAACATGCTCCTCAATAGAAAGGCAGACAAAAATGTTCTGTTGAGTTTTTATGATCCAGCTTCAAAAACAAGATGGGAGGAAATAGTTAAGCCTATTTCCCAAGGTGCAGAAAATGGGCTCCTTTATAAAAGATGGACAGAGAGCATGCGTGCAATGGTGGACAAGCTGAGCAATGGAAGGATAGGCTATGTACATGTACAAGGTATGAATGACAACAGTTTCCGTACCGTTTACGATGAAGTTTTGGGAAAAAATGCTGATAAAGAAGCATTGATTGTAGATACCAGATTCAATGGCGGGGGTTGGCTGCATGAGGATCTTTCCAACTTCCTTGATGGGAAACCTTACGCGACCTTCAGGCCTTATGGTTTTGTAGCTAGGGGAGGCGAACCCCGTGACAAGTGGGCCAAACCAAGCGTAGTATTGATGAGTGAGAGCAATTACTCAGATGCCCATGCCTTCCCATATGCTTATCGGGCTAAGGGAATCGGTAAACTCATCGGTATGCCGGTCCCAGGTACCAGTACAGCTGTATGGTGGGAAACACAGATTGATCCTACAATTGTATTCGGGATACCTATGATTGCCTTCTACGGTGTTGCTGAAGATAGGCCATTGGAGAATCTCCAACTGGAACCAGATATTAAAGTAGCTACGCCATTTGAGGAAATCCTATTTGGTAAGGATGCCCAGATTGAGGCAGCGGTGAAGGAGTTGCTGGAGCAGATAAAATGAGGTTTCAGAGTTGAAATAAGGGGAAATAAAGTTGAAATAGCTGGAAATAGGGGGAGGTCGGAGTTTATTTCGGATTTTGTCTTAAATACACTGGTAACAATGTTGAAATAAAATAAAAATGGATGTTTAGAGCTCCCAAAGACTGATTTTCCAGCTGGAACCTTAATGGTCAAAACGAGGCTGCCGAATGGGTAGCCTCGTTTTTTTATACAAGATCGAGGACTATAAGCAGGTTTTCGTTTACTTTCTTGGCTTGGGCTTCGGGGATTGTACCGATTTTTTTGAGAAATCTTCTGTTATCAATGACTCTCAATTGATCGATCATGATGTCACAATCTTGTTCCAAGTTTGCCATTCCTTTCGTGAGTTGAACACGCAAGACTCTGCTGGCAGGCTGTACATTTGTGTTGATTGGACAAACTAAGGTCGAAGGATGGACTTTGTTGAGCAAGTCTGTTTGCACTATCAAAACGGGCCGTGTCTTGCCTGCTTCAGTTCCGAATCTGTGATCAAGATTTGCAATCCAAATCTCAAATTTTATAACTTTCCTCATCTTCAAATTGCTCAAAATCATCCAAAACGTTTAAAGATTCAGTGCTTACGAGCTTTGATTCATTGGCCAATAATTTTTCAAGAAGTTTTCTTTTTTGGATTTTGTTGTAGTGATCCAAAGCTTCATTGATGTAGCGGTTTCTGGATTTTTCCATTTTGGAAAGAAGCTCTTCAGTCTCTTCGAAAATGGCATCGTCTAATTTGAGAGAAAGGGTTTTCATGTCCATATGA
This sequence comes from Fontibacter flavus, assembly GCF_042432905.1. Classification (NCBI taxonomy): domain Bacteria; kingdom Pseudomonadati; phylum Bacteroidota; class Cytophagia; order Cytophagales; family Cyclobacteriaceae; genus Fontibacter; species Fontibacter flavus. The sequence goes on along the minus strand of NZ_JBHLWI010000022.1, from coordinate 28,706 downwards.
GTATATCATAAAAGTATATACTTTTCGTCAAGGAAAAAAGTTTCGGCAGCATGAGGTTTACTTTGTACCCAGGAAATTATTTGATTAGTAGAATGAGGTAGTTTTTGTCGTGTATTAAGAGAATTACCTCAATCTTGCCTTAAATAGTACCTCATAATCCCTTTCCATTTCAGTTCTATTGGGGGAGATCCAAAAGTTGCCTTCTTGGTCTACAAATTCAATTCGGCCTAGTTTACCGGGAATTTCTATGGGAGTGAGGCTTCCGTCTTCTGATACTACTGCCCATTGAGACTGATTTTTCTCGCCGATCAAATTAAATATTTCCTGAAAATCACTGATGCCATTTGTGATCCTTTCATATTCCTCATCTGAAAGTCCTGGACTGTAGTTGATCAATAATTGACCATCCACCCAAATAAGTTGATTGATAGCCCCATAAGCAAATTCCCTGGTATCAAAACTGATCATGTTTTGATTCACTGATTTGGGATCCTTTCCTTTGATCAATTGGAAGTTGTCTACCTGCAATTGGATTTCCTTTGAAGGTTTATTCAGATCATCCCAATTGTAGAAAAATATCTTAGACTCATTTTTAAAGGCAATGTACAAGCCTTCTTTGGTCGTTCTTAGTAGAGGTACGGTATTGGTGACAGGGAAAATTTCAGAGGCTTTGAATCTTGAATTTTCCGGAAAAGGAATGACTCCCAAATATGAGCCCTTTGACAGGTCAATGGCTTCAAATTTGGTGCCTTCAGTAGATTCATAAAAACCAGAACCTTCAGTGTTTCTTCCTGCCATTAGCCCAAGGGCAAAGTTTGGATCCCTAAACTGAAAAACATCTGCATTTAAAATGATGAAATTCATAATGGGATTAAAGTCAGGCTCAAATTGTTGCTTTAAATTACCCCTTAAATCGAATAGGAATAAGCCTTTGGTTCCCAAAAAAGCGATCTCCGTATCATTTCTGAATTGTGGTCTGCCCATCAAATTGGGGCCAATACTTTCAGGCTGATCTCCGGATTTATTGAGAGTTTGTAGGATTTGGCCTTCGTTGTCAATAAGAAGTACGTCTGATTTCTGAAGGTCCATGGCCAGAAATTTTCTGCCATCTGGACTAATGTGAGACCAGGACAGTAAGCCAATGTAGTCCACAACAAGAGAGTCCAGTATTTCCACCCCGTAGCTCTTAGGACTTGTGTCAGCTGAGCTCTCAAGCTCCTTTCGGCTGCAAGCAAGGATTGAAAAAAGAGCGAGCGCAATTAATGCAGAGTTGAAATAGTTTTTTGACATCGTTTGGTTTTTTTAAAAGTAAGTTGCCGCATAATTTGTTTGTACGGGCTTGTAAAGGTAGAAGGTTTGGTGTTTTTCTTCTTTTCCGTGAAACTCTTGGTCTTTCAGGCCCACGATTTCTCCATTCTTTGTATAAGATGAAGTCCAAATGATCCCTTCGGGACAGGCTTGATTCCAAGTAATAGCACCCATTTCGTAATCAAAAAAGGCCCATAAATAAGGATTGTGATTGTCGTCCAGCATCCGTCTAACCTCCCGGTCATCTGTGTTGTAGCCCGAGGTTATATTTTCATCCAAACCTTTTCGGTAAATGACCAGGATGCCCTTTTCTAGCGGATAAAGCCCAGTGATTCTTCCTTCAATGATGTTTCCATTGATATCCCAATATTTGTCAGACTGATTCATGGACACGGCCTTTCTTTGTACAAATTTGGTATCAGGGAGACTGACTTTTTGTTGGAAGAGGATTTCGTTTTCTATTTGCTTATAGTGGTAGAACCATGGTTCAGCATGGAAAAACAAAAAGTAATCTGCCCTTCTCTTTTTGATCGTCGGGAATGTCCAAAACCTGTAGCTCCCAGGTTGGTAAATGCTCCCCGTTGGAAAAGGCATGGTGTATTTTCGTTGTTTGGAAGAGGCTTCGAATATTTCAAGAATAGGTTTGGAATAAGCTGATCCAAACAAATCGTCGTAGTTTTCTATCATTTCCATGTTTTCGGGGCGGAGGTAGACGAAATTGCCCCCCAGTTTGAAAATATTATCCCCAGTAAGGCCATTTATATAAAAAGAACCTGCCCCAAAAGGGATTTTTCCAGTGATCTTAGCAGATTTATTGAGAAACACGATTTGATTTTGGGGAAGAATAAAAGCAATGCTGTCACCTATATAATTGATTCCGACCGGATAAGCTTCCAATCGATCAGGACCGTCTTGATGCCAATTGATCTGGTATTCGATATCTCCATCTCTGTTGAACTCAATCAGGCGATTGTTTTGATAATCTTCGGCCAAAAAAACATCTTTTTCAGGATGATAATCCCTGAGGTAGAATACACCTTCGTAATCCACCAGAATTGAATCGGTTTTCTGAAGAATGAATTTTTCTAGCTTGATGCTTTTTGCATTTTCCGTTGCGCAGGAAGCAAGAAATATTGTTAACAAACAGGCAATCAAAAGTGAGCCTGAGGAAGTTCTTTCTTTTGATTTTCCAGATTCGACAAGTGTAATGGTTTTTTTCATTGATTCCTTTTTAGTCTCAGCTTATACAATGTTACATACTCCTGTTCTTCACCCAGGTATTCATCGCTTCTGATCGCATAAAAGGCTTTGTCCAAATCTTCAATATTCATGATCATTGAAATAATTGGAGGTACGACGATTTCATTGGACCAACCTAACTCAGGCTCATAGATCCTGAGGTATTTCTTTTGTATATCGGGGATTTTGTACCAATTATTTTTGTCTTTTAGGCCGGCATTCATAAAGGCATCCTGATTGATGCCCTCATCGTAATGAATGATCAAACCCTGTGGTAATGCATATACATTGTGTGATCTTGCTCGGGACATAAAGTTTCCTGATACATATCCCACTTGTTCTTTTTGGCCTTCCCACTGTACATATTTGGAGGGACTGAAATCGAGTGTTTCCAGCAATTCACCGTCTTTTTCCAGGTCATAAACCGTTATCAGCGATTCGGTATCCAAGTGTAGGTAAAGTAAATTTCCATGGATAGCCACTTTTGGAAATGGCCTTTCGTAATAAAAATCGCTTTGGTGCTTGCTTTCTGGAGATAGCCTGATCATGGGTTTGACCTTCCCTGCTTCCAGGTCCACTTGCTCTATCAGTGGATTTTCTCTCCAAAAATCCCTCAGATAAGGATTTTTACCATTTCTTCCAGGGTAGAAAATCAGGATTTTGTTTTCATAGAAATCAAAAGTTCTTGCATTGCCCATCATATCCCTAAGTTCGGTAGTAAAGGGCATTTGTATTTTTCTTTCCAAGCTCAGGTCTTCTCGTAGAAGGGCAATGTCCCCAACCAGGGTTGTGACCACGATCTTTCCAGATGGCTGAAAGCGCATTCCACCTATATAACTCACTGATTCAGGACCTTCACTAGGAAATGTTTTCTGCTGTAATATTTTCCCTGTACTGTCAAAGAGCAGTAAGGTGTTGGTTTTTCTGTCGAAGAAAAGCCCTTTGCCTTTCTGGAAATCCGTTGCATTTACCTGGCCAAGATAGTCCACTTTTGCGGAATCAATTATTTCCACAGAGAAATCATTTGAAATTACCTTTATTTCCCGATTTTCTTGACAGGATATCAGGCTCCAAAAAAATAAAGCCGACCAAAAGTATTGAATTTTTAGATTCATGGTTTAAGGCAATTTTTTCTAAAATAATAAAAAAATTCAGACCATCCTTCCTACTTGGGTAGGATATTGGAAGAACAGAACTGTTCTTCGCACATAAAGGGTTTTAAGGGATGACTTTTCTTAATATCATTTCATCGTGATTGAGCATTGCTGGCAGTGAACCCGAAAAACTATGATAGCGAAAATTTTACTTATAAATCCAAACATTAAAGACTTTTAGTCCCTAGCCAATTGCTGTCTTAGTATTTCATCCTGAAATATCCTCTGCTCCAATTGTCTGGCATATTCTCGGCCTTTTTTAAATCCAAAATCTGTAAATGCCTTTCCAGCCCAAAATTTGGCTTCTTCCAAATCCCCCATGACTTCATAGCCCAATGCTAGATTGTAACATAATCTTCCCCCGGATTTGTTGTCATTTATTTGATTCAGACCATTGTGCCAGCTGTCAAGTGCCGCTTCCCACTGCCCAACTTGTGCCAACCTAGACCCTTTGGCCAAATTTGGTTTTGATTTTGGTTTTTCATACATGGTACGGCTTATGGAAACATTCATGGGAGCAATCCTCCTGGCATAGCTTGATCCTGCCATTCTGCCCACATACTGTGTTGCACGTACTTTGTCGATCAATAAGGCAGCCGCTTGGGTTCTGGTTTCTGCCTCGGCGGACCAAAGGTTGGTTTTGTCGTAATTGACCTGATCGAAAATGTTTTTGGATACAGGTTCATATAGCCTAAACCCAGCACTGACAGAGGCAATTCCTTCCATGGAAATACCATCAACCTCTACCGACCTTGCATCTTTCCCTGTGCCTACGGTTTTTTTGATGACTTTCTTTTTATCAGTCACGATAAAGTCTGATGAAAACTTTTCCAGTACCAAAACCGCATCGGTTCCATAGTGAGCACAAAGTGCCTCCACTTGCTCCCATGTCAAGGGGATAGGGAATGTCTGTGCGAACAAGCCACCTCTTAATCTTTCCCTTGCTCTAATTACCTCAAAACGCGGAGAAGTATTTAGTTCCTGTTGGACGGTATTCAATGTTGCCTCAGCAGCATTTTTGACTTCAAAAGGAGCTTCTCCGCTAATCATTCCCTCCAAAACTGCCAGTCCTTCATTTTGGGGAGCAGTTCTATCTACCAGTAATAATTTTTGAACGTGATTTGGAACACTGATTTCTGCAGGAACCATACGGTTCAAAGTGACGGACTTACTGCACGCACTAAGGATAATCAATGCAAGAAGGATAAAAACTGAAACCTGATTTGTTTTCATGAAAATTTGGGATCAATAATGGGATTGATTCGATTTGGAGTCTAAAGGTTGCAAAAAAATAAAGATTTAGAAAAAAATATTTTTTTGAAATGATCAGTTTAGTTAGCTCGGCTTTTTTAAAGAAATCAAAAAAATATGGGTTGTCGCAAAAGTGACAACCCATATTGAAAAACTTAACCTATTAGGTTTCCCTCATCATCCCATTGAGCTATTGTTCCCCTTTCTTCTACTTTTAGGTAAACAGAATTATATTTTTCAGGATATTCAAGACCGTGTTTTTTCAAAACTTCATCCGGTACCCCATCCCATGCATTTGGGATATTACCCTGGTAACCCAAATATTTGAACCCTATTTCTGTGGTGAAATAGCCTGTTGCAGTTAGGTTTCTCAGCATATTGAAAAACATGACAGGTCCCTTCAAATCAGGTGATGCTTTATCTGGCCATGCGATCAGATCAATAACTTCCATTCTTTCTTTATTGGAAAGCTCAAGGAAAGTTCTGCCATAAGTATCATTGCTGTAATTATCCAGCCACATCAATCCTCCTCTCATAGGAGTCTGGTAGCCGGGATAGTCTTTCATCATAAATTCTATGAAATCAGGAACACCCGCTTCTGTAGCACTTCCTGATTCACTGTCGGCAGGCATGATGATGTCCACCAAAATATCCAGCTTTTTTCTTTCCTGCTCTGTAAAGAAAGTTTCTGAAAGTAATTTTTGGTCTCTTAAAATCTCTTCCTCAGTACGGCCACCAGGAGTGCCTCCTATTATTTTAGGAGAATAATCCTCTGCTTTGTCTTTGGGACTGCAGTGGGTCAAGAGGAATCCGGATGCCAGGGATCCGGTGAAAAGGAGTTTTAGGTTTTCTCGTCTGTTCATGGCTCCGGTATTAAATATTTTTCTTTTTCAATTCATTCACAATGTACTCAGATGTTCTCCAGGCTAGGGCCAAAATGGTCCAGGTTGGGTTTTTATCCGCTTGGGATACAAAAGGACCTGCATCCACCACAAAGAGGTTTTGACAATCATGGGCCTGACAATTGCTGTTCAGTACAGAAGTGGAGGGATTATTGCCCATTCTTGTGGTACCTACTTCATGAATGATCCTCCCAGGAGTGGCCAAGCCATAAAGCGTGTCGGCTCCTGGTTTTTTACCTAAAAGAACAGCACCGGCCTCTGTCAGGATTTCTTCAAAAGTATCCTGCATGTGTTTGGCTTGTTTGACCTCTTGGTCAGTCCATTTGTAATGGAATTTCAATACCGGAATGCCAAATTTATCTACCACATTGTTGTCTATTTCACAGTAGTTGCTGTATTGTGGAATACTTTCACCCCGTCCAGACATTCCTAGGGTGGAGCCATAAATTCTTCTGATGTCTTTTTTCAATCCTTCGCCATAGCCTCCGTTAGGACTTGGATTACCAAATTCGTCTTTGAGGTATTTTCTCATATTATCCATCGAGAAACCAATACCATAGGAAGGCATTCCCATTCCCCCCCAATATTCTATATGATAACCACGAGCAAAATCCAGTTTTTTGTTGTCAAGCCACCAAGGCGTGTAGACATGCATTCCGCCGACTCCATCCTCATTATACCGCTCTCGGTCAATCAGATCGGGCATGATTCCCATGCGGTCAGCACCAGTGGAATCATGCAGGTACCTACCTACCATCCCACTACTGTTGCCCACACCATTTGGATGGCTCTGGGATTTTGAGTTTAACATAATCCGGGCAGACTCACAGGCAGAAGCGCCGAGGACGACTACTCTAGAGCGGAGTTTGTATTCCTTCATGTCTACTTTGCTCACAAAAGAAACCCCTGTGGCTTTTCCGCTCTCATCAGTAGTGACAGTCCTGACCATGGCCATGGTGTAGAGATCCACTTTACCTTTAGCCATAGCTGGCTTAATCAGACATGTTCCCGAAGAAAAATCAGCATAAGCTTGGCAGGCACGGTTACACTGGTTGCAGAAAAAGCAAACCCCTCTTTCATTATTGATGGGTCTGGTCAGCATGGATAGCCTGCCCGGAATTACCGGTACATTCACCTTTTTCGCACCACGCATAATATATAGCTCATGTAATCGTGGCTTTGGGGGTGGCAGGAAAAAGCCGTCTGGCTCATTATAAAAGCCTTCTTTTGAACCAAAGACACCGATTAATTTATCTACTTTATCATAGTACGGTTTGAGATCATCATATCCTATTGGCCAGTCATCTCCCATGCCATCGATACTTCTTCTTTTGAAATCATTTGGGCCAAAACGTAAGGAAATACGGCCCCAATGATTGGTTCTACCTCCAACCATTCTTGATCTGAACCAATCAAATGAACTTCCTTCACCTCTGGTGTAAGGCTCGCCTTCAATATCCCAACCTCCAATAGCTTGATCAAAATCTCCAAATGGTCTGACCCTTGTTCCGCTTCCTCTTCTTGGAGATTCCCAAGGTGGTCTTAACTGTGTTCTGTCTTCCTCTTTGGCAGGGTCAAAATCTCCACCAGCTTCCAGTACAGCAACAGATAAACCTGCTTCTGAAAGGATTTTGCTAGCCATACCCCCTCCGGCTCCCGAACCTACAATGATGACATCGTAAGTTTCAGCGTTTGATTTGATCTCAAAACTCATCTTTTAGAAAATTTTTATATTTCTCCATCAAGTTTGGAAAAAAAATCAAAACCTCAAACTAGACAGACTGAATTGGATGGATTGGGATCAATATTTAAGCAGGATTGGTAAGTATATGCAAATCAAGTCAAGAATATTAAGTAATTCCATAGAAAAGAATTTCCTTAATTTTTACGACATCATACTTTACAAATTTTTGATTTTTTAGACCTTAAATTTAGAGAAATCAGAGAAGTCAAGATGTACTTCAGCTACACAGTGCTAAAAAATGGTTTTTTAAAGAAAGTATTTTCTTTTCTCTAATAAAGGGATCAATTAATATGGGTTTCAGAGTAAATCCTTCAGGTTTTCCCAAACTGTTTGAAAAACAATTAGGTGACCTTCTTCTGTAGGGTGGATACCGTCAGGAAGATTTAAATCAGGATTGCCTGCCACACCATCTAATAGAAATGGGATCAATTTTACTTTTTCTTCATCCGCCACTTGGGGATAAATTTCCTCAAATTCTTTGATGTATTCCTGTCCCATATTTGGAGGGATCTGCATTCCAGCCAAAATGATTATGGTCTCGGGATATTTAGCCTTGACCAATTGGATCATGGCCTTCAGGTTTTTTTTGGTTTCGGATAGGGTAATACCTCTCAATCCATCATTTCCGCCCAATTCCAATACAAAAATGTATGGTTCTTCTTCCAAAAACCAATCCAAACGGCTCAATCCACTGGCAGTTGTTTCCCCGCTAAGTCCGGCATTTATTACCCGATAATCCATGCCTAAGCTGTCAATCCTTTGTGCAACCAAACCGGTAAATGAATCTTCCAGTTCTATACCATATCCTGCAGTCAGGCTGTTTCCAAAGAATAAGATGAGTTTTTGTTCTTTCTTAACGGTAGTTTCTTCCTGAGAAACAGGTGGGACGGTTTTTTCAGACTTTGGAGAACAGGCGAAAGTAAATATGGCTATGGCGAAAATGCCCAAAAACTGTTTGATCATGGTTCGGTATTTTTTCAAAATTACTATTTTCTTGGAATTTTGTTCAAAGCCAATGCAATAGCTTTATATTTAATGGCCAAATCAAAACCTTTTATCCATCTCTTGGTGTTCTATATCCCAAGACTTTAAAATTGAATTTTCATGAGCATTTTGAGTGTAAAAAACGTTTCCAAAACATACCAAAGTGGCAGTAGAAAGCTGACTGTGCTGGATGATGTGAATTTTGAAATTCATGCAGGGGAAAGTATAGCGATTGTAGGCCCATCAGGAAGCGGGAAAACTACATTACTGGGGTTGTGCGCAGGGTTGGATTCCGCTAGCACAGGTTCAGTAGTGTTGCATGGAAATGCTTTTGAAAAACTTACAGAAGATCAAAGGGCTGCTGTGAGAAATCAATACGTAGGTTTTATATTTCAGAACTTTCAGTTGCTGCCGACGCTTACAGCACTCGAAAATGTAATGGTTCCATTGGAGTTGAAGAAAAGAAAAGACGCTAAGGAAAAAGCCATGGCTTTATTGGAAAAAGTAGGTCTAGGAGATAGGAATACTCATTATCCTACACAGCTTTCGGGTGGAGAGCAACAGCGTGTTTCGATTGCCAGGGCATTTGCCAATGAACCTAAAATCCTTTTTGCAGATGAGCCTACAGGGAATTTGGATACGGAAACAGGGGAGATGATAGAGGATTTGATTTTTAATCTCAATAAGGATTTGGGGACAACTTTGATTTTGGTTACTCATGATTCTGAATTGGCAAAAAGGACAAATAGAATCATTCATATCAAGGGAGGTAAAATCCAGGAGGGTAACCATGGTTGATTTTGGTTGGGTTCTTAAGATGGCGGTTCGAGATTTCAGAAAAAATTTTTCCCGACTGCTTTTGTTCGTTTCCTCCATGGTGGTGGGTATTGCTGCCTTGGTAGGGATCAGCTCTTTTGGTGAAAATCTTAAAAAAGACATAGACCGACAATCAAAAGAATTGGTCGGCGCAGACCTGGTATTGGATAAAAGCAGTCCAATAGGGGAACAGCCAACGGACACATTGGCTGTTCAAGTTGCCAATGAGGTGAATTTTGCCAGTATGGTAGCTTTTCCGGCAACAGATGAAAGTAGGCTGACCCAAGTTAGGGCTTTGGAAGGGGACTTTCCTTTTTATGGCCAATTGGAAACAACGCCTGCCGAAGCACAGTCGACATTCAGAAAAGGGGGGAGAAAAGCTTTGGTGGAGAAAATCCTGATGGCACAATTCAATGCAGAAGTAGGGGATAGTATCAAAGTTGGTGAGCTGACTTTTGTTATTGAGGGAGAATTACAGAAAGCACCTGGTCAAACAGGAATCACAGCGACCGTTGCACCTGCAGTCTATATTCCAATGGAATATGTAGAGGCCACCGGTTTGATTCAATATGGCAGCCGATTGAAATACCAGCGATATTACCAGTTAGCAGATGAAGTCAATCCTGAAGAATTGGTGAAGAAATATGAAGAAACTTGGGAAAGTGAAAAAGTAGACGCAGATACTGTAGAGGATAGGAGGAGAAGGACAGGCCGTTCTTTTGATAATCTTTCTAATTTTTTGAGTTTAGTGGCATTCATTGCCTTGTTGCTTGGTTGTGTAGGAGTAGCGAGTGCAGTTAATGTTTTTGTGAAAGAAAAACTAGCTTCAGTGGCAGTTTTAAGATGCTTAGGGGTGACTGCCTGGACTGCGATGGCTATATACCTTGTGCAGATTATGATCATGGGATTGGCTGGTTCCGTACTAGGGGCATTGCTTGGGACTTTACTGCAGTTTGTACTGCCTGCTGTGTTTGAGGATTTTCTTCCAGTGGAGGTGAATGTTGCTGTTTCTTGGGGAAGTGTTGGTTTTGGAATTCTGACAGGACTATTGGTTTCCTTGCTATTCGCCCTTTTACCTCTTCTAAAAATCAGGAAAGTGTCCCCAATGGCTACATTGAGACCGGATGAAGGAGAAACAAAAATCAATAAAGATGCACTTCGCTGGGGAGTAATAGCGGGGATTTTGATTTTTGTATTTGGATTCAGCTACCTGCTGTTGAACGGTTGGAAAGAAGCATTGGGATTTACAGGATTTGTGGTGTTTGCCTTTCTGATCCTATGGTCAGTGGCTTTGGGGATTATGTGGCTGATTAAGAGGTTCCTGCCTATTTCATTGGTTTACCCTGTCCGTCAATCTTTGGCCAATCTTTATAGACCCAATAACCAAACTGTAGCTTTAATTGCTACCATCGGACTGGGTACAGCCATGATCAGCACCTTGTTTTTTGTCCAAAATCAATTGTTGGATGAAGCCAAGTTTGCAGATAAGGAAGATCAGCCCAATATGTTGCTTTTTGATATTCAAACCCATCAGGTGGCTTCTGTTTTGGAGAAAGTGGAGTCTAAAGGGTTGCCCGTGATGCAGCAGGTGCCGATCGTGACTATGGGATTAGAGTCCATCAACGGATTGACCAAAAAAGCCAATGAAGAATTACCTGAAGAAGAAAGAAGGTCGAGAGGCTTGTACAACAGGGAATTCAGGGTGACCTATAGGGATTCATTGATCGACTCAGAGCGTTTGTTGAAAGGGGAATTGAGAAGAGTAGTCAATCCAGAAGATTCTGTTTTTATTTCAGTAGATCAAGGTTATGCCATGAGGACAGGTATCAAATTGGGAGATGAAATAATTTTTAACGTTCAGGGAAGGCCTATCACTACATATGTGGGGAGTCTAAGGGACGTCAAATTCAATCAGGTTTCTACCAATTTCCTTGTTTTGTTTCCGGATAACGTGTTGAACAATGCTCCTAAGTTTCATGTCGTGATCACCAAAACCAAAAACGACAGGCAGGCAGCAGATATGCAAGCAGAAATTGTCCGTGAGTTCCCTAATATATCTGTACTCAATCTAGGTGCTATAGTGGAGACATTGGAGGAGATTTTGGGCAAAATTAGTTTTGTAATTCAGTTTATGGCATTCTTTAGCATCATCACGGGAATTCTGGTATTGATCAGTTCATTGATCATCAGTAAGTACCAAAGAATGAGGGAAAGCATTTTATTGAGAACACTTGGTGCAGATAGTGGGACTGTTAATAAAATCAATACTTTAGAATATTTCTTTTTGGGCTCATTGGCTTCCCTGAGTGGTGTCTTACTGTCCCTGTTGGCGACGTTTTTACTGAGCAAATTTGTGTTTGAGTTGCCATTTAGAGGAGCTTATGAGGAAGCATTCATTGTGTATGTATGCATTACCCTGCTGACGGTGATTTTGGGTTGGCTCAATGGTAGAAACATTGTTAAAATGACTCCCATGGAGATTTTGAGGGGGAATTAAGTTGATGTTTCAACATAAAGAGGAAAAAAGTCTGAAACTAAAGTTCGAAAAGAAAAAACTATTACTTTAGCATATTATCTAAATTAAATATTTTATGCGGCTAAATAATCAGTATTTGTTTGTTGTTATTTTTTCAATAATGTTTTGTACTAAAGTTGAGGCACAAAGTGCCTTGCGTCCCACATATGCAGGTATTTATCATAGTGGAATTCTGGGGCAAGTAGGTATTGGGACGGACATAGATAGGAAATATTTCGGTGAACTTAGGTTTACTGCATCAGATATTCTCGAGGCTCAATTTGGGATAGAGGGCTCAGTGAATAGAAATGTATATAGAGATGACTGGTTTAATTTTCATGTAGGTATCATGGCCGGGTATTATTTTTCTGGGAATCCCAGATTCGGTGTTCCGATAGGATTCACCATCAAACCCATTGAGAATAACCGGAATTTTGCAGTTGTCATGGAGGCTACACCGAACTTTTTTTCTGATGGTTACACAAGCCTTAGGGGGAATCTCGGTTTGAGGTATACATTTAGGAAAAACTGATTTTCTATTAGAAAGATTGATTACACCGCTTTTCCAAAAAGGATAAGCGGTTTTTTTATCTTTCAAGAATGGCCTAATTTCAAGTCAAAATTCCAAATAGTATGATGAAACGATTATTATCAGTTTTATTGGTGATTGCTGTTGTACTTCCTGCTTCTGCCCAAAGACGCAGTAGTACAGTACAAAAAGTCAAAAAACCATTAACCCAGTCGGCATATGATGAGTGGAAAAGTATTACTTTTCGACAGCTTACGTCTGATGGAAAACATGTGGTATATACGCTCAATCCGGAAGATGGGGATGGAAAAGTAATCTTTCAGGATTTGTCCAAGAATACCCAGTTTTCAGTAGAAAGGGCTAAAAATATCCAGCTAAGTGCTGACAGTAAGCATGCCGCTTTCCTTATCCAGGCCCAAAAGGATAGCCTGACACAGCTACGTAGGCTCAAGAAGAAGAAGGAGGAAATGCCCAAAGATTCTTTAGGAATCTTTGATTTTACAACCAGGTCAACTACCAAGATCCCTCAGGCAAAATCTTTTAAAATTCCGAAAAAAGCAGGAGGGTGGTTGGCATACCAGTCTGAAAGCCCAACAGGAGAAACCAATAACGGAGAGGGTAAATCCAAATCCAAGAAGATTTCTGATGAAAATGGGTACCCTCTGATCTTGAAGAATTTGGCTGATGGCAGTGAGAAGACCTTTGCTTATGTGAAAGACTATGCTTTTGCAGAAAATGGTTCGGGTCTTTTGTTTATGAGTTCTGGTAATGATGCAGATGTAAAAGCAGGTGTGTATTGGCATGACCTTACCTCAGGAGTGACTACTCAGGTATTTGAAGGACATCCTAAACACAAATATAAGTACCTAAGCATTGATGAAGCAGGTGAACAGATAGCCTTTATTGCTGACATTGACACGACTAAAGCTTTGCTTCGTGAACCTAAGTTGATGTACTGGAAAAAAGGTAATGGAGCAGCAACAGTCCTTGCGGATGAAAAGACTTCGGGGGTTCCTGAAACTTGGTTAATTTCTGAGAACTACAATCCTAATTTCTCAAAAGACGGCAAAAGGTTGTTTTTGGGTACTAATCCACAACCAATCTTGAAAGACACCACTTTGCTGCCTGAAGAAATGGTTCAGGTGGAAGTTTGGCATTGGCAGGATGACTACATCTACCCGGAGCAAAACAGAAGAGTAGATAGGGAAAGAAGAAAGAGTTATCTGGCTGTAATGGATCTTGAGTCCAAGAAACTAGTACAATTAAGTTCCCCTGAAATTGCAGAAGTTAGGATAGATGCCGAAGGTAAAGGTAAGATGGCGCTTGGTGTAGATGACCGTGAATACCGTATGTTGCGTACTTGGGATATCAGTTCTTTCAGTGATTTGTATAGTGTAGACCTTGGTACTGGTAAAAGTAACCTGATTGCCAAGCAGGTAAAGGGAAATGCCAGGCTTTCTCCTGATGCCAACTTTGTGTATTGGTACAGCAGTCAGGATACTGCATGGTACAGCCATCATTTTGCCTCAGGTAAGACCGTTAATCTTACAAAAGACCTACAGGTTTCCTTTGGGGATGAAGAGAATGATTTGCCGGATTATCCTTCATCATATGGGCTTGCAGGATGGACTTTGAATGAAGAGAGTCTTCTTTTATATGATAGATATGATATCTGGAAAGTTGATCCTAAAGGTGAAAAAGCGGCAGAAAGGTTGACCAAGAATGGTAGAGAGAATAAGACTACTTATCGCTATGAGAGATTGGATACTGAAGAAAGGTTTATCGATCTGAGCAAGCCAATGTTGCTATCGGTTTTTGATGAGAAAAATAAAGATGCCGGTTTTGCGAGGTGGACTGCCAATAGTGCCAATCCTACCATATTAGTGAAATCTGCCCATAGGTACAACCTGATAGAGAAAGCAAAAGAGGCGGAATTCTTGTTGTATACCAGAGAAAATTTCCAGGAGTTCCCTGATTTGTATGTGGCTGATCATGGATTTGGTAAACCAAAAAAGGTAAGTACAGCCAATCCACAACAGTCAGATTATCTTTGGGGGACTGCTGAAATCGTCACTTGGAGGTCATTGGATAACATTCCGTTGGAAGGAATTTTGTATAAACCTGAAAACTTCGATCCCAATAAAAAATATCCAATGGTGATATTTTATTATGAGAAATTTTCAAATACCCTACACCAACACCATAAGCCTGAACCTATCAGATCTGCGGTACACCGTACCATGTATGTCAGCAATGATTACCTGATTTTTGTACCGGATGTAGTGTACAAAATCGGTTATCCAGGGGAGAGTGCTTATAATGCGATTATGCCTGGAGTAACTTATTTGATAGATCAAGGTTTCGTGGATGAAAAGCGTGTAGGTATTCAGGGACATAGCTGGAGTGGTTATCAGACAGCATATATCCTGACCAAAACCAACCTGTTCAGGGCTGCGGAAGCAGGTGCGATTGTGGCCAACATGACCAGTGCTTATGGCGGTATACGTTGGGAGACCGGTCTTGCACGTACTTTCCAATATGAGAAAACCCAGTCTAGGTTGGGTGGAACACTTTGGGAAAAGCCAATGCTGTATATTGAGAACTCCCCACTTTTCTATGCAGATAAAATCGAAACGCCATTGCTCTTGATGCATAACGATGCTGATGGCCATGTGCCTTGGTATCAGGGTATCGAGATGTACTTAGCGATGAGGAGACTCAACAAACCGGCTTGGATGCTTAATTATAATGGGGAGCCACATTGGCCTGTCAAACGTGAAAACAGGATTGATTTCCAAAACCGAATGATGCAATTCTTTGATCATTATCTCAAAGACGCCCCAATGCCTGCTTGGATGCAGCGAGGCTTGCCTGCGACAGAAAAAGGGATCAGACAAGGCTTGGAATTGTTAGAGAATTGATGGTGGAATAACCGTCTAAAGCTGAAATCATTAACTTAAAACCGATTATCATGGCAATTATGATAATCGGTTTTTTTATTCTTTTTAATTCAGGTAATTTAATCCAATAAACCACCAGTTTCTATGAAAAAAACAGTTTTCTGGCTCCTTGTGGGCCTGGTAATCTTACCTTACACAGCATTTGCACAAATAATGCCATCCCCTGACAGAAAAGAGGGAGATGGTCCCTTTGATCGCTTGATCATCCGAGGGGTAACATTGATTGATGGAACCGGTGCGCCACCGATAGGGCCGGTTGACATTGTAGTGGTGAAAAATAAGATTGCTGAAGTAAGAACGGTGGGTTATCCGGGATTACCGATCAAAGAAGAAAGAAGACCAAAGGCAGGTCCCAACGATAAGGTGATGGATTTGGAAGGTCATTATTTACTTCCTGGTTTTATCGATATGCATGGGCATATTGGTGGCTCGGGGCAAGGCACTCCTGCAGAATATGTGTTTAAGCTTTGGATGGGACATGGAATTACTACAGTGAAAGACCCATCAGCAGGGAATGGTTTGGATTGGGTCTTGGATCATAAGAGGAAATCAGCTGCCAATACCATTACAGCGCCAAGATTGCTGGCCTATACCAGCTTTGGGCAGGGTGCTGGTAAACCCATTACCAATGCTGCAGAAGCAAAAGAGTGGGTGAACAACAATGCCAAAAGAGGTGCGGATGGTATCAAATTCTTTGGAGCGAAGCCTGAAGTGATGCAGGCAGCTTTGGAAGAGAACAAAAGAATTGGCTTAAGGTCTTCTATGCACCATGCCCAAATGGATGTTGCCAGATGGAATGTGCTTCATTCTGCTAGGGCAGGTTTGACTACTATGGAGCATTGGTACGGTTTACCAGAGGCCTTGTTTGAAAATAGGACAATCCAGGACTACCGTTTAGATTATAATTACCAAAATGAACAACATCGCTTTGCTGAAGCAGGTAAATTATGGAAGCAGGCAGCACCTCCTTATTCCGATCACTGGAATAAAGTAATGCAGGAGCTTCTTGATCTGGATTTCACTTTGGATCCTACTTTCAATATTTATGAGGCCAACAGGGACTTGATGCGAGCCAGAAGAGCTGAATGGCATGAGGAATACACTTTGCCGTCTCTGTGGAGATTTTACAAGCCAAGCAGGGAATCTCATGGTTCCTACTGGTTTGACTGGACTACAGAAGAGGAGATTCAGTGGAAGGAGAATTACCGCCTATGGATGACCTTTGTCAATGAGTACAAAAACAGGGGAGGAAGGGTAACAACAGGTTCAGATTCTGGTTTTATTTATCAGTTATACGGTTTTGCCTATATCAGGGAAATGGAGTTGTTGCGTGAAGCAGGCTTTCATCCTTTGGAGGTGATCAGAGCTTCCACGATGCATGCTGCAGAAGCTTTGGGTATGGAAAAAGAATTGGGAACTGTGGAGGTTGGAAAATTGGCTGATTTTGTGATTCTTGAAGAAAACCCTATGCAAAACCTGAAGGTTTTGTATGGAACAGGTGCAATCAGAATTGATGAAAATAATGAGCCTGTAAGAGTGGGGGGAGTTAAATATACAGTTAAGGACGGGATTGTGTATGACGCCAAACAACTTCTTGAGGATGTACGTACAATAGTGAATCAGCATAAAGCTAGGGAAGAATCAAGGAAACTTAAACAGCCAGGATTAGACTGGTAAAAAGTTTTGGGTTTGGGATTTGGCATCAAAAATCAAATCCCAAACTATTTTTGAATCTGGAAGAATTCTTAACTTAGACTATCTTCTAACAAAGGCTTGAAAAACGTCGGGTTTAAACTCCTTGAAAAGGGCTCAAGTTTTAAGGTGCAATGTTTGATGAATTAATTCAGTTATTGGATCAATAGAAAAAGAAATGCCGCATATTCAACTTAGTCAAACCAAACTTTTTTATATTCAAGAAGGGAGTGGTCCTGAAATAATTGTTTTTGCACATGGGTTATTATGGAGCCATAAGATGTTTTTGGATCAAATTGACTTTTTGAAGAAAGAATACACGGTCATTGCCTATGACCATAGGGGGCAAGGTCAGTCAGAGGTTACTTCAGGAGCTTATGACATGGAATTGCTTACAGAGGATGCACTAGAGTTGATAGACAAATTGGTTGGAAAACCGGTCCATTTTGTTGGGCTTTCTATGGGAGGGTTTGTAGGGATGCGATTGGCAGCAAGGTATCCTGACAGGATAAAAAGTCTGATTTTATTGGAAACCTCTGCCAATCCCGAACCAGTAGAGAATCTGCCCAAGTACAAGTTTCTGAACGGTATTGTCAAATGGGTAGGTGTAATTCCGAAAGTGGCCAAAGAAGTTATGAAGATTATGTTTGCCCAGAGTTGGTTAGAGAATCCTAAGAACAAGGAGGCATACAAGACATGGGTAAATGAATTACAATCCAATAAAAGAACCATTACCAAATCTGTAGAAGCAGTAATTTACCGTAAAGGGGTTGAAGATGAAATCAGGGGCATACAATGTCCGACTATGGTGGTAGTGGGTGATGAGGATGTAGCGACCAAACCAGAAAAAGCCAAATTTATCCAAATGTCTATTCCCGAAGCAAGACTTCACATGGTACCAGGAGCTGGACACAGTAGTTGCATTGAAAAGCCTGATGAAATCAATAAACTTATCGGCGATTGGATGCAGCAGTTTGATTAAACTGATACAGTTTTGTATAGAAATCCAAGTATTATAAGAGACTGTTGCTTCCTCGAGACAGTCTCTTTTAATTTTTTTTATCATGGTTTTAAATTTTTTCAAACTCCAAAAAGTGTGAATACAATCTGAATTTGGTCTTTTTGAAAAAATATATCAAAAAAAACAAAAAATATCTGAACCTTTTTATACATTTGCGTGTATATACATTAAATACATAAACAAAATATACAGTGTATAGCATGAGGATTGAAGAAGCCATAAAGCAGAAAGAGTTTAAGGATCCCTACAATAAGGTTGTGGTAAATCTTTTATTCACGCAAGGCCATATTGTATCCAAGCAAAGCAGTCTTTTCAAGCCTTTTGGCCTTTCCCCGGAACAGTACAATGTCCTTAGAATCTTGAGAGGGCAAAATGGAAATCCAATTACGGTATCTTCCATTCAGGATAGGATGTTGAATAAGATGTCGAATGCTTCCCGATTAGTAGAGAAGCTGAAATTAAAAAATTTGGTGATCAGAGAAGAGTGTCCCACAGACAGAAGGCAGGTGGATATTCTCATTACAGATAAAGGTCTTGAAGTTTTAGAAAGACTTGAAGCTGCGATCTATAATCTAAATAGAGAATTGGTGCAACTCAGTGAAGCAGAAGTGGAGCAATTGAATTTTCTATTGGATAAACTCAGGGGTTAAATCATTTACCATAATACATGTATAGACAATTAATGTCTGTACTATTCAGAAAAATTCATTCAAAACAATATTAAAATAAACTATAACAATCTAAACGATTAAAATTATGAGTACTACAACAACTACAAAATGGGCTATTGACCCAACGCATTCAGAAGTCTCTTTCAAAGTAAAGCACTTGGTGATTTCAACTGTTACAGGTTATTTCAGAAAATTTGAAGGTTCTGCAGAATCTACTTCTGATGATTTTAATGGAGCTAAAGTTTCTTTCACAGCGGATATTAATAGCATCGATACCAATCAGTCTGACAGAGATGGACATTTGAAATCTGATGACTTTTTCAACGCTGAAAAATTCCCTAAAATGTCGTTCTCAGGAATTCTGGAAGGTAGTACATTGAAAGGTGATCTGACCATTAGAGATATTACCAAAACAGTTACCATGGATGTTGACTTTGGTGGTATAGCAGGTGATCCGTATGGTAATACCAAAGCAGGTTTTGAAATCGAAGGTAAAATTTCAAGAAAAGAATTCGGTTTGATGTGGAACGCTGTAACTGAAGCTGGAAGCGTGGTGGTTTCTGATCAAGTGAGAATCATCTTGAGCATACAACTTGTAAAGCAATAATTCGGTTAATTAGTTGATGAATATTGGTTATTGGTCAGGGATGCAGTTAAATTCAATCCCTGCCAATAATCCAATGTTGTCATGATTAATTGAAGTTTTAACAACCTAAAAAACAAAGATTATGTCAGCCTTGATCACTGGTATACACCACATTACAGCCATTGCAGGCAATGCACAAAAAAACCTCAATTTTTATACAGGGATTTTGGGACTTCGAATGGTGAAAAAAACCATCAATTTTGATGCTCCTGATGTTTACCATTTCTATTTTGGAGATGAATTAGGAACACCTGGAACCGTATTTACTACTTTTCCCTTTGAAGGGGCAAGAAGAGGTACCAAAGGTGCTGGGGAACTTACTTATACTGCTTTTTCAATACCAACTGCAGCTTTGGCTTATTGGATGGAAAGGTTGAGTAAGTACAATATCCCGATTTCAACACCCTTGTCAAGGTTTGGTGAAAAGGTGATCAGGTTTGAAGATCATGATGGTATGGGAATTGAGTTGGTGGCAAATGACAATGATTCCAGAAAAGGATGGTCTTATGGTAATATACCATTAGAATATTCCATCAAGGGTTTCTATGGGGCGACATTAAATCTTAAGGCAAAAGAGTTGACCGAAAAGTTGCTTACCGAATTGATGGACTACAGGTTTATAGGTGAGGAAAATGGACGCTTCCGATATGGTACAGAAGGAAAACCTGGAGATATTGTTGACATCGTATTGGATAAAAACGGTCGTCAAGGGATTCAGAGCGCTGGGACAGTCCATCACATTGCCTTTAGAACAGACAATGAATCCACCCAATTGAAAATACAAAGAAAATTAATGGAAAATGGCCTGCATGTCACAGAAGTGAAAGACAGGAATTATTTCAAATCCATATATTTCAGAGAGCCGGGGGGTGTTTTATTTGAAATCGCGACAGATGAGCCGGGTTTTGCAATAGATGAGGATGAGGCGCATTTGGGTGAGTTGTTGAAACTTCCATTGTGGGCAGAACCTCACCGTGAAAAGATAGAAGGGAGCCTTGCTAAAGTCAATCTAAATGTTGAAAATTATGCCTGAGATTGTGTTCAAAGGAAAACCGCTCAATGAAGCCAAAAAGGTAGCCATCATGGTTCATGGAAGAGGCGCTACCACACAAAGCATCCTTGAACTTTCGGATTATCTTCAATTGGAAGGTTTTGCATTAGTGGCACCGCAGGCGCCAGGAAATACCTGGTATCCATACAGTTTTATGGCGCCGGATAAGAACAATGAGCCATCATTTTCCAAATCCTTACAAACCATAGACGGTATTGTATCTGATGTAAAGTCAAAAGGGTTTGCTTCCGAGCAGATATATTTCATTGGCTTTTCCCAAGGAGCTTGCCTCTCTTTGGAATATGCTGCCCAAAATGCCCAAAGATGGGGAGGGGTTATTGCATTTACAGGGGGATTGATAGGAGAGCATTTAAATCCATCAAAGTATAAAGGAAATTTTGAAGGAACTCCTGTTTTCATAGGTTCTAGTCATCAGGATATGCATGTTCCTTTGTCAAGGATTGAAGCATCTGCAGATCAACTTGAAAAGATGGGAGCAAAAATGAAAACCTTGATATTTCCAGATACGTACCATACTATTCGACAGGAAGAATTAGAATGGGTCAATCAAAATATATTGTCGTGATTTTAAATTCCTTTTCTTCAATAGGCCAAATTTGGTACAATTGTTGAAACAGGAATTCTGAAAAATATTTATTGAAAGCTAAACCAACTCAGCCCGAAACCAACAGGTTTCGGGCTTTACTTTTTTAAGATGTTTTTGGACGGTGTTTCTTTCATGTTTTAATCAGCGACATTTTTTAAAATGAGTAAGAAACCTGTGAGCCTTTTTCCTGATCCAACTCCACTTGCGCATATACAACGATTTCCTGTTGGAGTTCTTCTACATGGGAAATGATGCCAACAATACGATTTTCGTGCCTTAGTGATTTAAGGGTTTCGAAGACAACTCGGAGTGAGTTTTTGTCCAAAGCTCCGAAACCTTCATCCAAGAAGAAGAATGATTGATCTGCCTGGTTCAGGGTCTTGACCTTTTCTGCCAAAGCCAGAGCTAGGCACAATGAGGCTTGAAAAGTCTGTCCACCCGAAAGGGTTTTGAGGAGGCGCTTTTTGCCACCATTGAGGTAATCAATTACCCAGAAGGTATTGTTGTCGTCGATCTCCAGACTTAGGCTGTTTTTGGTCAGTTTCATGAATCGGGTATTAGCTGTATTGCACAGTTCCTTAAGGTATATCGAACTGACATACTTGACAAATCCACTTCCTTTGAAGAGTCTATCTAGTTCTTTAAGGTTGCTTTCTCTATTTTCCACTTGGCCAAAAGCTTTGAGCAAGATCTGTTTTTCATTGATTTTTGTTTGGACGCTTTTGATTTCCTGTTCCAATAGGGCCTGAGTTTTTTGGATTTCGGCAAACTGAATTTTTTGCTCCTTAAGTGTTTCTTGAATTTTGATAAATTCTTGTTCTTTAAATTCAGTTACCCCTTTTAAGGCTTCCAAGTCTTTTATTTTGCTTTTGACCAAAAGGCTTCTGTCTTCAAATTGCCTGATTTCTGCATCCACCTTATCAGCATCCAAGGAATGGTTGAAAAGCGCAATCAAGGCATGCTCATCGGGAAATCCATGCTCAATCTTCAGCTTATTAAAATTTAATTCCAGTTCTTTGGTTTTTGCTAAACAGCTTTCCAGATTCTGCTGATAGGTTTTCAAGTTGGCCAGGTTGGTAGCCTCTTTGGTTCGGGTTTCCTGCAAAACTTTAAGCTTACCTTCCAGTTTGAAGGCAGTTTCCTGAATGTCCTGTTCTACTTTATGAATGGTCAGCTGTATTTCCTCTTTTGCTTTGGTATAAAATCCCTGGCTAAAAACCTGATCTTTTATTTCTTCTTTCTTGGACAAGACTTTTGAGCGAATGCTGATCAATTCCTGTTCCGCAGCCCTAAATTTATTTTCCTCTTCTTCCAACAATATTCTTTCTGACTCCCACTTAGCTCTAAGTATCTTCAATTGACTTAGTGTTTCTTCTTTTTTGTGGTAGGCAGCATCCGCTTGGGAAATTTTGTCGGAAAGTTCTTCCTGAGAGGAAATACCTTGGAGGGCAAGATGCCGCTTGAGCTGATCAAGATGGTTTTCTGATAGCTCCATCTCTTCTGCCAATTTATCTTTTTGGTTCCTTAAATTGTGGAGGTGAATGTTGTATTCCCTGAACTTTTGTCCTTGGTTTTGAAGTTGCTCAATTTGATCCCTGAGGTTTTTGATTTCCAATTGAGCCTTGATCAAAATCTTATTTTCTTTTTCAGCCTGAAGGGGGGCCGGATGGGAAAATGATCCACAAAGGGGGCAGGCTTTCCCTTCCTCGAGTAAATGTACATGTGCAGAAAGCCCGGACTTTTGGCTAAGCTTTTCTTTTTCTTCCTCTAAGACTTGTAATTGTTTTTTGTGTCCGATCAGTGCATTCTCAAAGTCACTATAACTTTTTGGTAAAGCCTCTAAAAGTGCACGCGTTTTTACTTCCAAATTTGACATTTCAGCTAAAAAAGCAGTTTTTTCCACCTGCTTTTTCTGGACTTGAACTACCTCTTGCCTCCATTCCTTAGCCTTGCTTTTCCACTCAGCAAGTAAGGAACTGTCGGTTGTGCCCAAGTTTTCCAGAGTTTGTTCCAAGGCTTGAATTTTTTGGGTAATCTGCTGAAGCACATTTCGTCTGTTGCTTACTGCTGGTTCTAGCGTCTCTTTAGATTTTTCCAAGTATTGAAGTTCCATCTGAAGTCCTTTAATTTCGATGACTTTTTGTAGGTCACGGATTTTGGCTTCCCGGACTGATTTTTGTTCAGCTTTTTCCTTTAGTTCTTGAAGTTCATTTTCATGCTTTTCAATCTCCTCAGCATAAGTCAATTTGAAGTTTTGACAGTTTTTGATGCTGACCTCAAATTTTTCCGCATCTTTTATCTGGTCCTGCAGTTGCTCCCATACAGGCTTCAAATAGGTTTTGGCCTTTAGAAAATCTTTCCACTCTGACTTCTTGTTTTCGATTTCAGGTCGTTTGGCTTCCAATTTGTGCCATTCGCTTTGGAAGTTCTGCCACTCCCTGTGTTTGTCCTTCAAAACCTCCTGATTCTTGTAATGGGTTTCTACTTCTTCAAGGCCTGATTTCTGTTCAAGGGCAGCTTTTTGAGTCTCTGCTAAGAAAACCTCTTTTTCTTTCAAAAGGTCTACACTGATTTCCTCTAAGGCCTGTAATTGGGTTTCTAATCTGATTTTTTCTTCCCTGCTGGCTTTCAAGAGGGAACCCGTTTTAGCTGCCAGGTCGAAGCGTTCTAATCCAAACAATTCTTTCATCATCTCGGCTCTTGGACCTGGGGTCAGGTCAATGAACTCCCTGAATTTACCTTGAGGGATGATTACCGTTTGCTTGAAATGTTCCTTTTTCATTCCCAAAATTTCCTCTGCACGCTCGGAAATGGGCTCCAGTTGACTCCCTGCTTTTTTGTAAAAAGTATGTTCGGCAGGTTTGACATCCTCAAAATTCTTGGGATTTCTCTTAGCTGAGTAGCGGGCGATGAAAGTCTGTGAATTGTTTTTGCCGGATAAGAATTCAAATGAGATCAGTAAGGCTTCCGATTGGAGGTTGAGCATGCTGTTTTTTTCGCCACGGTCAGAAAGCCGTTCGGTACTGCCGTAAAGGGCTAAGAGAATGGCTTCCAGGATGGAGGACTTTCCGCTCCCTACAGCTCCAAAAATACCGAATAGCCCAGCAGCGGTTAGCTGGGTAAAGTCGATGAGTTGTTTTTCTTTATAAGAATATAAGCCTTCTATTTCGAGTTTGAGAGGGATCATTGTTTATCTTTTTAAAAATCAGGTTGATGATTTTGATGGTTTTTGATTTTTTGAGACAGATATTAATAGATATTGAGATATTAGGATATTGTTTTTAGGCCCGCCTTACTTTTGGAACTTGGTAAATCCAGATCAGATGTTCCCGTTAACTAATATCCATCAA
Organism: Fontibacter flavus; assembly: GCF_042432905.1. NCBI lineage: Bacteria > Pseudomonadati > Bacteroidota > Cytophagia > Cytophagales > Cyclobacteriaceae > Fontibacter > Fontibacter flavus. Next base: position 4,266 of record NZ_JBHLWI010000022.1, on the reverse strand, counting down.
TATCAAATATCCATCAATATCTATTTTTAGGTCAGATTTTGGTGTCCGCAGAGGACTTATTCCTGACTAATGACTTCTTTGAAGAGGTCGAGTAACTCTTTGTTGGGTTCCAATCCTCTTTCACTTTGGTAATACATCTTAAACAGGCTGAGCATGTCCTTTTCCAAGTCCTCAACTTTTAGGCTCAGGCTTTCCTGTCCTTGAGGGTTTTTGATCTGAGGGATCAGGTTGACAATGCCGTCATGGGCTTTCATTAGGGCTTTTCTGGTAGAGGCATCGATGGCATGTTCGGTGACGTAGGTCAACTCAACAAAGCAATAAGGATTTTTCTCCAACCATCCGAGGGCGGTTTCCAGATCTTGGAAAGTTTTACGGTAAAGAGGTCTTCCTTTTTTCAAGGGGATTGGCTTATAGTTCACAGCATTTCCAGGAATAGTTTCAGCTATTACCACCTGCTTTTCCTGTTCGGCCTCGCTAAATGAATAGGAAAGGGGAGAGGAAGAATAGACAATAGGAAAAGGTTCCTTGGCTACAGCGTGGTAGCGGTGCAGGTGGCCCAAGGCCGCATATTGAATTTGGGAAGGAATATTATGGGTAAAAAGGGCCTGTGTACCACCTACATGGAGAATTGGTCTTTCGGATTCGGGTTCTGCTTCAGGTGTTTCCCCCTCTTTGACAAAAAAGAAATGCCCAATAAATAAATTGACACCTTGGTCATCGCAGTATTTGTCGGCGAGTCTAGCCCATTGTTTGGCCATTAAATCCCGGAATTCCTGTTCCCGGTCCCCTTCACCCAGATAGGTTTTGAGCAGGAGTTCGTTGGCATAGGGTGCCAAAAGTATTCTTACGGGGAACTCATATTTGGGAACTTTCAATTCCACAAAACCCGGCTCGCTGTTGATGATTTGTATGCCATTGTCAAGTTGGCCAGTTGGAATTAGACTGTCATATTTACTGTAGAAAAAAATGCCCATTTCCCTGGCCAATGGGTCTGGGGCTTCGATAAACTGGGTGGAGTCATGGTTGCCTGAGATGGCGATGATGGGTCTTTGGCCGTTATTGGATAGTTTTTTGAGGGTTTTGTACAGGAGTTCAACCGCTTCATGATTGGGGTTGAAGCTGTCAAAAATATCCCCTGCCAGAAGGATTAGGTCTACTTGTTCCTTTTCGGCGAGATCCACGATTTCCTGGAGGACTTCCTTTTGTTCCTCCAATCTGGAGTATTCCTGTAACCTTTTGCCTAAATGCCAGTCTGCGGTATGGAGTATTTTCATGTTTTAAAAATAAGTGTTTTTGCTGGTTTGGCCACAAAGGCACGGAGACACAAAGGTCCTTTTGTTGAGTTGGTCACAAAGATGTAGGGTGCACGCAAAGGCGCAAAGGCGCGAGGGTTTTTTTGGAATAGTAACGGGTTTAGCCACAAAGGCACGGAGGCACAAAGTTGTTTGGTGGTTTGGACACAAAGGTGGAGGGTGCACGCAAAGGCGCAAAGGCGCGAAGTTTTATTGGTAGTTTGGCCACAAAGGCACGGAGACACAAAGGTTCTTTTGTTGAATTGGTCACAAAGATGTAGGGTGCACGCAAAGGCGCAAAGACGCAAGGGTTTTTTGATTTGGCCACAAAGGCGCAAAGTTTTTTGGAATGGTGACTGGTTTAGCCACAAAGGCACGGAGGCACGAAGTTTTTTTGGTGGAATGGCTACAAAGGTGGAGGGTGAACGCAAAGGCGCAAAGGCAATAAGAAATCCCTGTAGCTATTTTCTTTCGATCATAGCGACCATTTCTTCCGGTGCCATTGCAGGGATTGAGGCATCCCTAAAATTCCTCAGATTCCTGGTGACAATGTAGGCCATTCCTGATATGGATTCCGCATTATAAAGCTGTATGCCATCTTCAAAATCGGCTCTATCTGAAGTTAAAGCTTTTTTTACTTGGGATTTGGTCACATCCAAAACCTCCAAGAGATCCATCAAATCAAGTAATTTTCTTCTTAGTGATTTATCATCAGTGTATTTTTTTAATATGTAGTAGGTTGTTGCAATTGCGTGTGAAGATGTGTATATGCTTATTTTCTTTTTACTGGCTAACTGGAATAAGATGGTAGCATATTTGGTAAAGGCCCCTCTGTCACTTAAAAAATCAATCAGGATATTCGTGTCAAAAAATACTTTCATTTTAAATGCTTTTCTTCAAGGAATGACCTTAATGCTTCTTCTTCATCGAAATCTGCAGGAAGTTTTATTTTCCCAGAGAGTTGAGCGATTTTATCATCGATAAGACTGTTTGGTTGCTCAAGGGCAACTAAATCTCTTAAATAATTCTCTACCAAGCCGGAAAGACTTCTTCCCGTCTGTTGGGCATATGCTTTAGCCTTTTCGATTATTGTTTCATCGACATTAAGGGTGAGTTTCTTAGACATGAACGTAATGTTTTTATAAATATACGTAAAATATTTTTTCTTGTTTAATTAGGTTGATTTTTGATTGGTTACAGCTGTTTGTCTAAGACTATTGTGATGCATGTCAGTAAGTTGTCCAAAAATAACTTAATGAAAACTTGTTTTTTAATTTCGGGGGAGGGTAATTTTAGTTTGAAAAGTTAAAGTTTTTCCGGAAGAATTACTTTTTAGGGAATGTGATCATGCGCTGCATTTTGCAAAAAAAGATTATCAAATAATTTTATTTTAACATGAAAAATTTTCTTAAATCATTATTCTTGGTTTTGGTGATGACATTGCCAGTGATTCAATCAAGTGCACAATACGCATCACTTCCTCCTGGAGGAGGACCAACATACATCTTGGATAGAGTTGATGTTATTTTCTATGCAGATGGATCAAAGGATGTTATTAATGTTTGTAACTACGGCCCTGGTTTTTGTGGTTTAGATTAGAAATAATTTGGTTCAATTATTTTTCAGACTCAGTAATTTTCTGGGTCTGATTTTTCTTGTTGTTAATTTTATGTTTTCTAGATGAAGTAAAATAGAGATGAAAGTCTATCGGATAATTTTATCAATCCTTTTACCTATCCTTTTTTTACAATGTAAAGTGGATTCAAAAGTTGAAGGTAATAACATGATATTTTCAATTGGTTTTGATGAGGACAATAAATTTGATTGGCCCGAAAGTCTAAGAGTGGAAGATGTTTTTTACTTGAATACAAGTGATGACTACTTGATTACATCAGTTGACAAAGTCTTTATTTCAGAAGATGGCAAGAAAATTGCCGTTCTGGACAAAAAGCTTTTAAAAGTATTTTTGTTTGATGACACTGGGAATACCCTGGGGTTTTTAGACAACAACGGACCCGGTCCTGATCAATATTTAGACGCAAGTGATTTTTTGATCGATTTTGAAGCAGGGATAATTGAAATTTTGGATTATCGAAAAATCAAATCTTACAGTTTAGAAGATTTTTCTTATTTGGGTACAATTGACCTTTCTGAAATGGAAGCAGACCAGAATTTCAGGTATTTTGCAAAAATTGATGAGGTTTATTTTTTGTGGACAAATCTTCCTACAAATCAGATTGATTTACCTGAAAACAAGAATTACTTGTTCCACTTTATCAAAAAAAATGGGGATGAAATAGACTATTTTATCCCGAAAGAGTATGGGATTTTAGGAGATCAGAGGATATATCCTACAGGGAATCCAAATGAATTTAATTTATCCCCTATTCTAGGGAGTAATGAAATATTTGGATTCAATAAAAATGGAGTTTTCAAAAAATTTGATTTTCCTTTTGAAGAAAATAATTTGCCTCGCTCCATGTTAGAAAATTTTTACGGAAATGAAATGGAGTTGATATTTTCTCCTTACAATAAGTTTATTTCGAATATTCGCGAGACACAAAACCACTTGTATTTTCATTTTCTGGGGGGTAGTGAAAGTAATCTTTTTCATGCCTTGTTTGATCTTGACCGTAAAGAGTTTGTATCAATAGGTCAGACGAATGGGCTTTTCCCAAATATTATATTCAATGATTCGAGCCATTTTTATTCCTTTATAACTCCTGGATTTTTATATGATTATCATTCAAAATCCAAAGCTATTTCCGAGCATCCTATTTTGAATCATATAGATATGGCAAGAATTGAAGAGGATGATAATCCTGTAATTATCAAATTTAAATTGTAGATTTAATGCCGTTAAGTTAAGGAATGTGATTAAATAGATTTGTAATTCATTGAGTATTTCAGTTTAGCTCTGAATTTCCGCTTGAATACCTGGTTTCTTCTTGAATATTCTATTTTGGAAGCGATT
>NZ_JBHLWI010000021.1:0-4281 GCF_042432905.1 Fontibacter flavus | reverse complement strand
GTGTGCTACAACATGGAACAAATGTTGTCGAAAAAAACCGAACATCCAATAGATTTTCGGTTTTTTAGATTTGAGATTTTCCAAGGGGGAAATATCAAATCTTTTTGAGGAAGATTAAGACAGAGGTTACTTGTCTAAAGCAGATAAGTAACCTAACCAGAATATATCTTCCTCGTTGATGGATGGTTCTGAGGAGTAAATATCAAGAACAGAAGTGTTTCCCAAATGATGAACTGCAGAAACCCTATAAGATCGTTTTGAATTTGTTTTTTCTTCAAGATCAGAAACATATTGAATTGAATCAGCAACGTTTCTATTCGTTCTAATCTGGAAGCTGTGCCCTTCAATTGGAGCTTCAATTGGAAAATTATCATGGTCTGATTCTACAGAGGGTAAACTCGCCAATCGGCCCCTCAAATCTGACAGCTCCTTGATCAAGTCTCGTATAGTATTTTCTTGTTTTTCAATCAATACGAGTATCATTTCTTCTTTATCCATTTTCTTGTCTTTTTAAAGTCAGTTTATTCGAAAAAAACACGCTCTATTTTATTTAAATGGGGTTAAGGTATAAATCTGTACCCTAGTAGCTTTACCAAATCTTTTGATTTAGGGTATTAATTTATACCCTGTACAGGGTATTTTTCAATACTCTAACCCTAAATCAAAGTACCCGTCAAAAATTACGGTTAGTCCGTCACAGATGACGAAATACCCGTCAAGATTTACGGGTAGTCCGTATCAACTGTCCCGTTTGTGGGACAGTTATCCACCAATGGCACGCAACTCAGTGAGCTTTGAGTGCCATCCTGGGAACATATCATCTTTATCTCTCCTTTCAGAACCATACCCCGCTACTTGCTGGAGTAATTCTTTGCTAATTTCCTGATTCGGCTTCAATACCAAATAGCCTGCCTTTAGATTTGTATCGGCATAAATTGCCCTTACATCACCTATTGACATTTCAACCAATACCGTAATCCTGAATAGTTGGTTGTTTTTAAACTCGATTCTACTTTCTAAAATATTGTACATTGTTATTATGTTTTTAGTTTTTGCCTGAAATTTGGTCCGATAAATCTTTGATTGCTTTGTTGCAGTATTTTTCTCTGGAGTCTATTTTTCGGTTTGATCTCTCTGTCTTCTCAAAAGATTTAATAAGTCCCTTAGCTCCTTCCATTTTGATAATTGGGAGGTGTTTAATCAATGTAGCAGGATGAATTTTCCACTTTTTATTTAACTCTCTTATTACTTTTTCATGCTCAGGGCTAGTTTTTTTCCACTTTTCTAAAGTTGCTTCAGGTGTTGTTTTTTCCTGAGTAAGAGTAAAGTTCAGCCCTATTACTGGAGGTCTTCCACGACCCGAAAACTTATCGAAAACTTTCTCAAAAGTAAACTCCAAAATTGTACCCCTCAGCTCTTCAAGTGGCTCACTAGTTGTTACTTTTATCAATCGGTTAACATCTTTATATTTTTTTTCACAATCCATTAATTTTCTGTATTCATCAAGGGATACATACCACTTACCAGTATCCCTGAAAGCTGAAAGTAACTCCCAGAACCGCATAGAATACCAACTTTCGAAATTCATGTAGTTTTGAAGTTCCCAACTGGTATGATGTGCAAGGCCAATGAAATAATCTTCTAGGGCAGGGTTCAAAGCAATAGTGATGTTTCCATTATCGTAAGACGTTTTAAATCCATCCCTTTTAGTGGTCTTGGTTGTGTCAAGGATGTTTCTTGGCTCAAACTGCTTGTTTTCAAAATCCTCAATCATCCAAACAGATGAAGCAAGTTCTACGAATGCTTTTTTACAAGCTTCATAAGCACTACCCCCTCCATCAGAACTTCGTACCACATCTGAGGCCTTAAATTCGTAGTATGGCTTTAACTTCAGATCATTACTCTGAATCTGAGCAAGAACCACTGCCATCATTCTTTTGGCCACGACAGATATTTTCCCTTGCCTTGCGAAAGTAAGATTCCAGTGCTGGGTTACCACTTCCTTTAACCGCTTCTCCTCAATGATCAAAGGAAGACTGATTTGAGTTTTTCTTTTATCCATTTCGAAATTTAATAAACCTATTTATAAAAAACAAATAGGAATAGGCGGCATAAACGTAGGTTTAATATTCAATTTGACGGCATAAACGTAGGTTTAATAGCCTGCTTTGACGGCATAAACGTAGGTTTATTCAAAAAACACCTTATAGTATCAACTATTATAGTTAAACCACTATTATAGTATGTCTTCCCAACCGCACAAAAAATGGCCTTTAAAACAAAAAAAGTCGGTACAAACCGAAAAAGCTTTTGGGGAAAAAAAATGAAAAACCAAAAACAAAAAGGGAGGGAAAAAAGCTTACGCAAGATCGGGCAACGGCAACTAAAAATATAATTTAAAACAATTCAGAATGTGACCCAACTCGGTAGATTACGATTCTTTTTTCTGGTTTTTCATCCTGCCTCCAGATGATCAGTAGATCGGGTAGAGCATGACATTCCCATCTCCCTTCATAGTTACCGCTGAGCTTGTGAGGTCTGTTACTTTCAGGGATAGCCTGATGGCCACCATCGACAAGTTTGTCAATGATTGTTTTCAAGGCTTCCAATCCCCTTTTGTTACTCTTGTACCTCTTAAGATCTTTTTTAGCCTTGTTGGAGAATATTAGTTCGTAGCTCATCCGAGAATGTCGTCAAATGCTTCCTGAGCAGACTTATATTTTTTGAGGGTGTCTATTTCCTTATCCGTTTCCTCAATGGCTCTCCTGGTCTCTTCATTTGGCTCTTTGAACCCTGAAGCTTTAGCCAGTAGTGTTTCGATCAAGTTATTTACGCTCCTATTTTCTTCCTTAGCCAACTCCTCCAGGTGTTTATCCAAAGCTGTTTTAATTCTTACTGATCTTGATTTTCTTTCTGCGGTAGTGTTCATTTTGATATCATTTGTAACTTTTTGTAATACACAAATATAATCTGAAAAGTTTCCTTTTAAAATGCTTAAATCCCTAAACCTTTGTCTTTTCCCTTCTTAACCGAATTTTTTTTCTGAATATCTTCTAACGTTTTTTCTATTGATTCGCCAAACTCTTTTTGGAAAATCTCTTTCATTGCCTTTTCCCCATAAGCGGAGAAGGATAATTTACCTTTGCTTTGCAAGACAATAAAAGTGTCCTTGAACGCATTTCTACTTTCTTTAAACCTTTTCATCAAGGCATCATATTGGTTTATTCCTTCACTTTTCTGTTTGCGCTCTCGCCCAAAAGCTTCTTTCCATGATTTTACCTCTTTTTCCAAATCCCGATTATTCAAAGCTAATACTTTTATGTTTTCAGCCGTTTTTGAGGCGTCTATGAGGCCTAAAAAGTTTTTGACGATATATTTGTCGCTAAGCTTGTCAAAGTCTCTTCTAATGGCCTTAAATCGGCTCAAATCGTTTTGGATTTCTTTTAGCTCTTCCTCGTTGATTTTTTTCTGACTGGAGAGTTGTCTGGCCTGAACCTCCAGGTTGTTGATGTTTACCAGGACCTGCTCAAGCTTCTCCCACTCCTTTTCAATCTTGAATTGTATAGAACTGAGTCGTTTTTTATCAGAGCTGACACCTCTTTCCATACCCATTATTTGGGCTGTTAAGTCTTGCATCTCTATCATATCTTTTTGATTCAGCTTTAGGGACTTCCCTGTAACCTTGTCAGTCCAGTCACATACTAGGTGAGCGTGTAGATTACGTTTCCATTCCTTCTTTGACTTCTGATGCCCTTCATCTTTGTGAATATGGATTTGGAAGGTTCTAATTCCAAATCGGTCTTCCAAAGCCTTAGACAATTTTTGAAGGTCTTTAAGGGTATGATTTTCATTAATGTTAACTACAGCTTCCCTAATTGGAGTCGCTTTTTTCTGCATTTTCTGGCCAACAGATTTGAGATACCTGGTATTTACATCAGCTCTTATTTCGGGGATTGTAGAGCTTGCCCAACTTTCGTTAAGATGGGAAAGATCTTTCCGCACATAATCGAAAGATTTGAGGCGGTAATTGTGGACTTCGCTGCCGGGCTTAACCGGCTCGAAGTGAATAGAAGCTTGTGCCATATGCTTTTTTTTGATGATTGCAAAAGGCAATCATAGCCCTCCGCTAGGAGCACACAACCCTTTAGGGTTATAGTGTGCTACAACATGGAACAAATGTTGTCGAAAAAAACCGAACATCCAATAGATTTTCGGTTTTTTAGATTTGAGATTTTCCAAGGGGGAAATATCAAATCTTTTTGAGGAAGATTAAGACAGAGG
>NZ_JBHLWI010000020.1:0-5799 GCF_042432905.1 Fontibacter flavus | reverse complement strand
ACCAGTATTATACGTGTCAAGGAAAAAATCTAATCAAAAATCCCCAATCATGACTTTAGATTTTCAAAATCAAAAAATTGCAGCATAAAAAAGGCTGCCCTTTTCGGACAGCCCCTTTTTGTTATTATAAGGAAATTCTTATGCCTCAGCGCTTACAACGCTAACGTAAGATTTTCCATCAAATTTTTTCTTGAACTGAACTTTTCCATCAGTCAATGCGAAAAGGGTATGGTCTTTTCCAACACCTACGTTTTCACCTGGATGATGTTTAGTACCTCTTTGTCTAACGATGATATTACCGGCAATAACTGCCTCACCACCGAATTTCTTCACACCAAGTCTCTTACTGTGTGATTCTCTACCGTTTTTGGAACTACCGACACCTTTCTTGTGAGCCATAATTTTATACGTTTAGGATCTCTTACGAAATCTTATAAAGTGATATTTTCAATCAATACTTTTGTAAAGTCCTGTCTGTGACCGTTTTTCTTTTTGTAACCTTTCCTCCTTTTCTTTTTGAAAACGATTACTTTGTCACCCTTTACATGATCAAGAATTTTTCCTGATACCTTGGCACCGGCAATGATTGGTGCCCCAATTGATACAGTACCATTGTCTTCTGCCAATAATACCTGATCAAATTCCACGGAAGCGCCAGCTTCTCCTTGCAATTTTGGTGCAAAGACATACTGATCTTTTGTTACTTTGAACTGCTTTCCTGCGATGTTTACGATTGCGTACATAAATGATATATAATACTTTAGGAAATTGAGGTGCAAATATAATCAATATCAAAATAATAAAAAAGCCCTGCTTGAAATATTATAGAGTAAAATACTGATTATTCAAACACCCACTAACACTTATTTTCTACTTGAAATTTCCAACTCTCAAATCTAAAAAACTTACAGTCAAAAATTATCCTTGATTAGCAAAAATCATTCAATCTGGGATAAAATTTAGAATATAATATTGTCTAAACAACTAATAAACAGGTTGTTAGAAATAATATTAATTACCCGCGTGAAGCTGATAATTTATTGACCATTGTTCAAAAAACGAACTGTAAACAAGGCTTGAAAAATAATTTAAACGATTTAAAAAAAGTTTTGTGGCGCTTTAAATCCATATTTATTTAAATTATTACTTTAAATAAAATATTTTATTTGTTTGAATTATAGTTACTTATACTGTTTTTGACTTTTGTTCAAAAAACTAATATATCAGGGGTTTCAGGGGTTTTATTTTTGATTTTTGTTGGTCATATTTGTTCTGGGCTGTTCCAAAAACAGTCTGTGTTTCCAGTCTATGTTAGAAAATCTGATGATCTTTCTTTCAGATTAGTCCAACTTACAAACCAATTAGAGTAATGCAACATACAGAACCAATTCTTCAAGAAAACAAAAACAGATTTGTCCTTTTTCCTATCCAACATGCTGACATTTGGCAGTTCTATAAGAAGGCCGAAGCGAGCTTCTGGACGGCAGAAGAGATTGATTTAAGTCAAGATCTTAAGGATTGGAAAAACCTTAACGATGGAGAAAGACACTTCATCTCTCATGTTTTGGCTTTCTTTGCTGCAAGTGATGGTATTGTCAATGAAAACTTGGCGGAGCACTTTGTAGCAGAAGTTCAATACACAGAAGCAAAGTTTTTTTATGGTTTTCAGATCGCAATGGAAAATATCCATTCTGAAACATACAGTCTTTTGATAGACACCTATATCAAAGATAACGCAGAAAGAGAGAAACTTTTTAACGCAATTGAACACATCGATTGCGTCAAGAAGAAAGCAGAGTGGGCTTTAAGATGGATTGATAATGGCAACTTTCAGGAAAGATTGATCGCATTCGCTGCAGTGGAAGGGATTTTCTTCTCTGGTTCTTTCTGTTCTATTTTCTGGTTGAAGAAAAGAGGATTAATGCCTGGACTGACATTCTCCAACGAGCTTATTTCCAGAGACGAAGGCCTTCATTGTGATTTTGCCTGCCACCTCTACACCAAGCATGTGATCAATCAGCTTCCAAAAGAAACCGTCACAAGGATCATTATGGACGCTGTTGAAATAGAAAAAGAGTTTGTATCAGATGCCCTGCCGGTTAAACTCATTGGCATGAATGCAGATCTCATGTGTCAATATATTGAATTTGTTGCAGACAGGCTATTGGTTGAGCTTGGATGCAGCAAAGTTTGGAACAGCACTAACCCATTTGATTTCATGGATATGATTTCCTTGCAAGGAAAAACCAACTTCTTTGAAAAAAGAGTTGGAGATTATCAAAAAGCTGGAGTCATGAAGTCAAAAGATGCTGTAGATGGCCCTAAATTCTCCATCGAAGAAGACTTTTAATCCACCTTATCCACCAACCCAAATCCTTTAATGCCATGTTAGTAATAAAAAGAGATGGACGCCGTGAGTCCGTTAGGTTCGACAAGATCACCACACGGATTGAAAATCTTTGCTATGGTTTGGATGGAAGATTCATCCATCCCATTGAAGTTGCCAAAAAAGTCATTGATGGGCTTTATGATGGGGTAACCACTACAGAATTGGATAACCTTGCTGCTGAAGTTTGTGCTTCCTTGACAGTACAGCATCCCGATTATGCCATTTTGGCGGCCAGAATAGCCATTTCAAATTTACATAAAACCACCAGTCAGTCCTTCTCCAATACGATGAAGCGACTGTACACACATATCAATCCAAAAACAAGTGATAATGCAGCACTTATCGCTCCGGATGTTTATGGAGTTGTTAAAAAATATGCTGCCCGATTAGATGAAGTAATCGTATATGAAAGAGATTTCGATTATGATTACTTTGGTTTCAAAACATTAGAAAGAAGTTACCTGATCAAGCTTGATGGTAAGGTGGTAGAGAGACCTCAGCATATGTTAATGCGAGTTGCTATAGGAATCCACAAAGAAGATATCGATGCAGCGATAGAGACTTATCATTTGTTATCCCAGAAATGGTTTACACATGCTACACCTACCCTATTCAATGCAGGTACACCAAAGCCCCAGCTGTCTTCCTGTTTCCTTTTGACCATGAAGGATGATAGTATTGATGGTATTTATGATACCTTAAAGCAGACAGCTAAAATCTCACAATCTGCAGGCGGAATTGGCCTATCCATACATAATATCCGTGCAAAAGGAAGCTATATAAGAGGCACCAATGGTGTATCCAATGGTATAGTGCCCATGCTCAGAAACTTTGATATGACCGCACGTTATGTGGATCAAGGTGGGGGAAAGAGAAAAGGAAGCTTTGCCATATACTTGGAGCCATGGCATGCTGATGTTAAGGATTTCCTTGAACTGAAAAGAAACCATGGCAAGGAAGAAATGCGTGCAAGAGACCTGTTCTATGCCATGTGGATTCCTGATCTTTTCATGAAGAGAGTAGAGCAAAACGATGATTGGTCTTTATTCTGTCCAAATGAGGCTCCTGGATTGGCAGATTGCCATGGAGAGGAATTCGAAAAATTGTATGAGAAGTACGAAAGAGAAGGCCGTGCTAGAGAAACAGTTAAGGCTCAGGAATTATGGTTTGAAATTTTGGAATCTCAGATAGAAACAGGTACTCCTTATATGCTTTATAAGGATTCTGCCAATATGAAGTCAAACCAGCAAAACCTGGGCACCATAAAATCATCTAACCTGTGTACCGAAATCATCGAGTACACTGCCCCAGATGAAGTGGCTGTTTGTAATTTGGCTTCTCTTGCCCTACCAAAATTTGTCACAACAGGCCCAGACGGCAAGAAATATTTTGATCACCAAAAGTTGTATGAGGTGACTAAAGTTGCCACCAAAAACCTCAACAAGGTAATTGATGTAAATTACTATCCGGTAGAAGAAGCAAGGAGATCCAACTTCCGACACAGACCAATTGGATTGGGCGTTCAGGGCTTGGCAGACGCTTTCATCATGCTAAGGATGCCTTTTGACTCAGAAGAAGCTAAAGGACTTAATGAAGATATATTTGAGACTATATACTTTGCCGCCATGGAAACTTCTATGGAATTGGCTAAGGTCGAAGGAACATATGAGACTTATGAAGGGTCGCCTACTTCGAAAGGAATTTTCCAATTTGACATGTGGGGTGTAACTCCAAAATCAAGAAGATGGGCCTGGAATGATCTAAAAGAAAAAGTGAAGAAATACGGTGTTAGAAACTCACTTTTGGTCGCTCCTATGCCAACCGCATCAACATCTCAGATTCTTGGTAACAATGAATGTTTTGAACCTTATACATCCAACATCTACACTAGAAGAACTTTATCCGGTGAATTCATTGTGGTAAACAAACATTTGATGAGAGACCTGATCAATTTAGGTCTTTGGAATGATGGAATGAAAAACCGCCTGGTTGCTGCTAATGGTTCTGTTCAAAACATTCCCGGAATTCCGCAAAATATCAAAGATATATATAAGACTGTTTGGGAAATTTCTCAAAGAATCATCATCGATATGGCAGCCGATAGAGGAGCTTATATCTGTCAGTCTCAAAGTATGAACATCTTCATGCAGGATCCTAACTTTGGCAAACTTACATCAATGCATTTCTATGCATGGAAAAAGGGATTGAAAACCGGCATGTATTATTTAAGGTCTCAGGCTGCTACCAGTGCTATCAAATTCACTGTAGACAAAGCAACCCTTGATGCTGAAAAAACTGCTTCAGCAACCCCCACTTTGGACATGACCAAATCCCAAAAACAAGACGCCATCGCATGCTCACTCGATGATCCAGAAGGTTGTGACATGTGCAGTGGTTGATTATAAAATTTTAGAGTTCGTAATATGGCAAAAAGCGTCTGATGGTTTCAGACGCTTTTTTTATACCAATCAATTGCAACATTTGAGGTTCAACCTAGACTCTTGTATCAATTATTTTTTTCAACTAAGTTTTATCAAAAAAGAAGTAATCTCGATCATTTTTTTATATAGCCCCCAACAGATGACGGGAGGGAATACATGAATCCTTAGAAACGCTTTTATTGCAGCGCAAGAACTCCGTTCACAAGATTTCTTAGTACCAGTTTGCATGCGTTGCGGATCGTACTTTGTACCAAGTCTAGAGTCTTATTTATTGCGTTTTGTATCCTAACTGAAGCCAGGTAAGCTTTTGTCCAGTATCTAAAGACAAAAGCCTCTCAGTTTCCTGAAAGGCTTTTAACAATGTAGCGGCGATCCCGATGCCCGGACAGGCTCTACTCTCCCGGGTGTAACTTTTTTTTAGTTGATTGAGTGATTGGTTATTGGTTGATTGGTAGTGAAAAAATATTGATACCTAAAAGCTATCCCAACTTTATTTCGCCCAAGCATAATTTGGCCGCCCTGCCGAATCTAATTTCCTGTTCCATCCATCTTCCTTCATCCTTTTTAACAGGTTTCACCTCTTGTTTCTTGTTTCTTGCCTCTCGTTTCTAATCTCTAGTTTCTCCTATAAAGACAAAAGCCTCCCAGTTTCCTGAAAGGCTTTTAACAATATGGCGGCGATCCCGATGCCCGGGACAGGCTCTACTCTCCCATGCGCCACGGCGCACCGGTACCATCGGCGCTGCAGGGCTTATACGCCACCGCGGATCAGGATGGGAAGAGGTGGGACATCTAGGAAAAGTGATTATTGAAACCTGAACCTTATAAAACACAAAATCCCCAGGATTTCTCCTGAGGATCTTAATAATGTGGCGGCGACCTACTCTCCCAGGTGTAACCCCAGTACCATCGGCGCTGCAGGGCTTAACTTCTCTGTTCGGGATGGGAAGAGGTGGGACCCCTGCGCTA
>NZ_JBHLWI010000002.1:0-147832 GCF_042432905.1 Fontibacter flavus | reverse complement strand
TCCCACGGCATCGCCGAACAGACTTGAGGTCTTTCTCTTTTCTTTTTTTTAGCCCCTCCGTTCACCTTCCTGCCCAACTACAGAAAAAGCCTTGTAACAGGTTGTCCGCCTGAATTGCACATCAACTTGTATATACCCCTGATATTTATCAGGCTTAGCCAACCATAATTGGTTGGCTAAGCCTGATTTTTTATTATTTTCTATCAGGGTTTATTAAAACTACATATTTATTACAAATCATCAAAGGGAGACCAAATTTTTTGCAAAGAACGGATACTGACATGTGTATAAATTTCTGTGGTCTTACTGGAATTATGACCCAACAACTCCTGAATATGTCTCAAATCAGTACCTCGTTCCAATAAATGGGTCGCATATGAATGTCGTAGCCAATGCAAGGTAACAGGCTTTTTTATCCCTGATTTGACCAAAGCCTGCTTCAACACACTTTCCAAACTCTTCTCACTGTATTTACCAACTGACCTGTGACCTTCAAATAAATAAAGACTTGGCTTAAAACTTTTAAAATACTCTCTGAGCAATTCTAAAATTTTTGGGGATAATGGAACTACCCTGTCTTTTTTACCTTTGCTTTGTCTGATAATTAACACGCTCCGCTTGCTGTCCACATCCGTAATTTTCAAATTCAATAATTCACCCCTTCTTAGGCCACAGGAATAAATAAGACATAGCATTGATCTATGCTTTAAGTTCTGATGGCTATCCAGAATAACTTTGACTTCCTCCTTACTCAACACATTGGGTAAAACCTTCTCTCTCTTCGGCCTGTAGACAATCTCAGGATTGAACTTGATGCCCCTCCTGTTCTGAAAAAACAATTTAATGCCATTGACCACCTGGTTTTGATAGGAACCAGAATACCCCCTTGCCAAAATATATTCCTTGTTGAATCTTTCAAAATCCTGGTTTTCAATCTCTGCAATAGGCTTGTTTTCCAAAAACCTCAAAAATATACCAACAGCATCCCTGTAGGTCTTCACTGTACTTCCACTATAGCGTTTATTCAGCATCCAATCCTCAAACTTGCTGATTTCTTCTTTCAAAAAACCATCCAATTCAGGAAGGGTGGGAAATGTTTTGGATAATTCCACCTTCTTCAACTCACTGTAATCCAACCAGGCTTTCCCTTTGAAATATTGAAGCATTTCTGACAACTTACCATCTTCGTAAGCTATCCACCACACTTTTTTCTTGGTATCCCAATTACATCCCGGAAATTGCTTGACCAATTCCTTCAATTCGAAATCATAGGGAAACTCAATCCTGATCACAGGTTTCTTCCCTATCCAGTCATTTTTCAAAAACAGCTTTTTCATAAAAATATGATGCAAAAAATCTGCTTCAATTTAAACTTTAATCGCATAACTTAAAAGACTCCAAATAAACTTATCCGATTATTTTCCCTACCAAAAATGAAAAAGCCCCCGATTCCTCAGGGGCTTTTCTAATAAATTAATGTTTCAGAAAGATACCTTGAATCTTCAATGTCCTCTTATTCCGAAATCTTCCTTTCGCCTTCCGACTTCCTTGAGGCGTTATTACCTTTGCGACCGCTGCGTGAAATATTCCAACTCATTGAAACCCTTTAGGCCTTAATGGTCCAAATCTAACTTCCAACCTATTCTTAGTGCCTTCGTGCCTTTGTGGCCTATTTATCAAGAAAAAGGATACTTCCCTTTCTCAATCATATAATCCGCAATCTGCCTTCTCAGCTCTTTGGTATTGACCAAGTCTGCCTTGGTGAAGCGCTTCAAGCCCATCAACATCACCTTCTGCTCATCTCCTTTGGCAAAAGCGGCTATCGCCTCCTTGGCAGACGTTTGGATCTTTTCCACCGCCTCAAACAAATATACCTGCGCCATGGCAATCTGCTGCTTGCAAGCTTCCTCTCCTCTTTGGGACACCAACTTCTCTGTTCTCAGGATCGCCGACTCGGCCGCATAGATCTCAATCATCACATCGGCCAAATTCATCATCACTTCCTGCTCAGATTCTATCTTATCCGCCAAGGCCATCGCTGCCTTACCGCCCACCATCAGGAATACTTTTTTCAACTTCTTGATCACATCTTTCTCCGCTGCAAACAACTCAGAAGTATCGATAGTCTCAAAACTTGGTACAGAAGTCAGTTCATTGGCAACAGCCATGGCCGGCTCAAATAGGGCAATCTCACCTTTCATCGCTCTTTTCAATAACATCCCCACCATCAACATACGGTTAATCTCATTGGTACCTTCATAGATTCTGGAAATCCTGGCATCTCTGTACGCCCTCTCCATAGGAGCATCAGCGGAATAACCCATACCACCATAGACCTGAACGCCCTGATCGACCACATAATCCAATACTTCAGAACCATGCACCTTGGCAATCGCTGCCTCAATGGCAAATTGCTCTAAGGCCTTCAATTTGGCTTCCGCATCTGCCATGCCTTCAGCAGCCAAAGCCGCCATCCTATCTTCGATGTCCTGCCCTGCTCTGTAACACAGAGATTCACAAGCATAGATCCTTACGGCCATCTCGGCCAACTTCTGCTTGATCGCTCCAAAGCTGTTGATCGATACACCAAATTGCTTTCTCTCCGCAGAATACTTGATGGCATAGGAAGCCACTGTCCTACATCCTCCCAAAACACCCGAACCCAATTTGATCCTTCCGATATTCAGGATATTCACTGCTATTTTGAATCCATTACCTCTTTCTGAAAGCATGTTCTCTACCGGTACCTTGCAGTCATTGAAGAATACCTGACGGGTAGAAGAGCCTTTGATACCCATCTTCTTCTCTTCCTCATTCATGGTGATGCCACCGAAACCCTTTTCTACAATAAAAGCAGTCAGGTTTTTGTCATCTTCGATTTTAGCAAACACGATAAACAAATCCGCAAAACCCGCATTAGAAATCCACATTTTCTGTCCATTGATCAGGTAATGCTTACCATCTTCTGTCAAGGTGGCTTTGGTCTTGCCACTGTTGGCATCCGAACCTGCATCCGGTTCAGTCAAGCAGTAGCATGCTGCCCATTCGCCTGTGGCCAATTTGGGTAGATATTGCTGCTTTTGTTCCTCTGTACCATAATACAGTATAGGCAAGGTCCCAATACCGGTATGTGCACCATATGTTGTGGAAAAAGATCCCGAACCACCAATGATATCAGCGATCAGCATGGAGGTATTAAAGCTCATGCCCATTCCTCCAAATTCTTCCGGTACCGAAATTCCCAAAAGACCCAGTTCACCTGCCTTCTTGAAAATGGATGGTACCAGTTCCGGATGCTTCATGCTGTCGATTTCTTCGATTTTCGGATGGATTTCCGTATCGATAAAATCCTGACAGGCCTGAGCCATCATTTTTTGCTCTTCATTGAATTCTTCAAAGATGAAGATATCCTTGGCTTCCGTTTCACTTACCAGAAACTCCCCGCCGTTGATTGATTTTTTTGCTATTGTATTCATGTTTTTTCAGACTTTAGACACAAGACGCAAGACAAAAGACAAGCTCCATCTTACAGGCTTACGATCATTTTTTTTCAAATTTTAGAATAAGAGAATAAAGCATTTTTTGAATTTCAGTAAGCTCATCGGTTATACCTGAAAATCTTTGTTCTTCAATATATCCCAATTCATAGGATACATAGAGCTGTGTTTCCAATTCACAAATAGATCCATGAGCAATACCCAAAAAATTTACAAACTCACCGTCTGTTCTCCTTCCAGCGCCTTCGGCAACATTGGAAGGAACCGATACTGCACTTCTTCTCATTTGAGAAGTAAGTCCGAACCTCTCTTCAGTGGGAAAAACTTGGGAAATCTTGTAAATCTCGGTTGTTAATTTGATTCCCCTTTTCCAAACATTAAGCTCTTTGTAGTTATGCATGAATAGAAAATTTTATGTTGAACAAAAATTTTTAAAACCTCTTACTAAATTCTTTTTTCTTTATTTCTAGAGAATGGACACAAGAAACAAGACATTGTACTTACTTAAAGTGATTCTGTCTTATGTCTTGAGTCTTGTGTCTTATATCTATTTCAGCAGTTCAAAAACCCCAGCAACTCCCTGCCCTCCTCCGACACAAGCGGTCACCATACCGTACTTCTTGTTCTGTCTGCGGAGTTCGTTGAAGAGCTGCACAGAAAGTTTGGCGCCGGTACATCCCAGTGGGTGTCCAAGGGCTACCGCTCCACCGTTGACATTTACTTTTTCAATATCCATATCCAGGGATTTGATCACCGCAAGTGCCTGCGCAGCAAAAGCCTCGTTCAGTTCGATCAGATCGATCTTGTCCAAGGTGAGTCCAGCCTGCTTCAATGCCTTTGGCACAGCGGCTTTGGGACCAATGCCCATGATGCGCGGTTCCACACCTGCTACAGAATAGGACATCATCCTTGCGATAGGTTCAAGGTTCAGTTCTTTGACCATTCGCTCAGACATCAGGACCACAAATGCAGCCCCATCGGAAGTCTGAGAAGAATTGCCTGCGGTAACCATTCCACCCATTTTGAAAGCAGGCTTTAGATTGGCCAATCCTTCCAAGGAAGTCCCCGCTCTAGGTCCTTCGTCGGTATCGACGACAAACTTTCTGGTTTTTCTTTTTCCTTTTTCATCAAGATAGGTTTCCTCAACTTCTACAGGAACAATCTCATCTTTGAACTTGCCGGCAGCAATCGCCGCCAAAGCCCTATCATGTGATCTTACAGAGAATTCATCTGCCTGCTCTCTGCTGATGTCATAATCTTTGGATAATTCTTCAGCCGTCAAACCCATGCTCAGGTAATAATCCGGAGTCTGGGTGGCTATTTTCCAGTTCAGGGCTGTCTTGACCCCCATCATCGGCAATAGGGACATGGATTCTGTACCTCCTGCGATAATACAGTCTGCCATACCTGCCTTGATTTTGCCCACGGCCAAAGCAATTGCTTCTAATCCTGAACCACAGTACCTGTTGATGATGAATCCTGGATTATCCACTCCCAATGCAAGAAGTGAAATCATCCTGCCCATTTGCATGCCCTGCTCTGCTTCGGGGATGGCATTACCCACGATCAGGTCATCCACCATTTTAGCTTCCAAACCTGGGGTATTGGCCACTAAATGCTTAATGACATCCGATGCCAAATCATCTGGACGGTAGAACCTGAAGCCTCCTTTTTTGGCCTTTCCTACCGCTGATCTATATCCGTTTACTATGTATGCTTCCATTTGTCGAATTTCTTTTTGAAGTTTATTTTTTGTTGGAGTTTATTGTTTCCTTGAGTTTAGGAAGAGACAAGACTCAAGAGACAAGAACCAAGACTTGAGAACTAGTAAGGGTTAGATTCAAGTGTCTGCATAAAACCATGAATCATTCTTTGAACTTCTGAAATATCCGCCTCAATTTCATTGAAGGTTTTGTGATCCAATAGTCCAACACGATTGGCAATGATTGCTTGAGTTTCAAGTTCAAAACTTTCACCTAAACTGATATCCAATGAGTTTAAAACTGCTTTAGAGGTATTTCTTGCTGTTCCTTCTGCTATATTAGAAGGAACTGATACACTCGATCTCCTCATTTGTGAAGTAATTCCAAATTTTTCTTCATTTGGAAACTCAGCAGTGACTTGATAAACTTTTACCGCTAGGTCTACTGATTTTTCCCAAACTTTCAAATTTTTAAAATTATGCTTCCTTCTCATATTCAATTATTTTGGTTTATTTCATCATTTACTCAAATCCATCTTGCTTCTTGTCTCTTGTTTCTTGTTTCTATATCTAGTCTCTCATATCTCGCCTCTCGCTTCTCGCCTCTAATTTCTCAGCGGTTTTCCCTTAAACAAGATACTGTGTATCCTCTCCAGCGTCTTTTTCTCACCGGTCAAACTCAGGAAGGCTTCACGCTCAAGATCCAGCAGGTACTGTTCGCTGACAAGTGTTGGACTTGAAAGGTCTCCTCCGGACATTACCCAGGCCAATTTTCTGGCAATCTTCGCATCATGCTCTGAAATATACTTGCCATACAACATGCCGGTAATACCTGCCTCAAACAAAGCCAGGGAAGTTTTTCCCAAAACTTTGATATTGGTCTGCTCTACAGGTTGGGTGTAACCCGCCTCATGAAGAGCCAAAACTTTAGCCTTGGCGTCCGCCAATAAACGCTTGCGGTTCAAAGTAATGGAGTCCTTCACCTGAAGATAACCCAATCCTCTCGCCTCTGCAGCAGAAGTCGATACTTTAGCAGTCGCGATATTCATAAAGTATTCCTGTAGACGGTTCAATTCCACATCTCCTTCTTTGATTTCATTGGAGAACCTCAGGGTCATTTCCTTTGTACCACCACCTGCTGGAATCAGACCCACACCAAATTCCACCAAGCCCATATACAGTTCTGCAT
Source organism: Fontibacter flavus (assembly GCF_042432905.1). NCBI lineage: Bacteria > Pseudomonadati > Bacteroidota > Cytophagia > Cytophagales > Cyclobacteriaceae > Fontibacter > Fontibacter flavus. The sequence goes on along the minus strand of NZ_JBHLWI010000002.1, from coordinate 141,444 downwards.
GTGCCTGTACCGCATCTGCATGAAGGGAAAGTTCGCATCCACCTCCCAAAGCCATATTGTGCGGTGCTACCACCACAGGGATGGAAGAATAGCGGGCACGCATCATAGTTCTTTGAAATCCTGCGATCATCAGGTTGATTTCATCATATTCCTGATCACCAGCAAACATGAACAACATCGCCAGGTTGGCTCCTGCAGAAAAGTTGCCTCCTTCATTACCGATCACCAATCCCTTATAGGATTTTTCAGCCATGCTGATGGCCGTATTGATACCTTCAATTACTTCCTGACCTATGGAATTCATTTTGGTATGGAATTCCAAACCAATGACATCATCTCCCATATCATAAATGGTCGTACCCGCATTGCCCCAGATTTTCTTATCAGCAGCCTTCAGCGTATCTAAAATGATAAAGTCTTCAGTACCTGGAATAGCTACATAAGACTTGGATGGAATGTCATAATATTTTTTCTGTCCACCTTCTACCTTATAGAAAGACTCATTTCCTGCGGCAAGCATGTCATGTACCCAAGGCGCGGCCTTTTCACCAGCAGCTTCCATTTTCTCTACTGTCTCTTTCACTCCTAGCACATCCCATGTTTCAAATGGACCCAACTCCCAACCAAAACCGGCGGAAACGGCCTGATCGATTCTATAAAGTTCATCAGAGATTTCTGGGATCCTGTGAGAACAATATTTGAACAGGTCATAAAAAGAAGTTCTGTAAAACTCACCTGCCCTATCATCAAAATTGACCAGGAACTTGATGCGTTTTTTCAAATCATCTATTTCTTTGGATGCCTCCAAAGCTTTAAACTTTGGCTTTTCAGCATCTTTATATTCAAAAGTATTCAGATCAAGTTCTTTCAATTCTTTGCTGCCGTCTTTGTGACGGATCATTTTGAAGTAACCCTGACTTGTCTTATCACCCCACCATTTGTTATCGTAGAGTACTTTTACAATGTTCGGCAATTTGAATTTGTCTCTTGACTCATCATGGGTCAGTGCTTGATAGAGGTTATTGGCCACATTGACGGTGGTATCCAAACCGACCACATCCATGGTCCTGAAAGTTGCTGATTTGGCACGGCCTATCACAGTTCCTGTCAGCTTATCTACCTCGGAAACACCCATTCCCATTTTCTCAATGGCATGCATACCCGAGATGATGGCATATACGCCAATCCTATTGGCTATAAAAGCAGGTGTATCTTTACATAAAACGGTTTCTTTACCTAAATACCTGTCTCCATAATCCATCAAAAAGTCGATGATCTCAGGTTTGGTTTTAGGTCCTGGAATAATCTCCAACAGCCTCAGGTATCTTGGCGGATTGAAGAAGTGGGTTCCGGCAAAGTTTGTCTGAAAATCCTCTGATCTTCCTTCACACATCAAATGCATGGGGATACCGGAAGTATTGGAAGTGATGAGAGTTCCCGGTTTTCTGTGCTGCTCAACTTTGTCAAAAAGTGATTTTTTGATATCCAATCGTTCTACGACAACTTCAATGACCCAATCGCAATCCTTGATTTTTGGAAGGTCATCATCAAAGTTGCCTGTGCTTATCCTAGATACATAAGAAGCATCATATAATGATGCCGGCTTGGCTTTCAAAGTACTGTCCAAAGCATTATTGACCAACCTGTTTCTGACAGCTTTATCCGATAAGGATAAGCCTTTCTTCTGTTCATCTTCAGTGGGTTCTTTGGGAACAATATCAAGCAATAAAACCTGCACGCCAATATTGGCAAAGTGGCAGGCTATTCTTGATCCCATTACTCCGGAACCTAAGATGGCTACTTTTTTAATGGTTCTTTTCATAAAATTTTTGGAATTTTTAGAGTTCATACAAATGATTGTCGAACGGATTAGGGTTTATAGTTTCTGATTGAAAATTTTCAATAGCTTGATTGATCTTATCAAAAATCTGAAAAAAGGATTTCAATTCTTCTTCAGATACCAACTCGCGAACAGCGAGGTTGAAGTCTTTGATCGTCTTGACGGATATCTCCTTTTTGCGCTTTCCTTCCTCAGTCAAGAAAATCCTTACTGATCGTTTATCTGTCGGATCGGGCTTTTTGAAGATCAAGCCTTTTTCTTCCATACTTTTCAACATCCTAGTGAGACTTCTCGCTTCCAATCCCATCATTGGGGCAATCTTGGTAGCAGGGGTTCCGTCTTTCGAATTGATATTGATGAGTACAAATCCAATAGAAGTCGTAAAATCCTCCTGTGCCGCCTTTTGGTTGTACATACGGGAAATCGCATGCCAAGCACTTTTAATATGGAAGTCTACAGTATCTTCTCGCTTCATGGGCATAGTTATCATACGCCCAATTTACAAAAATTATTGTATGCATGCATACTAAATTCAAAAAAAGTTATGCATGCAGAGGAAATTTTAAGCAAACATTATGGCAATAAAAAAAACTATATTCTGGATTGAACCAAAATATAGTTTAATTAAAATGAATTATGTAGAGAAAACCTAGACTACCAAAATAAGTTTCTTATTTTCATCAGGAATACAATTCAGCAATTTCCTTTGCGAATTTTTCATGGATAACTTTCCTTTTCAACTTCATGGTCGGCGTCAATTCACCGGTATCAATACCCCATTGGGCATTCAATACCTTGAATCTCTTTACCTGTTCCCATTTTCCGAAATATTTGTTGAGGTTATCAATCTCTCTTTGGAACTTTTCAATTACCTCATTTTTCTGCAACATTTCAGAATCATTAGTATAAGGTATATCTTTATGTTTACACCAATCCTGTAATCCAGTGAGGTTAGGAACAATCAAAGCAGCTGGATAATTTTTATTTTCACCTACCACAATAATCTGCTCAATCAATGGAGATTCTTTGAATTTATTTTCCATCGGTTGTGGTGCAATATACTTACCTCCAGAGGTTTTGAACATCTCCTTCTTGCGATCGGTAATTTTGAGATAATTGCCTTCATGCAACTCTCCGATATCACCGGTATGGAACCAACCATCTGCATCAATAACCTCAGCGGTAAGTTCAGGTTGTTTATAATAGCCCTGCATCACATTCGGGCCTTTTACGAGAATCTCTCCATCTTCTGCTATCCTTACTTCCACCTCTTTGACAATCTTGCCCACCATACCCATTCTAATGTCTTTAAGGTTACAGATAGATGCTGAGATTACTGGTGAGGTTTCTGTCAAGCCATAGCCCTCGCAAACAGGTATACCGGCGCTCCAAAAAACTCTTGCTAACCTTGGCTGTAAAGCAGAAGCACCTGAATTGATCTGCATCACATTTCCCCCTAATGCTTCTCTCCATTTACTGAAGATGATTTTATTGGCCAACTTCAATTGAAAATTATACCAGGATCCTTGATTTTTGTTGGGCTCATATTTCAAACCAAGATTAAGGGCCCAGAAAAACAGTGATTTTTTTATACCTGTAAGTTCATATCCCTTGGACACAATCTTGTCATATACTTTTTCTAATAATCTCGGAACAGTATTGAAAATTTGAGGCTGCACCTCTTTGAGGTTTTCACCAATGGTCTCCATACTTTCTGCATAATAAATAGAAATACCCATGAATAAGAAACAAAGAGAGCCAGCTCTTTCATAAATATGACAAAGTGGTAAAAAACTCAGTGCTTTGCTTGTTCCCTTTGGTACAATAATCCTATCCTCAATGGCATAAAGGTTGTGAATGACATTACCATGGGTCAACATCACACCTTTTGGTCTGCCAGTAGTTCCTGAAGTATAAATGATCGTAAATAGATCATCCGTTTTTACGGCCTCCTTTTTTTCATCCAACTCTGCGATGTCACCTCCATCACCGTGTGCCATGAAATCCTCCCAATACTCACAGCCTTCTATTCTATCGAATGAAAATATCTGAACATCCATGTCTTTAGAGGCTTCTTTGGCCTTTTCGTAAATCTCAATATCTCCGACAAATATTTTCTTTACCTCTGCATGATGAAAGATGTAATTGTAATCATCCACAGTAATGGTGGGATACATGGGAACTGATATTGCACCAATTTGCTGCAAGGCCAGATCTATAAAATTCCATTCAGGCCTATTATTTGAAATGATGGCGACTTTGTCATCCTTGATGATGCCGCTTTTGATAAAAGCCAAACTTAAATTATCAACTATTCTTTTTAAATCGCGTGAAGAATAAGTTTTCCATTCGTTATCTTCTTTTCTGGCAAGTGCTACATCTTTATCATATGTAGCTATCTGGTGATTAATCAAATCAAATAATCTGGTGATCTGCATATTTATTTTGGGTTGAAGATTGTTTCAAATTATGAAAAAGGTCTGATTAATGCAAAATCCAAATTTTACTTCTTTTCCACAGCTTTATATATATATTATTTTATTTATTTAAATAAAACTATTGTCATTATTATGGTGTGGATTTGTGGATAAATAATTACCATTTATTATTCCACATGGTTATTTCTTCTTTTGACACATTTATCCACTTATAATTCACATCAATATTTTTTATAAATGTCTTGTTCATCAGTTGATTATATTCTTTGTATCTTTTTATGTGTGTAAGTGAGATGAAGCTATTTGTCTATATGTAGGTGTTGGGTAATTTGTGTATAAATGTGGATGATTGATGACTTATCAGCAGGGGTATAAAAAATTATCCCTATCTCATGTTTTGGATAGGGATAACTCTAGGTTTGTGCTCATGTTATTGACAGTAATCCACAAAAAATTCATCAGTTATCGACAATATTTTTTTCATTTTCGGGCTCTTTTACTGGTTTTGTATCGTCATCTTCTCGATTTTCTTGTGGTAAACCTGCTGCTTTTTTGGGTTCTATCATCAGATCCAAAACCCAACCTCCTCTTATAGTTGTTTCACGAGAATTGTTATCGTTGATATTTTCCAAATAATAGACGGGCTCTGCATGTCTGCCTTCCTTCATATTGGAGGTATCCCACCTACCGTTTTTATTGAGATCTAAAATTGCCCGAATGTTATAGGTTCCAGCTTCTATGTATGTAAAGACCGCTTGATTACTATCTGTAATATATTGTTCAGCTATCAGTTCTTCCTTTGAATTCAATATCTGTACAATGATCGGTAAGTGTGTGGTGTTTACTTTTACCTGTATCTCTTCAGCAAGTGTTTCTTTTTTCAGCCTTTTGTAAGCACTTTCTACTTTCTTTTCATTGGTCTGATTTTCTATATCGTAGAAGGTAGAATCTGCTGCGAAGAAATTGAAGGTTTCATTATTGATACTATCCGGTACATGCCATTCAATAATCAGTTTGGTCAAATCTGCACTGTCCTTCAGGAAAATCCATTCTTTCTGTATTGGTACTATTGTTGCGCTATCATATTTGAAGAATAAGGAATCATACTGAATTTTTCCAATAGGTTTGTTAAATTTTAACTCAGTCCTGAGCTTATCTACAAAATTTCTTTTTCCTTCTATGGCTGTTTCTAAGACTTCTTTTTTTCTATCGCTTTCTTCGAATTTTGCATAGATAAGTGTATCCACCTGAAAACCTACTGAATCTCTCAAATGAAGGGTAATGGCAGTACTGTCATTAATTAAATCAGTATGGTAGAATCTAAGTGTCTTATCATTTTGTCTGTAGTATAAGCCTTTATTTATTTGATCGTGCTCGATTTCAATAGCTACGGGATATTTACTCAATACCACATCAAAGTTACTTCCTATTGCACTTGATCTAGTTACTTTAAACTCGGATAAGTCAGCTTTTGATAAGTAAAATTGAGTGCCTTCTATGTCTTCGGTTATGGTGATGGTATCTTTTATGAATGCGTATGCCTCTTGTTTTTCTTCTGCCTTTAAGGAGTTATTGGCATCATGCCATGCATAAGCCTTGTATTTGCCTGCTTTAATGTTGGTAAGTGTAAAGTTACCAATGCTATCTGTTGCAGCTATGTAATAAGGAGGAGCTGTTAAGACATCTGTAGTGTCGCTTACTTCATAGAGACCTACAAATACATCTTTTATTTTTGGTTCTCTTAATGGGAAAATATAAGCAACATTTCCTGAAAATTTAAGGCTGTCTATTTCTGGTCCTGTTGAAAATACAAGCTTAAGATTTTCAGGTGTATTTTTTTCTGTAATGTCCTTGATCGTTTTTTGGAAGTTAAAAACATAAGTAGTACTATCCTCTAATTCCTGATTGAGTTTAATAGTAATTTTGTTCCTATTGGCTACTACTTCCATTTCCTCCTTTTTAATGCGGGGAGTAATGATGATTTGTTTATTGGCGTTTTCTACTTGGACATATTCATCAAATTCCAGTTCTATGATATTTGGCTTGATATTGATAGATTCATTACCAGGATTGATAGATAGTAATTTTGGTGGTTCTTCATCTCTTGGACCACCCATTGGAGTACTTTGTTTTGCGCAAGAAAACAAAGTTATAATTAAAATAATGGATAATATTTTGATTAAATATTTCATTTTTTCTTCAAAATAAACAAAATACTCGAATAATTAGCTTTGTTTTTCTTTGCCCATTGATTGGATTTCAAACCTGTCATAAAGCCTTTATAAAGTTGTTGTAATTTGTTTTCGTCTTTTTTCAGATAATTTTCAGATAGTAATGAAACATAATAACTGTCAAATTTCATCGGTTCTGTGTGGGCAATGTAGAGCCCCATCTTTTCAGCAAATACCTGCATGGTTTCTTTTGTGAAATGATAAAGGTGCCTTGGAACATCTAGGCCAGCCCATTTCTCACCATATATTTTTGAATCGAGTGAATCGTAATTGGGTACTGCTATCAATAGGGTTCCTTCATCTTCCAAAATGGAAACAACTCTTTTAGCTGTTTTTCTCAGGTCATGTATGTGCTCGAGTACATGGAACATAGTAATGGCTTGGTATTTATTTTCTTCCTTTATTTTGCTGAGGTCACTGAAAATTTTCAATCCCTTTTTTTTCGCTGTTTTCCTTGCCAAAGAATTAGGTTCAATCCCTTCCGTCTTCCAACCATTTTGCTTTGCCTTTTGGAGAAAATACCCTGTACCGCATCCAATATCGAGCAAATTACCTTTATGTGAGCTGTACTGATTTAACCAATTTACTTTTTGTCGTAAGGTATATTGCCTTACTGTCTTGTATAATAGGTTGGTGAGGTTATTGGCCTTATTTCGATGGGATATATAATTTTCCGACTGATAATATTGACTGATTTCTTCTTGTTTGGGTCTTGGATTGGTAAAAATAAGTTTACAGTTTGTACATTGACAGAGCAGAAATTTTTCCCCACTTACTGCATAATCTTTTACTTCTGCATGATTAAGAAAAAGCCCACTCTTACAAAGTGGGCATTTGGTTAACCTTTCATGTGCCATTATCTTCCTAGATAAACAGTGAGAATAGACAAATCAGCTGGAGAAACACCGCTGATTCGTGACGCTTGTCCAAGTGTCTCTGGTTTGATTTTATGTAATTTTTGTTTTCCTTCAGCTGAAAGTGCCGGAATGGACAAATAGTCGAAATGCAAAGGTATTTTGAAATTTTCCATATTGTTCAATTTCTCTACCATCTGCTGTTCCTTATCTATGTAGCTTTCATACTTGATCTGGATTTCAGCTTGTTCAAGTACTTCTTTGCTATATTTTGATAAGTATGAGCGTAGCTCTTCATCAAGGAGCATGATTTCCTGAAGTCCAAGTTGTGGGCGTTTGAGGAGTTTTTCTACTGTAATTTTTTCTTTAATGGTAGCTGTTTCCAGATTTTCTAAACCGTCATTGATGAGGTCAGGGGAAAGTCTCTTTTGTTTGAGGTCATTGATCAGTTTGGCAGTATCTGATTTCTTATCCAACATTTTTTCCAATCTGGTATCATCTGCTAAACCTATTTGATGTCCAAGTTGTGTCAATCTCAAATCTGCATTATCCTGTCTTAACAACAGTCTGAACTCAGCTCTTGAAGTAAACATTCTGTATGGTTCTTCAGTACCTTTATTGATCAAGTCATCAATTAGAACACCAATATAAGCATCAGATCTTTTGAGGATGAATGGATCTTTTTCCTGAACTTTCAAGGAAGCATTGATCCCTGCGATTAAACCCTGTGATCCTGCTTCTTCATATCCTGTAGTACCATTGATTTGTCCTGCGAAAAAGAGGTTTTCAATCAATTGGGTTTCTAAGGTCAATTTCAATTGGGTTGGAGGGAAGAAATCATATTCAATGGCATACCCTGGACGGAACATTTTGGCGTTTTCAAAACCAGGGATTTTCCGCATAGCAGCATATTGAACATCTTCGGGTAATGAGGTAGAGAATCCATTGACATAGATTTCTACTGTATCCCATCCTTCTGGTTCCACAAATATCTGATGTCTTTCTCTTTCTGCAAATCTGTTGATTTTATCCTCAATGGATGGACAATATCTTGGTCCTAATCCTTGGATACGTCCATTGAACATTGGAGACCTATCAAAACCTGTTTCCAGTGTTTGATGTACTTCTTTATTGGTGTAAGTAATCCAACAGTTTCTTTGTGTAGTCAGTGGTATGGTTTCATCTGAATAGGAGAATTTTTCTGGATTTTCATCACCATCTTGCACTTCCATTCTGCTGTAATCCAAAGAACGACCATCAACTCTAGGAGGTGTACCGGTCTTCATCCTTCCTGCTTCAAAACCCAACGACACCAATTGTTCGGTTATTCCTTTGGCTGCTGATTCTCCTGTACGGCCACCTCCAAATTGTTTTTCACCGATATGAATGATACCATTGAGGAAAGTGCCATTTGTCAGGACAACAGATTTAGCTTTAATTTCCAGACCAATGCCTGTTTTTACCCCGACTACCCTATTATCTTTAACCACCAGACCATTGACCATTTCTTGCCAAAAATCTACATTAGGTGTTCTTTCTAATGCCAGTCTCCATTCTTCAGCAAACCTCATGCGGTCGTTCTGTGTTCTTGGAGACCACATTGCTGGACCTTTTGATCTATTGAGCATTCGAAATTGGATCATGGATTTATCTGATATGATACCGGACATTCCACCAAGAGCATCGATTTCTCTTACAATTTGTCCTTTTGCTACACCGCCCATGGCGGGGTTACAGGACATTTGGGCAATCGTATTCATGTTCATAGTACAGAGCAGCACCTTTGAACCCATCTTTGCTGCGGCATGCGCAGCTTCGCAACCTGCGTGCCCAGCCCCTACTACGATTACATCATATTCTGGAAACATATTATTCCTGTTTTAATTAGTGTTCCACGTGGAACACTCGTGTTGTTTGGTTCTTACTATTTTACATGTTCCACGTGGAACATTTACATTGAAAACATAGAGATGGCTTTGTCTTCCATTTTCCTCATGATTTCCTTGTCTTCTTTCTTTTTGTCTTTATAGCCCATCAGGTGTAAAAGTCCATGACTCATGACACGGTGGATTTCTTTGTCAAATGTGATGTTTTCTTTTTTTGCGTTTTCTTGTATTCTTTCAACACTGACGAAAATATCTCCATCGATGGATCTTTCCTCTTCTGAATTATCAAAGGTAATGATATCTGTATAGGTATCATGGTTTAGGTAATCGACATTGATTTGGTAAAGATACTCATCGGAACAAAAAATATAATTGAGTTCCCCTATCTGATATCCTTCAGACGCAGCGATTTCCCTCAACCATTTTTTATGTTTATTTTTCTCTTTAAGCTGAAATCTGATGTCTTCTTGAAAAAATAATATGGCCATATTATAGATAAAATGTTAAAATGGTTTTCCTTCCTTGATCTTCAAATTTTACATCGTCACAAAGATGTTTCATGATATAGATTCCCCTACCTCCTGATTTTTCAAGATTCTCTGGTGCAGTTGGATCTGCTAGATGATCATAATCAAAACCCTTTCCCTGATCCACTACTACGAATTTTATCTGATCATCATCTAAATGAAGTTCCATGTTCACTACCTTTTCCCTATCCATTCTATTGCCGTGTACAATAGCATTGGTTACACATTCTGTCACAGATATCATGATATTGCCATAAATATCTTCATTGATTGAGAATTTTTCACGGGCATTATCAATGAAACTCTCTATGATTTTAATATTCTCAATAAGAGATGGGATAGAAATTTTAATAGATTTCATGAATCTTTTATAGATATTTTGTTAATTAATTTTCATTTTCTCTCAATCTCAATCATGATTGGACAATGGTCTGAATGATGGGCATCAGGCAGAATGATGGAATTTTTTACTTTGTCCTTCATACTGTTTGTAGTCATATGATAATCTATCCGCCAACCCAGATTCTTAGCCCTTGAACCGGCTCTATAACTCCACCAGGTATAATGATGGGGGTCAGTATTGAATAGTCTGAAACTGTCATCAAATCCCGAAGCAGTAAATTTATCCATCCATGCCCTTTCCTCAGGAAGAAACCCGGATGAGTTTTTATTGGAAACCGGATTATGAATGTCTATGGGCTTGTGACAGATGTTGTAATCTCCACTCAAGATCAAATTAGGATTTTTTTGTATTAAATCCTGCGTAAATCCATAAATATCATCCAAGAATTGATATTTGAAATCCTGCCTGATATCTCCAGTAGTACCGGAAGGGAAATAAGCTGATATAAAGGAAAAATCCCCAAAATCTGCCCTGATCATTCTTCCTTCATCATCATAAGTTGGCATGTCCATTCCATAAACCACATTTTGAGGCTTTTCTTTTGTCAGAATGGCAACACCACTGTATCCTTTTTTGACTGCCGGGTACCAATAGATATGATATCCCATATCTTCAAATATGGCTTTATCAATCTGATTTTCCATGGCCTTTACTTCCTGCAGCCCTATGATATCTGGATTTGTCTCCTTCAACCAATCCACAAATCCCTTATTCATGGCTGCACGGATACCATTTACATTATAGGATACGATTTTCATTTACTTTTGATTATGAATTTACCGAAATACTTTCCTTTCTAATGGGTCATGTTCTGACATTGAAGGATCAACTTGAAACCCCTCTCCCAATTGATGAAATCCCAGGAATAACCTGAACATGGTGATCATGTATCCTTTAGAAGTCATTTATGCCCAATATCTATCAATACTTTGTACGTCTTTGAGGATCCAACATCAACAAATATCTCAGGATATTTTGCTTGGTTAATTGCTGAATAGATTTATTTGATTTCTATATCAAACTCCTTTTCGAAATATTCCAGAACCTGAATTTTCAATAATTTCTCCTGTTCCAGGATATCGAAGTGGGGCAGTTTTTTAATCAATTTCCAATGAGGCCACCCATCCTGATCGATGTAATCAAGTTCATAGAATCCGGCCAAACTCAGGACTTTACAGATGGCTATATGCATGAGGTCCTGCTTTTGCTCCTTGGAAAAGTTTTTATTTCCCTGACCAAGCTCCTGAACTCCGATCAGGAAAAGAACGCCATTGAGGTCATTGGGCTTTTTGCCGATTAAATCCTGTATGCCCAGTAATAATTTTCCCCAACGTTTTTCCAGGTCAAGGTCTTTCTTAAACATCTTTGTTACCTTCTTTTTCCAATAACTCCCAGTATTCTACTGCCCTTCTCAAATGGGGTATCACAATGGATCCACCAATAATGGTTGCTATGGAAAATACCTCAAAGACTTCTTCTTTGTTCAATCCTGCTTCGAAAGATTTGCCCAAGTGGTACTTGATACAATCATCACACCTCAATACCATGGAACAGGCAAGGCCAATCATTTCTTTAGTCTTGACATCCACAGCACCTTCTGCATAGGTATTGGTATCCAGGTTGAAAAACCTTTTGATCACTTTATTGTCAGCAGCCATGATTTTTTCATTCATGTCGCTTCTGTAGGTATTGAATTCTTCTATTAAATTCATTAATTTTTAGCTTGTTAATTTAACCTGCAAATATAACAGGTATTTTACTGTCAATTAGTTTTAACAAGCCAATTTGGAAATGCGTTTCCCATTTTTTGAAGATTTTTTATCATTGGTTTTTCCGAAAACCTGCTGCCTGTGTAAAAGAAGTCTTTTTGACTTTGAAGATCAGCTATGTAAACTATGCATTGCCCGCCTGCCAATCACCAATTACCACCTGATGCCTCAGAACAATGACTTATCCATCAAGGTATTGGGACTTACACGTCCCAATAAAGTAATGGCCTTTCTAAGATTTACAAAAAAAGGGGACAGCCAGAAAATCCTGCATCAGCTCAAATACAGAAATAAACCAGAGGTAGGAATTGAACTTGGACGAATCTATGGCCATCTGTTGTCAGAACATGGTTTCAAGTATGATTGGGATGAGATTACACCTGTTCCCTTGCATCCGCTTAAGAAGAAAAGAAGAGGTTATAATCAGAGTGAACAATTTGCCATAGGACTCCATCAAGCTCTGGAAATTCCTGTTTCCCTTTCTTTAAAAAGAGTTTTATTCACTGAAACCCAAACCAAAAAATCCAGAATGGAAAGACTTGAAAATGTGGCGGATGTTTTTGCCTTGGAGCCAAACCAAAACCTGTCCGGTAAATCCATTCTTTTGGTAGATGATGTCATGACCACTGGCGCTACATTGGCAACCTGTGCCAATGTGCTGCTGGAATCAGGAGCTAAGGTAGTGGATATGGCTGTCCTTGCCGCTGGAAAGAATTGATATTTTGTAATCAATTTTTTTGTTTACAATTTAAAATAACTCATAATCCAGCTTTCTAGCTTACTGTCAATGACTGTTGAAAAAATGGATATATCGATAATAAGTATTACAAAAAAGGCCTTTCAAACTGATTGAAAGGCCTTTTTTGATTTCATTTCTAATGTTTACCAGCTTCCTCCAGCACCTCCGCCTCCGAAAGAGCCTCCGCCAAACCCTCCGAAGCCCCCACTGCCAAAGCCTCCGCCACCGAAGGAGCCTTTGCCTGAGGAGAAGTCGCCAAATTTGCCTCTGCTTCCACCCTTTAGCATATTGGCCAACATGATCGTGGTAAAAAGGTCAATATTTCCGCCTTTTCCTCCCATGTGGTTGTCATTGTCGTTTTTGTTTTTAATCATAGGAATGATCACAAAAACGATAATCATGATGAGGAAAAATATTATGGCTCCCCCATGTTCACCCGAAGATGTGACTTTGTCTGCTTTGTATTCGCCGGAAGCCAATTTGAATATCATATCGGTGGACTTGTCCAATCCCTCATAATAGTTACCCATTCTAAAATTGGGTACAATTAATTGGTCTACAATTCTTTTCGCCAAAATATCCGGGATTGCACCTTCCAGACCATATCCTGTAGCAATAAAAACTTTCCTGTCCTCCATGGCTGCGAGAATCAAAATACCATTGTCACGGTCTTTTTGGCCGATTCCCCATTTATCACCTAACTGAAAGGAATAATCACTGATATCATAGGGTCCAATTGACCTGATCATCACAATCGTAACCTGACTGGAAGTAGAATCATTATAGGCTACCAATTTTCTTTCCAGCTGATCTACTTCAGTCCTGGAAAGCGTATTGGTAAAGTCATTGACCAATTTTGGAGGATTTGGTGCTTCAGGAAAGTCCCCTTGGGCAAAACCCGTCATGGCCAATGTCATTAAAAGAATAATGGTAATGCTGGTAATGTATCTATTCTTCATGAGTGCTTATCCAAAAGAGATTTCGTCAGGCAATTCATTGATATCTCCTTCCTGATTATAAGGGAAATGGCTTTTCAGTTGCTGCCCGCACATTTCAATGCCCAAGCGTAGCCCTTCTGTAAAGTCCTTGTTTTTGAAATGTATGACCATTTCATTCTTAATATTTTCCCAAAAATTAGCGGGAACAACCCTGTTGATGCCACAATCCCCCAAAATGGCAAATTGATGGTCTTCTACAGCTAGGTAAAAGAGAACAGCGTTCCGTTCCTGGGTCTGGTGCATTTTAAGTGTTTCGAAGATTTCAGCAGCCCTATCGAGCACATTGTCTCCACAATGGTTTTCAATGTGTACCTGAATTTCGCCTGAAGTTTCTAATTCTGCAGCCTTGATGGCTGCAGTGATTATTTCTCTTTCCTCTTGAGAAAATAAATGTTTGGCCATGTCAATTAAAATTGAACAGTAGGAGCATTCTCTGCGCCAGCAGCTGCTTCAAAATAACCTTTCCTTTCAAATCCATACCAACCTGCAAATAGGTTATTGGGGAATGTTCTTAAGGTAGCATTATAGGATTGAACTGATTGGTTGAAATTTCTTCTCGCCACAGCGATTCTATTTTCAGTACCTTCAAGTTGTGCCTGCAACTCCAGGAAGTTTTGGTTGGCCTTCAGATCAGGATAACGCTCTACTGTTACCAACAAACGGCTTAAGGCTCCGCTCAATTGGTCCTGGGCTTCCTGGAATCTTGCCAAGTTTTCAGGCGTCAGGTCATCAGCATTCAGGTTGATGGCTGTAGCTTTAGCTCTCGCTTCAATCACACCTGTAAGTGTTTCCTGTTCAAATTCAGCATATCCTTTTACCGTATTTACCAAATTTGGGATCAGATCAGCCCTTCTTTGATATTGTGTTTCTACTTCTGCCCAATTTCCGTCTACAGTTTCTTCGTTTTGAACAAACATGTTATAGACACCTACTGCTTTGGTGTAAACAAATAGGCCTACCAATGCAATGACAATAATGGGGATGAGTGCTTTTTTCATAGTTTTGAATTAATAGATGGATTTTACCGGCTTTTGAAATTAAGTGTCTTGTTAAGAAGATTTTAGACTTATATTAAACAACATTTTCTTTAGGCGAAATTTTATTTAAGGATAATTTCATATTCCTTAGGTAAATTTTGAATCTTGTGCCTTTTCCAACGGTACTCTCCACCTTAAGGTTGCCATCATGGGCACGAATTTGTTCGCGTACGAGATATAAGCCGAGGCCTTTTCCTTCTACGTGGGAATGAAACCTCTGATAAAGGCCAAATAGCCTGTCCCCGTACCTTTCGAGATTGATCCCTATTCCATTATCCTCAAAAGTCAAAAGCGTATAATCACCTTCAAGGCTTGTTCTGATAAAGATTACCGGATGCCGGTCAGGATGTTTATATTTGATGGCATTGGTCAGTAAGTTCATCATGAAGTTTTCCAAATGTGAATAGATATAATTGATATTCGGGGCTTTGGTGAAATCTTTATGGATCTCTGCCCTGGAATCTGCAATCTGTTTGGAAAGACTTTTTTCTACATTTTGGGTTAATTGTAGAAAGTTGATCAGTTCAATTTTAGGGATCTTATTTTTTTTGATGGAAACTACTTCAATCAAGTCTTCCAAAGTACCGTTGAGGATATTGGTAGATACTTTTAAATTTTCTATAACCTCTTTATTTTCAGGATTTTCAGGATTTTTGTCATCATAAAGATCAAGCAGTGAGGTAATATTGACAATCGGAGCCCTAAGGTTATGGGATGTGATGTATGCAAAACGCTGCAGTTCTTCATTTTGTGATTTGAGGTCCTTGATCAGCTGTTCTCTTTCCTGTTCCGCATGCTTTGATTCCGTAATATTCTGGGTAACAATCAATATCCTATCAATTTCTCCCTGATTGTTGACCAAAGGTACGCCTATTTTAAGGTAGTTTTGATCATCTAAATTAACCTCAAAGCTTTCGGTTTCTCCTGTAAATATCCGTTCAAGATGGGTTTTAACTTTTTCCCGGACCTTATAGTTGCTGTATTTTGCCAAAAATGAGGTGCCCAACAAATTATGTGCAGTTACTCCCATTGACTGATATTCCTTACCTTCTGTGTAGATATAAGTGAACTGTCTATCTAATACATCAATTTTACCTTTAGGGAAATTCTCTGCAATACTTCTAAAAAGTTGCTCTGAAGCAATCAGCCTTTTTTCAAAGTTCAATCGACTAAGTTCAGCACCTATTCTGTCAGCCAGTATTTTCAGTAAATCCGTAATTTTAGCGTGATAGGGTTTTGGTTTTTCATCCATCAGCACCAATAAGCCAAGCCGTTTGTCATTCAGATCGGAAATAGGAACTCCCATGTAGGTATTGATACCCATATCCACGAGGGGTTTATCATCCTGATATTTTTTATAGGCATCTGTCAAAATGATAAATGGTTCATTGTTGGTCACACAATCCAGACAAGGTGTATTTTCCAACTGGTAGGAATAAGGATTTTGCATGACCCCTTTCTTGAAAAAGGAAATCAAATTGGCAGTAGTTTTTTCTTCATCCACCTCTGCAATAAAACAATACTCCATGCCCATTCTGTTGGCAATGAATTGGGTCAGCTCATCAAAAAACCTTTTTCCACTGAATTTTGAAGTTTTTTCTGTTAGTTCTGAGATGATATTGTGAACATATTCCTGTTCACTGATGTCTTCAAGAATTGCCTGATAGGTCTTGCCGCTTTCCAGCTCTTTGGCATTCATCCTGAGATGGAAAAGCTTATTGTTGAAATAACTGATGTAAGGACCTTCATAAAAACCATATCCATTTTCTATACTGTCCAGATAGGCTTTGGTGATCGGATTATCCCCGAGAAATTCAAACATATTGTTGCCGATCAACAAGTTGGGGTCCTGAATATCAATTTTTTGGATGAAGGTTTTGTTTACATCCAGGATTTTACCGTTCTGGTCATATTGGAAAATAGGCAAAGGATTTTCTTCAAAAAGCGTTTTGTACCTTTTAAGGTTGAGGGAAGATTCAAGCTCTTTTTGCTTGGTATAGGTGAAATCCACAAAAATTCCTGCCCAAATGGACTCATTTTCGTATTGTCTCAACCTATTGGATGCGCCATATACCCATTTTTCCTTGCCGCTAGGCGTGACGATCCTAAAGTAAGATTCAAATTTGCTGTCTGTCAAATAGGCTTTTTTGTCAGCATCTTTTACTTGTTGGAGGTCTTCAGGATGTATCACTTTTTCCAAATTATTTTCATCTGTGATGATATCATTTGGATCCAATTCTGTCAGTTGTTGGCAACCATCACTGATGAAGAGGAATTTGTGGGAATAATCAGGAAGTGCTTTCATCAAATAGACCATTCCAGGAACTACACCGGTGAGTTCATCCAGGACGCTTTTTTTGTCCATCAGGTCCTTCTCTATTTCCTTTAAGGCAGTGATGTCAGAGATTATTCCCAAAAAGATATTTTGTTCTTTTTTCTTACTCTTGAATTCTTTGACTTGATCTTCTACAAATACATAGTAATCGTTCCTATGCAATACCCGATAAATAACCCTATTGGAATGTTCAAATCTTCTTTGATACAGGTGTAAGTCCTCAGGATGAATCAACTTCTCCCAATTTTCAACCTTGAAATCATCAAAGTAGGATTTTGAGTATCCTAATATATTTTCAAGAGCTCCAGATAGTTGTAGGCTATCAGTTTTTCGATCAAATTCATAATAAATTAAATCTTCCTGTACAAAGGGGAGTTCTTCCTGTATGTGTTCTTTGGCTTTTTGGAAATATTCCAGTTCAATCAAACAAAATTGGGATGACAGAGCGGTTTTACTCAGGTAAAGATGATTTGGAAATATGGTTGTCCTTAATACTTCTTTGGATTGGGGAAATTTATCTAAGATTACTCCATTGAAAAAATCAAATTTCTTGAGGATAAAGGATTTCCATTCCTCAAACGTTTTCACTTTGTTCTCTTGAGGAAGACCTGAATAGATGGCGCCCTGCTTTTGGTCCATCAGCCAGGAAAATTTGATGTTATTTTCCCATTCCTTTGGCGTAATCAGGGCATTTATCAAATAAGACTGATCTTCCTGTGCTATTACATAGCCTTCGATTTCGACAAATTGGAAAGATGACTTATTGATTAAAATCGGACAGGTTATTTGATCACCTGTACCTAATTTTTTGAATAAATATTCAAAAATCCCCTCCGGTAAGGTTGGGAATATTTCGTTGAAAAATTTCTCCTGATAAAATTTATCCCCATGTGAAAGAATTCTCCTAATTTCAGAGGATATATATAAAAGCTCAAAAGTACTATCCTGATACCTTTTAAGCGTTAAAAGTATATTGTGAAACTGCTTTTTAGAACCTCGGGTCATCTTAAAATAACTGGATAATACGCTACTACATACCAACTAAAACTACGTATCAAATATAAGAAATAAGTACTGAAAAGTAGGAGAAGCTAGCCATAGAAGGTTTTATTCACCTCCTACATGCTTAAATTTGTCGTTTTAATTGAAATTTGCGCTCAAAAATCTCGAAATCTTCCGGGTCCTGACTATTAAACCGCTTCATTTTGACACTTACCGGCCTTCCTTCTTCTGAACGGAACAATTTGATCAAATCAGATAATTCCCAAAAGTCTATGGGAATTTTATTGATTTCCAAAAACTCATCATTGACCATTATACCGGCTTGCTCAGCAGCAGAATTTTTTCTGACATTACTGACGATAAATCTTTTATCCTCTGTCGGTAACATTTTCGTTGTAATCCCGCTCATGTCAAATTCAAATGGATTTGAAAAAGTAGAACCCCTTTTTATAAATAGCCTTTTTCTTTGATAATCCAGAACGATTTTTGTCCTTCCCCATAATTCTGACCCCAAACTTCCCTGCCGGCCACTTTCCTTGATTACATAACTAAATTCTGTTTCTTCGGGATAGGAGGTGATGACATCCATAAAATTCAACCCATCCAATCTTAAAGATTTGACTCTTCCGACATAACCAAACAGTTCACCTCCAAGTGACCTGCCAAGATCACTTTCAATATGCTTAGGAGGCAGCGTGATTTTATCAGAGGTTTCCATATTGAGCAACAGCCCATGGTTGGCACCTAGGTCAATCAGCAATTTCGCACTCAGCTCTTCGGAGGAAATCTGCTTAACCCTACCCTTAATGTAGGGTTTACCATTATCTATGTCCATCTGGATTTTTCTAAAACCAAAAGGACGCCACCTTAGTCTTTCACTTTCATAAAAAGTTATCAGGCTTTTGTCATAATCAATTTTGACAGGATTATGCTTGAAAAACTCATAACCTATGACGCCAAAGACCGGAACGCCGATGACCATTTCGAGTTCAAAAAAATCATCGTCCAAAACAAGTACTGTCTGGGAAATACCTTCCAACCTGCCCAAATCCAAATGATTTGTTGGAGATACGTTTGCCGTTAGCACGGTTTTTCCATCAGCACCTACCAAGTCCAGTTTCCTGGTGTAGGTCATATTCAGCTGGTCTCCTATCGTCTTACTGAACAGAATATTTGTCTTCACTCCGGTATCGATCAGAAAGTTAACAGGTGTACCACCATTGATGGAAACAGGAAGAATGATCAGGTTATTGGAAGAATAGAAAGGAAGCTCTGTTTTTTTTGCCCTTTCTTTCATATAAAAACCAGGCACTTGGGCATAAAGAGACAGAGACAATAAAATATTGAATAAAAAGCCTACAAGCAGAGATTTAACAATCATGAATGCGTGTAAATTTTGGATTTGATGATTTTAATATACTAATAATATTCAAGCTGTTTACTATTTATACTTCTTGTATAATCAACTTGTTGAGAATTTGTTATGTTATTTTGAATTATTACTTTATGACTGTTTCTTTGATCATGCAGCTCCGGAATTTTTGAAAAAATGTAAAAATCCTGCATATTTAATTTTTGATAGAAAAAGTTATGGCAGAAAAGTCGGTTGTAGAAAAAGCAAAAAAGATTTTTGAGAATTTCCTCCTCAGACAAGGAAGCAGGAAAACCCCTGAAAGGTTTTCTGTTATAGATGAACTATACGCCCTACCTCAGGATGAGCATATAGATGTTGAGGGGCTTTTTTTACTGATGAGAAATAAAGGCTATTCTATCAGCCGAGCCACTATCTACAACACGCTGGATTTATTGGTGGAGTGTGGACTGGCAGTAAAACACCAATTTAAAGACAAGGTAGCCCTATACGAACAGGCATTGACCTATAAGCACCATGACCATCATGTGTGTAACCAATGCAGAAAAATCCGTGAGTTTTCGGACGAAAGGATCAACCTGATCAAAGAAGCTATGGGAAGGGAGTTCCAATCAGGTATTACCAGCCACTCTCTGGTTTTGTATGGAGATTGCCAAATTACGGACTGCGAGAATCTGAGGTTTATCTGATACGGAAGATTTTTTGGTAAACAGGCTTTCTGTATAGAAACTGAAGATACAAAACAGGATAAAGCAGTAAGGTCAGTATTCCTGCAGGCCCTTGGTATTCTATCTCATCTTTGATGATACTGCCATTTTTCTGCTTAATGATTCTGTGCTTATGCTTCCATTTTTTGAGGAAAAAGGGCAAAGTGGTTCCTTCATCAATGAAATAAAATTCCTGTTCATCAGTATGATCATCAGTGATTTCGGAGACCCATTTTTGTTTGAAAAGTAAGAGATTCAATTCCAACATGACAATATCCCCTTTGGATGAACCGTCAAAGCGGAGAAGCTTCACTGGTGGAAAGGGAGGATTCAGCTTTAAAAACAGTGAGTCATTGAAGCCTTCTTTAACCTCAAGGTAACTTTTTTCAACTTTAGTGGAAATATTGATTTTCATATACCTAATATAAGCTTAATCCCAATCAATTGTTTTTACTTAAAGGGGAATCTGCCAAACCCTTTTGATAAAGGCTGATCTTGAATCGATCAAAAATGATAAGGAAAACCTTGAATCTGTCAAACCTTGCCTTGCTAATGATTCGCTAATAGGAATTAGGTTTTGATTACAGAGAAAAAAACATTTGACCATCCGGTTTTTAAAAAATCACTTTGATTAAAAAAGTGAACCACAATAGGAAGTACTCTTATCCGGTTACCTATTGTGGTTCTGTGTAATCTTAATTAAGTTTTTTGAAATATTTGAAGAATTCACTGTCAGAGGACAGTACCAAACTGGTGTTTTCATCCAAAGCTTTTTCGAAACTTTCCATAGACCTTACAAACTTGTACAAGTCTATTGTCTGCCTGTTGCGGTTGTAGGCCGCTGCATAAATATTGGTAGCTTCTGCATCCGCTTTACCTTTGATTTCTTCAGCAAGTTTGAAGGCTTCTGATTGTATCTGCGCCAAGTCTCTTTCTTTGTTACCTTCGATTTTTCGGGCTTCGCCCTGTCCTTCTGAGCGGAATTGGTCAGCAATTCTATTTCTTTCACTGACCATACGGTCATACACCCTATCTCTTACTTCATCTACGTAATTCATCCTTTTGAATCTGAAATCCAGGATTCTGACACCCAGATCTGTTGTACGCTCATTGGCTTTTTCAAGGATGATTTTCTCAATAACCGCTCTTCCAACAGTGATATCTTCCAGAATTTCAAGTTCCTCCATAAATTCCTCCGTGATTTCTGGATCACGGTTGGTGGACCTCACGATATCCAGAAGATCATGACTGGCGATTGCATTCCTGGTTTCCCCGTCCAGGATATCATCCAATCTGGATTGTGCAGACTTCTCATCCCTCAATCGGATAAAGAACTGCAAAGGATTGGTGATCTCCCATCGGGCATAAGTATCCACAAAAATAAACTTCTTGTCTTTGGTAGGAACCTGATTTCTATCTCCGTCCCACTCCAGGTATCTTTTGTCGAAAAACTGGACTTTGTGTAAAAAAGGGACTTTGAAATTTAATCCGGGTTCAGTTCTTGGATCTCCAACAGGCTTGCCAAATTGTGTGACGATTGCCTGTTTGGTTTCATCCAGGATATAAATACTGTTGAGCAATACTATTGCCAACAGGGCGGCTATGATGATGCCAATGGTTCCTTTGGTTTTCATGGGGTATTGCTTTTAACTTTGTCGATATTTAATAGGGGTAATACATTGTTGCCTTTTTCGTCAACGATAATTTTGTTGCCGATTTTGGGAAGCACCCTTTCCATCGTTTCGAGATAAATCCTTTGTTTGGTGACTTCAGGGGCTTTGATATAGGCTTCAAAAAGGGAATTAAACCTTTCTGCTTCACCTTTGGCGCGGTTCACACGGTTGAGCGCATAAGCCTCTGCCAATTGGATGGTTTCTTCAGCTTCACCTCTGGCTCTTGGAATTACCCGGTTGTATTCCGCATCGGCCTGATTGATCAAAGTTTCCCTTTCCTGTTGGGCTTCATTGACCGCATTGAAAGAAGGCTTTACCGGTTCAGGTGGGTTTACATCCTGAAGAACGACCTGATCTATACGCACGCCGTTTTCATACTCGTCGCACATTTGCTGTAGCAATACTTCTACACTGCTCGCCACTTCCTGTCTTCCTACGGTCAATACCTCATTGACAGTCCTATCGCCAACAATCTTCCTCATCGCTGCTTCGGACATATCACGTAGGGTTTTTTCTGCATTTCTAACCCTGAACAAATACTTGTAGGAATCCACTATTCTGTACTGCACTACCCATTCCACATCTGTAAGGTTTAGGTCACCTGTCAGCATCATGCTTTCATCTCCAAAACTGCTTTTGGAATATTCAGATGGCTGGCCGGCACTGCGTGTCCTGAATCCAAATTCCTGCTTGAGCTGTCTTTGCACAGGAATCTTCTGCATCGTCTCCAAGCCATAAGGAAGGATAAAATTCAGGCCCGGCTGTACTGTTCGGTTATATTTTCCCAGTTGGACGACCACACCCTCTTCTTCAGGCCCTACGGTCTTGGTACTGGTAACCACACCTGCAAGGAGCAAAAACCCTATGACTATTCTACCCGCGTAACGTTTGACCCAGTCCGGATCAATATTGATTTCGTATCTGTTTTCTGACATAATAAAAAAGGTTTTCCTTCGACTTAGTAAGGTCTAAAGTAACGAAGGTTTTTTTAAAAGGTTAGCACAAAAATCAGAAATAGGAGCAACCACACCAGATCCATAAAATGCCAATAGGTGGTAAAGAGCTGAATCCTCATTTTTTCATAGGGGTTGGTGAGCATGACCAAATGGCGTATGCTGTCTTTTTCTGTCCTGTTATATTTAACCAACATGATGAGGGAGAATACCATCGCTCCGATCAAATGGAACACATGAATGCCGCTGAGTACATACAGAAAACTTCCACTCGGTAAACCCCTGAAGTCGACCCCCATCATGCTCAGTTCTTTCCATCCGAAAAATTGAAGAAAAGTGAACAATACACCCAGTATAAAAGTAGCCAAAAGGCTTTGTTTCAACTTTGTAAGCGCTTCTTCCTGATAGTGCAAGAGCATTTTCGAAACGGTGTAGCCACTGATCAGGATGACAAAGGTACTGATGATAAATGCTTTTGGCATTTTAAACCCAATTCCTTCCATATTGCCGGTGCCAGAACTCAAAAATGCCACTGTCATGAACAAAAAAATCAGGCCACTGCCCAGCATGCCCAGATACATCAGTGTCTGATAAGGATGCAGGTTTTCTATTCTTTGTAGTAGCGTTACTTTTGTTTTTTCCATAAAGGAATGGCTAATGATTCTATAAACAATTTCAATGCTTCAAGGTTCAGCTTTTTTACAGACAATTTCGTAATTGACCAGAAAAGCAGGAAACAAAATCATTTTCCTAACTTTGCATCCTGGCATCAGCAATATCCTCTCAAGTTTTGGAAAAAAAAGACTTCTTATCCCTTTACGCAAACGATCCATTTGTCAAAAATGTAGCGGAAACAATCGCTCAGCGTACCCAAAAACATTTTCAGATCAAGGGGCTCTCAGGCAGTTTGGACATGATTTTGTTTCATGAGACCTTTAATCAATTGGGAGGGTTTCACCTGATCATTGCCCATGATAAGGAGGAAGCTGCTTATTTGAGCAATGACCTGCAGGAACTGTTTACGGGTAGAGAAACCTTGATTTTTCCATCCAGCTATAAGAAGCCTTATCAATATGATGAAGTAGAAAATGCCAATATCTTACTGAGGGCTGAAATTCTAAACAGGATTTTGGCCAAAGAAAATAAAGATGAAATCATTGTCACCTACGCTGAGGCGCTATATGAAAAGGTAATCAACAAACGGGCACTGAAAGACAATACTTTTGTGGCCAAAGTGGGCGAAAAAGTTGATCTTGAGTTTATTGCAGAGCTTTTGTCTACCTATGATTTTGAAAAAACGGACTTTGTGTATGAGCCGGGTCAGTTTTCCATTAGAGGGGGAATCGTGGATATTTTTTCCTATGCCAATGAGCAGCCCTTCAGGCTGGAACTTTTTGGAAAAGAGATTGAGAGTATCAGAACCTTTGATCCTGAATCACAGCTTTCTGTCTCCCAAATTGATCAGATCAGCATTATTCCAAATGTACAGACAAAACTGTTGCAGGAAGTAAGACAGTCATTTTTGGAGTTTTTACCAGACAATGCCCATATATGGTTCAAGGATTATCAGTTTACCTTGGATACCTTGGATGAGCATTTTGAAAAAGCAGAAAGACAATTTCATCATATTGTCAAGGCAACAGAAAATGAAAAACTGCTGATCAAGCCAACCGATTTGTTTGATAATGCTGATTCTTTTTCGCAAAAGATTGAAGCTTATACCCAAATTGAATTTGGTCATAAATTTTACTTCAAAAAAGCCGAAGTTTTCCAATTCGACTCCCAACCCCAACCATCTTTCAACAAGAACTTTGAATTGTTGGTAGAAAATCTGGTTGACAATGAGAAAAAGGGTTGGCTCAATGTCATCTGTTCGGAAAGCGATAAGCAGATTAGCAGGCTGGAAAATATTTTCCAGGAACTGGATCCTACCTTGAAAGTTCAGTCCATGCTGATCGGACTTAGGGAAGGTTTTGTGGACAAAGGTTTGGAAATAGCCTGTTACACAGATCATCAGATTTTTGAACGTTTTCACCGGTACAAGACCAAACAAAAAGCCAGCAAAAGTAAAGCCCTCACTTTGCGTGAACTCAAGACGCTGAACCCTGGTGATTTTGTGGTCCATGTAGATTATGGGGTGGGCAGGTTCGCAGGTTTGGAAAAAGTAGATGTAGCAGGCAATCTTCAGGAAGCTGTTCGGTTGGTATTCCGTGACGATGACCTGCTGTATGTCAACATCCACTCTCTTCATAAGATTTCCAAGTATTCCGGACAGGAAGGCACCATGCCAATTATGTCCAAATTGGGTTCTCCGGAATGGGAAAACAAGAAGAAAAAGGTAAAAAGCAAGGTCAAGGATATTGCCAAAGAGCTGATTTCACTCTATGCCAAAAGGAGAAATGCTCCCGGGTTCAAATTTTCACCCGACTCAGTTTTACAGGTCGAGTTGGAAAGTTCCTTTGTATTTGAAGACACCCCTGATCAGGCAGCAGCTACTGCAGATGTAAAAGCAGATATGGAAAAGCAATATCCCATGGACCGATTGGTCTGTGGGGATGTGGGCTTTGGTAAGACGGAGGTAGCTGTCCGCGCTGCTTTCAAAGCAGTGAATGATAGGAAACAGGTGGCCGTTTTGGTACCTACGACCATTTTGGCCATGCAGCATTATCAGACTTTCATGGAGCGGTTGAAGGATTTTCCGGTAAAAGTGGATTATATCAACCGCTTCAGGACTGTAAAGGAAATCAAGGAAATCACCAAACAGGTGACAACAGGAGAGATTGATATCCTGGTGGGTACTCATAGGATAGTTAATAAGGATGTTAAATTCAAAGATCTTGGCCTATTGATCATTGATGAAGAACAAAAATTCGGAGTCAAGGTCAAAGATCAGTTGAAAGAACTGAAAGTAAATGTGGATGTGCTGACCCTGACGGCAACACCTATTCCGAGGACCTTGCATTTTTCATTGATGGGGGCTAGGGACCTTTCTGTGATTGCCACGCCACCACCAAACCGACAACCTGTAACCACGGAAATCCACACCTTCCAGGAAGAAGTAATCCGAGATGCCATTGCCTATGAGTTGAGAAGGGGTGGGCAGGTCTTTTTTGTACACAATAGGGTAGGTGAAATTGAATCTATAGCAAACCTGATTTTAAGACTCGTTCCTGATGCAAGGGTAGCCGGTGCCCATGGGCAGATGGATGGCAAGAAGCTGGAAAAAATTATGGTGAAATTCATTGAGGGAGAATATGATGTACTGGTTTCCACCAATATCATCGAATCCGGATTGGATATTCCCAATGCCAATACCATCATTATCAACCGAGCCCACATGTTTGGGTTGAGTGACCTGCATCAGATGCGTGGGCGTGTGGGTAGAAGCAATAAGAAGGCTTTTTGTTATTTGTTGACGACACCGACTTCGGGATTGACGACAGAAGCCAGAAAAAGACTGCAGACTTTGGAAGAATTTTCTGATTTGGGAGATGGTTTCAAAGTGGCTATGAGAGATTTGGATATTCGGGGCGCAGGTAATCTATTGGGCGCCGAACAAAGCGGCTTCATCACGGACCTTGGGTTTGATATGTACCATAAGATCCTGGATGAGGCAGTTCAGGAACTTAAGGAAAATGAATTTGCGGCATTGTTTGAGGTAGACCTCAAAGAAAAAGTGGAAGTATTAGTTCAGGACTGTGTGATTGAGACTGATTTTGAACTTTTGATTCCGGAAACTTACGTGTCCAACATTTCTGAGAGGTTGAATCTCTATTCCAAATTGGACAATATTAAAAAAGAGGATGAGCTTCAGGCCTTTGCAAAATCCATTGAAGACAGGTTTGGCCCCATACCTTCAGTGGTTGATGACCTTTTTGAAACGGTACGCTTGAGGTGGCTGGCCGAACGATTGGGATTTGAAAAACTTACCCTGAAGAATGACTTGATGAAGTGTTATTTTGTACCTTCTTCACGTGAAACGTACTATAAGTCTGATACCTTTGGACAGGTACTTCGCTACATCCAAACACAGCCTAAATATTGCAAGATCAAGGAGATAAAGGGCAGGCTAATTCTTAATGTATCGGGAGTGAACAGCATACAAAAAGCCAAAAAATGGCTTCAGGAAATGAAAAATTGATAAAAATTTAAAAAAAATTAATGGCTTGATAATTGCTTTTCCGCAAATAATATTTGTATTATTTGGTCGTTTTCTGACAAAAAACGCCTTTTGCATTTGAGGGTCATCAAAAAATTTTATTGAATTACGATATTATTGCTTATATATTAGCGTTCTAATTGTGCACGAAAAACAGTATTGTTCAATGGTTTTTGGAAAAGGTAAATTAGGGTTGATTGCAGCTACATTGCTGATTGTTGGCGGAGCCATCCTTTCATCCTGTAACAAACAAACCGGATATGGTAGGAGGACTGCGGCTAAGCCGGGTAAAGTGAGTCCTACAACCGGTGCTGCTTTTAGTTTTAACGACAAGGATACCACAAGTTTTATGGTAACTCGAGTGGCCAAGCAGATTATTGGTCCCAACTTGAAGTATATCCAGGGTGGTAGAGCTGTTTTGGGTTCCCAGGAACAGGACGTCATGGCCTTCAGGGATAACGTAGAGAGAACGGTGACCATCGCTTCATTCTATATGGATGAAACAGAGATCACCAATAATGACTACAGGGAGTTTATTTTCAACATGAGGAAGAAAGTAAGCGCTGACTCCATTTTGAATTTGGAACCTTCTGAAAAAGTTTGGGCGGGTTCACTTTCTTATAATGATGTCTATGACACATACTATTACAGATTCCCGGGGTTTAACTTTTATCCGGTTGTAGGGGTCACTTGGAGTCAAGCTACCGCTTATGCCAAGTGGAGAACAGAGTATGTGAGTGAACTGATGAGAGAGAAAAACAAAATCGACTCTGCACTTAATAAAAATCAGTTGATCGAAAGAGGTGTTTCCCTTCCTGAGTATAGACTTCCTAGTGAAGCAGAATGGGAATATGCTGCCAAAGCGATGATCGGTACAC
This sequence comes from Fontibacter flavus, assembly GCF_042432905.1. Lineage (NCBI taxonomy): Bacteria > Pseudomonadati > Bacteroidota > Cytophagia > Cytophagales > Cyclobacteriaceae > Fontibacter > Fontibacter flavus. Next base: position 113,643 of record NZ_JBHLWI010000002.1, on the reverse strand, counting down.
AGTACATGGATGAAAATCAGGAGCAGGGCAGAATTTATCCTTGGGATGGAAGAGGGGTTAGAAATCCTTACAATATCAAAAGAAAAGGAAGACAAGGTGACTTCTTGGCCAACTTCAAAAGAGGTAGAGGTGACTACGCCGGTATTGCAGGTTCTGTTTCCAATGACGGAGATATCATTCCAGCTAACGTTTACGATTACCCACCAAATGACTTCGGTCTTTACAATATGGCCGGCAACGTGAATGAATGGGTAAATGATGTGTACAGACCACTTTCCTATACCGATTTTGATGATTTGAACCCGCTAAGAAAAGACGGCGTGTTTGATGAAGCAGACACCTATGCCACCACGATGATCTCTGATGAATACAGAGTGTACAAAGGAGGTTCTTGGAGAGATGTGACGTATTGGCTAGCTCCTGGTACAAGAAGGTTTATGCATCAGGATTCTGCAGGAAACCATATTGGTTTCAGATGTGCGATGATCGCTATCGGTCAACAAGGTAAATAATCACCCACACCATAAAATTTAAAAAAGGAGCTCAAAGGCTCCTTTTTTTATTTTCAATTTCCAGAGAATTGTTTCACGCTACGATCGCCACGGTATTCAAAGAAAGAGGCTATGTGTACTATGACTCTATGTGGTGAATAATCATTTTTTCACTTTGGGTACTTTGCGAGAAATTAAATTCTATGGTTCACGCCAAGACCGCTAAGTCCGCAAAGAAATTCCCTTAATGAAACCCTTTCACGGCAATAAACTACCGGGCTAAAATGTCGGGATGCCTACCTAAGATAGAAAATCCTACGGCATTTTCTTTTTCCTATTAACTATTCCCTAATTACTGTCCCTTAATGAACCCCTTAATCCCTCAACTCCTAAATGGTTCAAAACTTCCGTGTTCCCCTTCCCACATCTCACATTCAACATTCGCCTTTCAAAATCCAGAATCCCCATATCTCCGGATGTTAGAGCCTACCACTAAGCCATTTTTCAAACCAAATAGCCAAAAACCTTCCTTTCTTTTGCAGAATTCATGTAAATTCAGGCAAAACTAAATGTCTATCTCATAGTACCATGAAAAAAATATATAGAATTGGTCTATCCTTAGCGGTTTTCTGTATGGCTATTATGCCATTGGCGCAAGCACAGGAATCGCTTAGTTATCAGACCCCTCCAAAAGAAATTGCTGATTTGGTCAATGCGGCCCCAACTCCCTTGGTCAGCTTTAGCCGTTCAGGGGATTTCATGCTTGTGTTGGAAAGAGCAGGAAATCCATCCATTGAAGAACTTGCACAACCTGAACTGAGAATCGGGGGTATCCGTATCAACCCGGCGACCAATGGTCCAAGCCGATCAGGGTCTTTTGAAAATGTGATCATTAAAAACACCCGCAATGGTCAGGAACAGCAAATCAAAGGTTTGCCGTCAAATCCAAGATTGGGTGGTTTTTCACTCTCCAAAGACGAGAAGTATGTGGCCCTGACCAATACTTCCAATACAGGTATCAGCTTATGGGTGGTGGACCTGAGCACACTCGAAGCCAAGCAATTGACAGATGAAATTGTGAATGGCGTTTATGGTGGTGCATTTACCTGGACACCTGACAACAAAATTTTGCTTAAAGCCATCAATCCGAAGAGGGGTAATATGCCTAAGCAACCTTCGGCTCCTTCAGGACCTACTATTCAGGAAACTTCAGGCAATGCTGCTCCTTCCAGAACCTATCAGGATTTGCTGACAAATCCATATGATGAAGCTTTGTTTGAGTACTTTATGGATGCTCAGATCATGTTATTGGACCTGAATGGAGGCAAACAAGCTATCGGTAACTCAGGTTTGATCAAGTCTATGGACCTTTCTCCTGATGGTAATTACCTGACAGTGGATCTGATACAAAAGCCATTCTCTTACCTGGTACCTGCATCAAGATTTCCTTACAATGTGGAAATCTGGGATATAGCAGGAAATAAGGTGAAAACCCTTGCCGAAATTCCTTTGGACGAGGTAAGACCAACTGGTTTTGATGCTACCGTTACAGGTCCTCGCTCTATCAATTGGAGAGCAGACAAACCCGCTACTCTTTACTGGGTAGAAGCCCAAGATGGAGGTGATCCAAAAGTTCAGATGGAAGAAAGAGAAATTGTGTACACTTTGGATGCTCCTTTTACTGCCCAGCCAACCAAATTTGCCAGTGTAGGCTACAGGTTCCGTGGTATCTATTGGTCTGATGACAACTTTGCCCTTTTGAATGAAGGTTGGTTTGCTTCCAGACAGCAAAAAGTTTCCCGCATTAACCCATCCAAACCAGGCGAAAAAGGAACCGTGGTCATTGAGCGATCTTCCGATGATATCTACAATGATCCAGGAAACCCTGTTTTCACGACAAATACCTTAGGTAGAAGCGTATTGTTGAGAAAAGGAGATGAGGTTTACATGACTTCTGAAGGCGGTAGCCCGGATGGTAGCATGCCTTATTTGTCTGCTTTCAATACCAAAACCAAAACTGAAAAAATTCTGTGGAGGTCTCAGGCACCTTATTATGAGCGAGTGACTAAAGTTCTGAATGCTGATGCTACAGAATTTGTGACCATCAAAGAAAGCACAGATATACAGCCTAATTATTGGTTGGTCAATACCAAAAGAAGGATTGCACCTATGCAGATTACCCAATTTGCACATCCTTATGAGTCCATCAAAGGAATCAATAAGCAGTTGGTGAAATACAAGAGAAATGATGGTTTGGACCTATCTGCTATCGTGTATACGCCTGAAGGCTATGATCCTGCCAAAGATGGCAGATTGCCAGTGGTAATGTGGGCGTATCCAAGAGAATACAAATCAGCAGCAGTAGCTTCACAGGTAAGAGGTTCTAAATATACCTTTACCAGGTTGAGCTGGGGTTCTCCTATTTATTGGGTAACCCAAGGTTATGCCATCATGGATCAGACCGAAATGCCTATAGTTGGAGAGGGAGATGAGGAACCAAATGATTTCTTTGTAGAGCAATTGGTAGCCAATGCAGAAGCAGCCATTGATTTTATTGTAGAACAGGGTATCGGTGACAGAAACCGTATTGCGGTGGGTGGTCACTCTTATGGTGCCTTTATGACGGCCAACCTGCTTTCCCATTCAGATCTATTTGCTGCAGGTATTGCCAGAAGTGGTGCATACAACAGGACTTTGACACCATTTGGATTCCAATATGAGCAAAGAACGTACTGGGAAGCTCCTGATGTATACAATACCATGTCTCCATTTATGAATGCCAACAAAGTCAAAACACCAATTTTGTTGATTCATGGTGAAGCGGATAATAACTCCGGTACTTTCCCTATTCAGTCTGAGCGTTATTACAATGCTCTGAAAGGTCATGGGGCTACTACGAGATTGGTATTTTTACCTCACGAAAGCCATGGTTATGCTGCCAAGGAATCTATTCTGCATACTTTGTATGAGCAGCATGAGTGGTTAGAGAAGTGGGTGAAGAATAGAAAATGAGAAGCGAGAGACGAGAAGCGAGCTTGCCTACCTTCAGGTAGGATACGATAGACTAGAAAATAGAATTTCGGAAGGCGGATTTCGGAAATCCTAAAATCGCATGAATTAGACCTTTGGGTACGCTATGGTGTACTCAAAGGTCTTTTTTTGTTTCATCCAGTAAAAACCTTTGCGTGCTTTGCGAGAAATTTCTTTTTTAGGTTTCACGCATTGAGCGCTTAGTAAACTAGTTATCAGTCAATATTTGGAGCAAACCCCGTACTGCTGTAATGTGGAGTCCAGCTTCAGGAGAAGCAGGACAACTGCTTTGTGCCTTCTTGGCTATGAATTTGAACCGCAATAGCACTACAAACTCTTGTACATGATATAGGTATCTACTAATCCTAAGCTTTGATGCCTGAACCCTTGTGGTGTAGTACCAATAATCGAGAAGCCACAGCTTTTCCACAGCTTGACGGCAGACTCATTGGTACTGACGACAATGTTGAATTGCATGCCCAAGTATCCTTTTGCCCTGGCAAAATCAATAGAATGTTCGCATAAAAGTCTGCCTATGCCTTTTCCTTTTTCCTCAGGATGCACCATGTACCCTGCATTGGCAACATGGCTGCCCAAACCGGGTTGATTCGGCTTGACATAATAGCTTCCCACCACTTTTCCTAGGTTATCCACAGCCACAAAAGTATCCATATTGTCTGCAAACCAGAGTTTTTTCAGATCAGCCTTGGGAGTATTTGGTTCAAATGAAAATACATCCTCTCCGGCAATCACATCCGAAAAAATCTCCCAAACCCCATCATAATCCAATTCAATATCTGCTTTCTTGATTATCATTCTATTTCAACTATTATCAATATCCATTAATATCTATCAATATCCACCAGTATCTCTACCTATTTCAATCTATTTCAGGTGATCCCCATCGGGTTCAGTTTATCCTCTAATTTCCAATATCCATCAATATCTCTCAATATCCACCAGTATCCATCAATCTATTTCAAATTTATCTTCAACACATAATCATCAGCGGTCATAAAGAAAGTCTTTTCATTTGTGGAAAAAGCACAATTGGAAGTAGCTTCACCGGTTCTCAGCCTGCCGAGGACTTTTCCACTCGGATCAAATACCCAAACCCCTCCAGGTCCGGTGGCGAAGATGGTTCCCGAACTGTGGATTTTCATGCCGTCAGGTAGTCCTTTGAATCCTTGTTTATCCACATGTTCCGTAACATCAAAAAATAGCGTTCGATTGTGGATAAGTCCATCAGCCTGTACTTCATATCTGTACCAAACTGCCTTTTCGGGATCGGAATTGGCCACATAAAAATATTCCTCATCCGGACTGAATGCCAGACCGTTGGGTCGGGAAATGGTATCGAGCAGTACCAACTCTCCGTTGGTTTTCAGACAATAAATCCCTTGGAAGTCCAGTTCCTTTGCAGGGTCATCCATGTTGAATTCCAGGCCATATGGTGGATCGGTAAAGTACATATTTCCCGCTTTGTCAAAGACCACATCATTGGGGCTATTGAATCGTTTGCCCTGATACTTATCCACAAGGTTTACAAATTGGGACTTTGGTTGATCGAGCGGGCTGTCCATGCGTGCCATGCGGCGGTCTCCGTGTTGGCACATGACCAATCTGCCCTGCCGGTCCAAAGTCAGGCCATTGGCGCCTACTTCTCCACCACGAGGGGTATCACTTGTATATCCTGAGGGTTTGAGGTAGAGACTGAGTTCGCCTTTGGAATCGATTCGAAAGATGGAGTTGTTGGGGATATCAGTAAAAATGAGGCTTTGCTGTTCTTCCAGCCACAGTGGTCCTTCTGTCCAGGCAAATCCTTGGGCCAGGATGTGGAAAGGTGTATTGGGGTCAATCAATTCCAGAATTTGATCATCGAAAATTTCTATATAGGCGTCTTTTTTCATAGCGTTAGGTTGGTGGCTGCAGGAGAATAAAAACAGATTTATCCACAAGGTGACAATTACCAATCTATTCATGGTTTCATGTGGTTTTTAGTGATGTTTTCACCTAAATTAAATATAATTGTGTAAATGGTGAATATTCTTGCGGCAGATCAAGGATATTTTGAAGCACTGATGAAGCAGCTAATACAAAACATTTGTTTTTTAGATCTTGAGGTTGTGCCCCAAAGTGGAAAGATTTTGGATCTTGGGGCGGTCAAAGTTGATGGAAGTACGTTCCATGCATCTAATCTGATTAAATTTGAGGAGTTTTTGGGCAGCCCAAGGTATATTTGCGGTCACAATATTATAAGTCACGATCTCCCATACCTTCAAAAGAAGGGATTAAGGTTTCATACTATAATTGATACTTTGTTCCTTTCTCCCTTGCTTTTTCCTCAAAAGCCTTATCATAGACTTGTTAAAGACGACAAACTTCAGACTGAAAGCCTTAACAATCCTCTCAATGATGCATTAAAAGCCAAAGATCTTTTTTACGATGAAGTGAGTGCTTTTTCCGACTTGGATAAGAATTTACAGAAAATATTCTTTGGATTACTTTCAGGAACGGAGGCCTTTAAAGGGTTCTTTGAATACCTGGGTTTTCACACAACCGTTGAAAATCTTTCTGAACTTATCCATAGTTATTTTATCGGAAAAATTTGCTCTCATTCAGACGTGGATAAATTTTCAAGACGGCAGCCCATTGCTCTTGCCTATGCGCTTTCCCTTATTCATTGCGGTGACAGATTCAGCATTACTCCTCCTTGGGTATTACAACGCTTTCCTGATACGGACAATTTGATGACTTTGTTAAGGGGAAGACCCTGTCTTTCCGGCTGCTCCTATTGTTCAAAAGAATTTGACATCCGCGCTGGATTGAAGCGGATTTTTGGTTTCGAGAAATTCAGAACTTATGGAGATGAGCCTTTGCAAGAAAAAGCAGTAAAAGCAGCGGTGGAAGGCAGATCATTATTGTGTATATTCCCTACAGGCGGTGGCAAATCCATCACATTTCAGTTACCGGCCCTTATGGCGGGAGAAAGGGAAAAAGCCCTAACCCTAGTCATTTCCCCCTTACAGTCTTTGATGAAAGACCAGGTTGATAACCTTGAAAAAATGGGTATCACTGAGGCAGTTACGATCAATGGGCTATTGGACCCCATTGAAAGGTCAAAATCATTTGAAAGGGTAGAAGACGGTTCGGCCTCTATCCTCTATATTTCTCCGGAATCTCTGCGCTCCAAAAGCATTGAAAAGCTTCTCTTGGGACGAAAAATTGATAGGGTGGTGATCGATGAAGCGCATTGCTTTTCTTCTTGGGGGCAGGATTTCAGAATTGATTACCTCAATATCGCGGATTTTATACAAAAGCTTCAGGAAACCAAAAACCTTTCTGAACCTATACCAGTCTCCTGCTTCACAGCTACTGCCAAGCAAAGGGTCGTTGAAGATATCCGCAATTACTTCCGCGAAAAGCTTTCCATCAATTTAGAAATTTTCCACTCGGGAGTATCAAGGACCAATCTTCGCTTTGAAGTGGTGGAAAGGACCAAAGAGGAGGAGAAGTATGCAGCACTTCGTGATTTATTGGAAGCCAAATCTTGTCCATCTATCATATATGTTTCCAGAACCAGGAAGGCCTTTGATCTGGCTCAGCGGTTGAATAAAGATGGTTTTCCTGCACGTGCCTACCATGGCAAGATGGACAAAAACGAAAAAAGCCAAAACCAGGACGCCTTTATTTCGGGAGAAGTGAATACCATGGTGGCCACCTCTGCTTTTGGCATGGGTGTGGATAAAAAGGATGTGGGTTTGGTGGTGCACTATGAGATATCCGATTCTCTGGAAAACTATGTACAGGAAGCCGGCCGTGCAGGAAGGGATGAAAATATCGAAGCGGAATGTTTTGTCCTTTTTGATGAAGAGGATCTCAGTAAGCATTTTATTCTGCTTAACCAAACCAAAATTACCCTCAAAGAAGTCCAACAGGTTTGGAAAGCGATCAAAAATCTCACCCGCTTCAGAAGTCAGGTGAGTAATTCAGCTCTTGAAATTGCACGTCAGGCAGGTTGGGATGATTCCATGCGGGAAATAGAAACCCGTGTAACTACGGCAATTGCAGCCTTGGAGGATGCTGGCTACCTCAAGCGCGGACAAAACATGCCCAAGATCTTCGCCAGCAGCATTCAAGTTGCCAATGCTCAGGAAGCTATCCAAAAAATAGAAACCTCCCCAAGATTTTCCCAAAACCAAAAAGTTCAGGCTGCCCGAATCATAAAGAAACTCTTTTCTTCCAAAAGCAGGCAAAAACGTTTGGAGGATGAGGCAGAGGCAAGGATTGACTATATCGCCGACCACCTGGCCATGGTCAAAGAAGAGGTCATTGAAATCATTCATCTGCTCAGAGAAGAAGAAATCCTGGCCGATTCCAAGGATCTACAGGCATTTATCCGGAAATCAGATGCTCTACAAAAACCCATGGAAATTGTGGAAAACATCGGTTTGCTGGAAAATTACCTCTTGGACCAAATTAACTCGGAAGCAAAGATTTTTCAGATTAAAAGCCTAAATGAAGGTGCTGCGTTGGAAGGATTAAAGGGAATAACCCCTGCCAAAATACGTACCGTGATCAACTATTGGGCCATCAAAAATTGGGTCAGCAAGCAGTTTTCCACATCCTCCAAAAACCATGTGGAATTGAAAACAAATCTTTCGAAAAAAGAGCTGAAAGAAAAATTCCGCAAAAGGCATGACTTGGCCCGTTTTATTGTTGATTATCTTTTTCGGAAGGCTGCTTTGACAGAACCGGACCTGCCTTTGTTTTCCGGGGAAATGCCGGTGGACTTTTCGGTGCTGGAACTTAAAGAAGCTTATGAATCTGAAACAGGACTTTTTGAAAGAAATTGTACACCCGTCGAAGTGGAGGATGCTCTTTTCTATCTATTGAGGATGGATGCCATAAAAATCGAAGGAGGATTTTTGGTGCTCTACAACCGATTGACTATCGAACGCACCGAAAGAGACAATAAAGCCCGATACAAGCAGGAAGATTACCAAAAGCTGGAACGGTTTTACGAAAACAAGGTACAGCAGATCCATATTGTAGGAGAATATGCCAAAAAGATGATTGCCGACTATAGGGATGCCCTACAGTTTGTAGAGGATTATTTCCAGATGAATTATACTGCATTTCTCAATAAGTATTTCAAGGGCAACCGCCAAAAAGAAATTAGTCGTAACATTACTCCAGCCAAGTTCAGGAGGCTTTTTGGGGAGTTATCCCCAGCCCAACTGAAGATCATCAATGATCAAAACTCCAGGAACATTGTGGTGGCTGCTGGACCGGGAAGTGGAAAAACCAGGATTCTTGTACATAAACTAGCCGCTCTCCTGCTGATGGAGGATGTGAAACATGAGCAGTTGCTAATGTTGACTTTCTCTAGAGCAGCAGCCACGGAATTCAAAAAGCGTTTGATGGAACTTATTGGAAATGCGGCCCTCTTTGTGGATATCAAAACTTTTCATGGCTATTGTTTTGATATTTTGGGTAAGGTAGGCAGTTTGGACAAAACTGAAGATGTAATTGCACAGGCCACCCAAATGATCAGGGAAAATAAAACCGAACCCAAGGAAGTCACCCGTACCGTCTTGGTTATCGATGAGGCACAGGATATCAGCAGTGAAGAGTTTGCCTTAATTGAGGCACTGATGGAACAAAATGAAGACATGCGGGTCATTGCCGTAGGGGATGATGACCAGAACATTTATGAATTCCGGGGTTCCAATGCGGCATACCTTGAAAAATTCATCAATGAAAAGCATGCTCTCAAATATGAATTGTTGGAAAACTATAGGAGCAAATCCAACCTGGTCGATTTTTCCAATCAATGGGCATCAACGATTAGCCAAAGGTTGAAAAGTACTCCAATCATTGCCCATGCACCAGAATTGGGTATTTTACGGGTGAACGAGCACCAAGGGACCAACCTCATAAGCCCTTTGGTAGATGATCTTTTATCCACCAAACTCAAAGGCAGCGTAGGAATTCTTTGCAGAACCAATGATGAAGCTTTAAGCATCCTTAGCTGTCTTTTGGAAAAAAATATTTCTGCCAAGCTGATTCAAAGTCATGATCAATTCCATTTGTTGCAACTATTTGAAATTCGTTTTTTCTTAAATTCCCTTTCGCTGGGCCCAGGCCAATTCACAATTCCGGAAGAAAAATGGAATAGGTCCAGGCAGCAGTTGGAAACTGCTTTTGGTCATAGCCACAAATGGGAATTGGTCAAGCGTCTATTGGATGATTTTGAGCAGATCTTTCCCAAAACCAGATACCGAACGGACTTGGAAGAATTTATCCAGGAATCCAAAACAGAGGATTTTACGGATCAGGAATACGGCACAGCATTGGTGTCCACAATCCACAAAGCCAAGGGCAAGGAGTTTGATCAAGTTTATATTATGCTTACCCAGTCCGATTGCAGGGATGATCAAGAGCGACGCCTTTTGTATGTAGGAATGACCCGGGCCAAGTCGCTACTGTCCATACATTATCGTGGGAATTATCTGGATGGCCTCATCGCTGATGCAATGGAAAAGTTTGTGGTTCCAGCAATTGCAGAGGATCAAGGCTCTTTGATATTGCAACTTGGGATGAAGGATATTAATTTGGGTTTTTGTGCCTTTCGACAAAAGCTCATTCATCGCTTGCGGACCGGAGACCTGTTAAGCTTCGAAGAAAATGATTGTTTCAACGAACAGGGTCAGACAGTTCTTCGCTTTTCCTTAGCGTTTCAGCAAACCTTAGCTACCTATTTTGAAAAAGGTTATACCATAAAGCAGTTATCGGTCAACTGGTTAGTTTATTGGCACAATTCTGAGACCGAAAAGGATGTTTTGGTGGTACTGCCAGAGTTGGTGTTGAACAAAGAAAGTTAGAAACGTCTGACCTTGAGTTAGGGAATTTCATTTTTCATAGGCATTCTCCAAATGGAAAAAACTCAGCCTTATTCCTTTTAGGCGATAAAAAGCCAAAGGATTGGGCTGAGTTTTTTCAAGTTGAGAAAGTGGGGAATAAACCCTTAGGATTAATTGGTGATTTCACCGTCTTTTTCTTCTTTCTCCTTTTTGTTGAAATGTTTTTCATAAAAATCGAAAACCCTTTTCCAATGATCATGGAAATCGCTCTCGTTGCTAGCGGCACCTGCACCGTGACCTCCTTCTAGGTAATTGACCCAGGTCACATCTTTTCCTAATCTTCGCATGGCATAATAGAGTTCCCTTGAGTTGGTGCCGGGAACATTCCAATCCCCTTCACCTGTCATGATCAAATGAGGGGTTTTGATTCGGTCTGCATACAGCACTGCAGTGGTGGCGAGGTATTTCAAAGGTTCATCCCAAAGCGTTCCCCCGATGCGGTCCTGACCATATTCAGCGGCGGTATAATTCCTCGTTCCGATCTTTGGACTATCGCCGAGGAAACTGATGATATTGACCTTCCCGGAAATATTGATCGCTGCAGCAAATCTATCAGTTTGTGTAATCAGTAAAGAAGTAGCATAGCCACCATAGCTTCCCCCTTGCACGCCGACTTTGTCATTGTCTACCTTCCCTTCATCTACCAGTTTATTGATGGCTGCGGTGATTCCTTTTACCCAAGCTTCACCAGGATATCCCATTTCCAGGTCCACCGATGGACGCAGGGCAAAATACCCCTGATTGGCAAAAAGGTTCATATTTCTATTGTAGCCATTGGCAAGGAATGTTTCATAGACTTCGCAGACCAGCGGATACTTTTTGCCCTCTTCGTAATCCACTGGATAGTACAGAATTCCTTTGAGTTCTTTGCCATCTACATTTCTATAGGTGATCAATTCAGACCTTGTCATCTTTTTGTCTGCTAACCATGGATTGAGATTGGTCAAAGGCTTCATTTCTGCAAAAGACCAATCGCTTACTATCAAATCAGCAGGCATATCTCCATCAGATAGATTCAAAACGACAACATCTGCATGTTTTGATTTCTGTAATCCTGTGTAGAGGCGATTATCCAGGATCAGATCTTCCATCTTACGATCAGCGAGGTCAAATCGGACAAATCCCCTTCTCCAACGGTCTTTTTCACTGTAGGAAAAATACAGGTTATTTTCATCCTTCGACCAATGTGCAAGATTTAAGTTTGGTGCTTTTTCTTTGTCCTCAGGAAATTCATATACCATTTCCAATTGCTCACCTTGGGTATTCGCTAACCAATAGCCCTTGTCTGAACTCAGGAGTAATTTGTTTTCGGAAGGAGACCATGAAATAATGGAAAACTTCACTTCTTTTTTCTTTTCCTCATCAGTGAAGGCCTTTCCTTTGGTGAGATTAAGCGCATCGTCTTGACCCAATGTTTGTACAAAAACATAGCCTGAGTCCACCCAAGCGAACTTACTTTTCGTGTCTGACCAGTTATAGTTTCTTCGTTGTTTGTTCCTTTTGTAAAGGATATGCGTAGAATCCGGGCTGTCCAGTTGCTTATAGGATACTTGGTATTCTGTCCCTTCATTTCTGACATAAGAGGTTTTCAGGGGGAAAGTCTCATTGAAAATTAAAAATTGATTGTCCTCTGAAAGGTAAATACCCCCATAATTGGCTTCCGGAAGTATTTCCTGAGACTGTCCATTCGACAGGTTTACTTTTATCACTTTGGTCAAAGCGTTTGTATTTCTGATTTCATCCCATTTGAGAAAGGGCTTATTCCCATCATACACCACAACCGGTCCCTTAGTAGCTTCATTGTACAGGGCCATGGCCCTATCCAACCAATCATTGGTTCTAGCATGGAGAAGTATCGATTTGCCATCGGAAGTCCAAGTCAAGTCCGAATTGGCCAACAAAAGGTTTCCTGCAATCTTTATTTCTTTTAGTCGCTTGCGGTTTATATCGAATACCATAAGGTGGAGCCTGTCACCCTTTTGCTCCAAAAATGCCAGTTCTTTGGAGTTTGGAGACCAGGAAAGAGATGTTACTCTGGATTGTTCCTTATAGGGATACACCATTTCTCCATTTTGGGTATCGAGGATGACAAATTCTCCCGGTAAGACATTGAGGTAGGAAGGGTCTTGAAATCTGAAATGGTCCACATCAAACCTGGAGCTGCCATCTGAAATCACCCCCGCCAACCATTTTCCATCATCGGATAAAGTAGTACTGCCGATGGATTTGACATTAATGGCATCTGCGACGGTGAAGTTGGTTTTCTGGGCAAACGCCAGTTGGGATATCAGCAAGCTGATCAGGAAAAGGGGGAAGTAGGAAAGTTTTTTCATGGGATGATTGTTGGTATTTATTCAATTTAAAAATCTTCCAACAAAAAACAGTATTTCCATGGCTTTCCACCAACCGTTGGCAAAAAAATCTAACTATCTGTAGAAAAAGATCTTTTTTGCAGACTCAAGCATGCTGAAGTAAAAAAGGATTACGGGGTTATGTTATTGACATTGCCCTTCCGTAAACTTCAAAATTCCTTTGGCATTGGCTTCGCAGGCATTACCGTATGTTTTGCTATCGCAGCCGCAGACGGGTTGATAGATGGCTGCACACATGACATCATTCTTGACCTGACGGCTATCGAAGCATTCTTTTTCCAATGAGACCTCAGGTTCTAATTCCATAGTTTCACAGGTAAATGCGGTGAAAACTAAAAAAGGAACGATAAAAAGGAGATGGCCTAGATTTTTCATGGGTATGTGATTTTTAAGAAGACGAAGTATAAGGTTGAAATGATACAGAAAAATGGACAAATTTTTTGCCAAAAATTAAACGGATAAATTTTGGTGTGGGGTTGTGGAATGGGCAAGGAGTTAGTATTTTTTATGAAGGGGATAGCTATTTTGTTCCCAGATCAGAATTTCATATTTTTTTGATCGACAACGACCGCTTCAAAAATCAATACCTCGCCAAAATAAACGTGGATGGTGGAAGCGGATGGAATAATTTTGAGGAGATCTTCAGCCGATTTTCCAGAGAACTCGCTAAGGACCTCAGCGACAAAGGATTTATCCTAAGACCTACACTTTAAGCGCACTAGCAAATTCCATCAATTGAAACTCCAAGATGACAAGCCTTAAGCCAAGGACTTGAGTTGGGTCAATAGCTTGTGGAGTAATTGCTGAAACTGGGTTTTCTCTTTATCTGTCCATTCTTCAAAAAGTATCTCCATATTGGCCGTAATGGCATTGGCTTTTGACTGAAGGGATTTTCCGGGATAGGTCAATTGTATCTGCACCTTCCGCTCATCTTCTTCACTTCTTTCCCTTTTGACATAGTTCATGGCTTCTAATCTTTTGAGCAAGGGAGTTAAGGTTCCTGAGTCCAAGGATAAGCGCTCTCCTATTTGGGAGACCATCAATCCATCCTCTTCCCAAAGACATAGCATGACCAAATATTGTGGATAAGTCAGGCCCAAGAATTCGAGGGGTTCCCTGTAGGATTGTGAAATCAGCCTTGAAGCCACATAGAATGGAAAACCGGGTTCTTGTTCGAGATTGTTCATAGCTTTTTATTTGTGAACAATTGAATTTAGGAAAATTTTTATAGTGAAACAAGCGAATTAAGATTTCAAGGGCTTACCAGGTAAAAAATGGATAAAGATAATAGCAAACAAATAAGTTGTTGATTCTTAAGAACAAGAGTATGCGTTCACAAAACAAAAAGAATTGTACTAGGACATTCTTGATGGGTCCAGATTTAAACAGTCGGTTATATACAAAATAGATTTGAGATATGATGCCACAAAAATTTAGTCTGCCCTTCAACCATGACCAAACTATTTTTGACGCCTAGAAAAAGCTTGTCAATAGCATTGTATTTCATAAAATTAATAGTTTAAGTGTTGATGTTTTTAATTTTTAAGAGAGTAAAGATTTCGTATTGTAGTTGACAAGAAAATTATTTAGATTTAAAGCATATGTTTAGTTTAAAATGCGCCATATCCTTAAAGTCTTTTTCTTATTAAGTATACTTCTTTTGAGTTGTGAAAAGGAAGATGATGATCCCCAAAAAGTTCCAACCATTAAGACATTAGAACCCGAGGTAAATGCTGCTGGTTCTGTTTTGCTCAAAGGTGAATTGACTAATCCTTCCAATATTAAAGAGCATGGCTTTCTTGTTTCTGAGGATAACGATTCATGGATAAACTCTATCAATAATTTAAGATTGGGAAAGCCGAAGAAGTCGGGTCCTTTTGAATACGAATTGGGAAGACCCAGTCAGGCTAATAAAACTTACTATTACAAAGCTTTCGTTGAAACTGATAATGAAGTAATATTTGGAAATGTAGTACCATTTGTTTCACGTGGTCTAAAGGACCCTGTAATCACAAGAGTATCGCCTGAAAAAGGTCACTTGGAGGACTGGATTAATATCTATGGAAGAAATTTAGGAGATGACCCTGCAAAAACAATAGTGCGTTTTGGAGAAGTTGCCACATTTTATTGGCAAGTGGTCTCAGACACATTTGTGAAAGCCCAGATTCCCGAAAATGTCAAATTTGCCAATTTCAACATTAATGTTTTCAATAATTCTTCTGGTATTGAAAAAGTTGCAACTTTCCCCTATTCCCTTCATAAACCTGAAATCCATGATGTAGATCCTAAAATTGTTAAAATAGGGGAACCGTTTAAAATCACAGGAAACCACTTTGATTCCATCCCGCAAAGAAATTCGGTATTTGTTGGTAACACAAAGTTGGAAATCTTGGCTGCCAAAAGAAAAGAATTGTTGGTAAGCATTCCCAAAGAACTGAAAACAAGTGATCATCCTTTTCGCATAGAGGCACAATTACAGGAAGCCCAATCTACTTTTAATCTTTCATTAGTTGAACCTTTAATATTGGAAATCCCGGATTGTGCAGAAACTTGGGATGAAATAATAATAAAAGGTGAAAATTTTAATCCGGATGTATTTTGGAATCATGTCAGTATTGAAGGCCAAGAAGCTGAAATCCTAGGTGGTGATGAAAATGAAATTATAGTAAGGGTTCCAAGAGGTCCCTTTCCCAACGGTAATGCTCAAATTACTGTGAAAGTAGCAGATAAGGTTCATACTTTTTCCATACCAATGTGCATCAAAGATGACTGGGTAATGATTTCCAATCAACTGCCATTTCATTTTTATGGACATGTTGGCGCTTTTTCTCTGAACCAGAAGGGCTATGTTATCTCGAATTCCTCTGATTTCAATGATTCAAAAGATTACCTTTGGGAATTTAATCCTGGGAATAACACATGGAACAAAAGCAGCCTTCCTTTTGAAAATGCCTCTGCAGGAAATGTAACGGCAAGCAGTGGGAAGGCTTTTGTATACACAGCCCAAGATGCAGATAACTTTTGGGAATTTGATCCTGGAACCAAAAATTGGACTAAAAAGGCCAACTTTCCGGGAGGAAAAAGAGGCGCAGCGAGCATGTTTGCTCTTTCAGGAAGAATTTATTTAGGGCTTGGAAGAAATACTGAAAACTCGAATACTGTTAACTATCTGGATCTCTACGAATACAATACAAGCACCAATTCATGGAAAAAACTGTCAAACCCACCAATAGGACTGGAAGGAAGCATCAAGGCTTCGGCAGTGACAGTGGGCGAATTTGGTTATATTTTTGGAGGGGCTCAGGATTCAGGAATGGACGGTCTTTTCAGATATGATCCCTCAAATGATAGCTGGATTAATCTAGCGGCAGTACCTCAAGCGATTCAATTTCAAACTGGTTTTGCTTATAAGGATAAAATATATTGTGCTACTGGTATTCCGTCAGGAGGCGGAGCAATGTCCGATGTTTGGGTTTATGATCCACTAAGCAATAACTGGCAAACGGGGCCCTCTGTTGGAAAAATAGGAAGATATCGCGCATTTTCCTTTATCATCAACGATGAGGTTTATTTAGGTGGTGGAGAGGGACAAGGCTTTAATGAATCATTCATTGAGGAATTTTACAAATTGAAAAATTAGTCCTTTTTACCTGCTTTAAAGGTTGTTAAATATTCTATTTTAAATTTCAGCAAAATTGTATCTTCTTGGGGAAAAGTCTAAAAGCCAACCGTTCTTTTACCGGAAATCTCCTTCAGTCTTGGATAACCTTGGAGGTCTTTCATGCCGCGACGCCATGACCTCCAAGGTTTTACTAAATGTTATCTGTGGCTTTCAGCCTCATTTGTGGAGCTTAACATTACAATGGACTTCGCCCATTGTTTGATTATCCGGACCTTTCAGGCACGGTAGGGATTGAGGGGCTACCTTTTTTTGGATGGGCTGCGACCATCCCTATGTTATGACGGCCCTTCAGGCCTATTCAAAAGACTCATAAACTCTCTTTCCTGACCCAAACTTTCATCCTCAACTTTTGACAACTCCTTTCATTCATCATTCTCAACCCTCCAAGAACTAGAACATTCTATTAACTATTCCCTAGTCCCTATTACTTAATGAACTCCTTAATGCCCTTCACTTCTTAATGTTTCAACCTCCAACACCAGAGATCAAACCTCTAACATCTATCGTACTTACGGCACTTTGGGATTCTGTATCAATCCCTTACTCGGCAGTAAACTACTGGGCTACAATGTCTGTCATACCTACCTAAAGTAGGAAATCCTACGGTATTTTCTTTTTCCGATTAACTATTCCCTAATTCCTATCACTTAATGAACTCCTTAATTCCCTAAAACCCTTAATGGTTCCAAGCTTCCAACATCCAACATCCAACATCAGACATCAGTCATCCGACTTCCCCTTTCATAAAAAAGACCTCCGAGGTTTCAAAAACCTCAGAGGTCATTCCAAAATCCCAGCGGTCTCTTTCTTGTTTCTTGCTTCTTGAATCTTGTTTCTTTTCTGATCTCCTACCTAAAGTTAGGCAAGCTCGCTTCTCGCTCCTGCTTGCAGCAGGCAAGTCTAATCTCTAGTCTCTCAATAATATCTCCCAATCATCGGATGGTCTACAATCGCTCTTTTCAATTCCAAAGCATTGATTTCACCCATCACTTTGTAGGCAATATTACCTCCCGGCTCGATCAATAAGGTGATCGGCAAACTGCCTCCCCAATCATTTTTGACCACCTCAATCACCGCATATTTGTCTTCGGTATCGATGAGATAATTAGGTACCGCAGAATGCTTGCTTTTGAGAAACTTCAACACTTTCTCTTCCTGTTCGGGACTGTCCATACTCAATGAAACAAATTGAAAGTCACGAGCACCATACATACGCTGAATCTCAATAAACTCCGGATATTCCACCACACAAGGCCCGCACCAGGTTGCCCAGAAGTTGATCAACAATAACTTATCGCTGTCGTTTTTCAGCAATTCTGCAAGACCCGATGTGGATATCTTTTGAACTTCCACCGGCCTTTGTTTCCACTCTTCATTGGTTTTGAGGGTATATTCGTTTTTCCAGGCCCATTTGGTGGAGCAGCCAAAGGCAGGGTTGATGGCCTGATCTGCTGGCAAAGCTTCTCCTGCCAAGGTTTTGTCTATGGCATTTCTCAGGTCATCAGCATTGGCAGTACCGGGCTTCTCTGAAGCATCCAACCTGCCTGAGTAGGTTAATTTCCTTTCTTTGTCAAATACGAAAACATGTGGGGTGGCATCAGGCCCATAGGCCAAAGAGTATTCATGCTTGTCTCCATCATAGAGGTATGGAAAATTATACTTTTTATCCACATAACGGATCTGCATGCTGCGGTAGTCATCATTCAGGTCTGTGTAGCCAAGCTCTTCAGGTAAGATGCCAATAGGGCTATTGGGTGAAATGGCCACGAAAGCCACACCTTTGCTTTTATAGTCATCCACGACCTGAATAAACCTGTCTTCATAGGCCTGTGCAGTTGGACAATGGTTGCAGGTAAAGTTGATGACCAGTACTTCCGAACTTTCAAAATCATCGATGGAAACATACTTGCCATCAATATTGGGCAAGCGGAAGAAAGGGGCTTTATCTCCGATGGATAATTTGCCCACAGGTTGTTCTGCCAGTTCCTGAGGATTGGGTACAAAGTCAGTACCGGCTGACGATACTTCCTGTTCTTTGTTTCCTTGTTGGCAGGCCCAAGCGAAGACCATACTGAGTAAGAGGATTGTGGATAAGTGTTGTTTTTTCATAGGTCTAAAGGTGTTTGGTTACCATTTAACGGTGTTGTTTCCGGATTTAAGTGCATAGCTTTTTCCCTGCCATTCAAAGGTTCCTTCAAGGCCGGGAGGTAAGGTAATTTCGGCATAATTTTGCTCAAAATCATATTTCGTCAGGATTTTCCCTTTGGGATGTGGCATGCTGCCTTCAAATGTGGATAAGTATCCGGGATTGGGCGCAATGAGGACGGAGCGAAAATGCTTCTCTTTCGGCTGAATACCACATACCGTGTGGATAAATTCAAAATTGGGGCTCGCGCTCCAAGCGTGGCAGTCTGATCTCGTGCTGAATTCATGTTCCGCAAAGGTCGTTAATCCTTCTTCCAACATTCTTTCCCAGGTCTGCAGGTTGTTGATAAAATAATCACCATTGCCACTGTATTGGGCTGCACGGGTCAAATAAAACCTGAAATAGATGTTGGCCTGTGCTAGTCCTTCTTCCTCAATGATTTTTTGGAACAATTGTCCATGAAGAGATTTATCCACCGTGTTGGTAAGTATGCCGAAAATGTTGGCATGTTGACTGAAGCTTGATTGATTAGCCAAATCAGCCAGCATTCCCCTTTCCTGAACCCAAGCTTTTTCGTGGATGCTATTCTGGATTTTTGTGGATAAGTCCCTAAAATGTCCTGCCAAATATCCCTTACCAAAATTTTGAAATAATGGAATGGCTTCCTGAATAGCATAGAGATATTGTAAGGTCATGACAACTGAACCCCCGTCTTTGAATCCAGGAGGTGAGGACATCTCCCAACCAGTGACATCGGTATAGGACCACCAAGGCATTGGGCCTAGGATGTAATCATCCTGAAGTTTGTTTTCAAACCAATGCAAAACAGAGCTGATCTGAGGCAGGTACTTTTCCACAAATTCAGGATCATCCCGGTGCATGTAATAATCATGGAGCATGTTCACCCAAAAGAGGGAATAAGGTGGAATCATCTGTGGCAGACTAGAAGGATACCGGCTTTGGGTGATGCCTTCATCAGTGATGGAATGGGCAAACTGCCGGATGGCATTCTTCATCAAGCGGTCATCTCCAGCCGCATATAGCGAAATCAATGCTTGAACGCGTGTATCTCCTACATACTGCAACTGCTCATAATAGGGACAATCCATATAAGTTTCATCTGCACAGAGCAAGGCAGTCCTCCATCCTACCTCCCAGATATCCTCATGTATTTGAAAAGGTGTGGAAAAACTTCCTGCCTGTTCAAAAGGGTAAAAAAATTTGTGTGCAAAATAATTGTCAAAAATGAGATCTTCATTTGAAGTTTTGATCCTGAGTTCAATGAAGCGCCAAGTTCGTGGTAAAAGCTGGGAATAACTTCTCTTGGATCCACCATCCAAAATATAGCGGTCTGTTTGACCTATAAGTGCTTTGCCTTCTATTTCATTTCGGTTTCCCTGTGTTCTGTCTGGTCCAAACAGGGCTTCTGCATATGCCACTTCCACCACTGCCCCTTCTCCACCTGAAAAGGTAAAATGGGTATGTCCTTTGGTGAGGTATTCCTGATCGAGTAAAATGACAGTTTCGGTATACTTTGGAATACGCAGTGATTCCTGATTGTTCCATGCTGCCAATAATTCCTCTTGCCAATAGCCGGAAGTCTTCCTGATTTTGGGCCTTTTTTCGGCTTCCTCATTCATCATCGGGATTTCCCTTTTGTTGAGGCTGATTTCGGCATGACCATAGGAATGGCTATGCCCGTAGGACCTTCCTGGATCTAATATTCTTGGATTTGACCATGCGCTATCATCGAAACCTGTTTGATGCCAATCCCAGGGATATTTATCGCCTTCAATCTGTTCTCCCCCTCCCATGGCAAAATAGCCATAGATATCAAAATCCTTTCCTCTGACAGTGGCTTCATAGGCTTGGTTGACTTGGATTTTCCAAGTGCCTGTTCCTGTATTGAGTGTTTTTTCAAAATCAGGAGCTGAAGTCTGAACGATAAATCTCAAGCCCAGGTCATGATAGCGCAAGGGGTTCATTTCTCCCAAGGAAAAAACTGTCAGAGCGATCACATTTTTTCCGGTTTTCAGATGTGGGGCTATGTCATAAGTATCATAGGCATAATGCTGCAGGTCATTGTTGGCCGGTCCCTGACCAATGTACACGCCATTGATGAATAATTTGTACCGGATGACAGCAGAAAGGTCAATCATCAGTTTTTGTGGAACTCGGACAAGCTCGAATTCATTTCTGGCCTGTACTACTGCATAGCGCGGCAATTCATTTTCGGGAAGGCTGATCCATCGGGCCTTCCAGGCAATATTTTCCTGTTGTCCTGAGTTTATCACTTTGGACGGTATGTTTTGAGCTTGAAGTTCAGGATAGAGCAATCCTGCATTGGGAAGGCTTGAAAAGGTCGTCTTTCCTTTTAGCCCCATTCCCAAAAAACAAACCAACCCCAGTAAAATCACTAAGGTTGGTCTGTGTATGAATTCACGATAACTCATGGCTTATCTGACATAGGATGCTTTGTTCAAAAACTCATAGCTTTTCTGTACGCTGATGACAGGTTCAAAATTGTACCGCTCCACTTCTACAAAGTATTCCTTCATGCCGTTTTTGTAAGCAGCCTCAAAGATGGATTTGAAATCCATGGTACCGCTAGCACCGATTTCTTCTTCATCCTTGATATGCAACACGGGAAATCGTTTTCCATATTTATTGATATAGGCTACTGGATCCTGACCTCCTTTTTGGGACCAATAGACATCCAATTCAAAGCAAACCAGTTTAGGATCTGTATTCTCGATCATGTAATCCATCATCACTTTGCCTTCGATTTTTTCGAATTCCCTGGCATGGTTATGGAACCCAAACTTTAAGCCTGTTTTTTGGGCTATTTCTCCTACCTCATTATAATAATTACACCAAATATCAAGTTCTTTCAAGGTGGTAGGAATAGGCATGGATGGTTTGATCAGGTATTTGGCACCCATGAGTTTGTGGTCATCAGCTGCCTTTTTCCACCAATCCAATGCCTCCTCTTTTTTGGCAGGATCGTAGGTTCTGGGTCCTCCCAAATGGGCACTTCTTAATCTCATGCCCAGGTCAGAGATGTATTTTTTGAAAAATACGGGATCCATTCCATATACTTTTCCATCTGCATAATTGGCCGTCTCCAGACTTCTATAACCTATGGAAGACACCATTTGGAGGGTTCCCTGTGGATCTTCGCGCATGGCATCTCTGACGGAATACAATTGGAGACCGATAGGCTTCTTTGCCAGGGTATCTGCCCATAATGCCGATGGTTTTAACAGGCTGGAGAGAGCCAATGCCCCTGTTGCTTTTAGAAAATCTCTTCTGTTATTCATAATATCTAGGATTTTAGTTGGTATCCATTTTCATAATTATAATGTAGTCTGGCTTTTGCTTCCCAATCATTGGGGAAGGTTTGGTTTACAGGATCCCAGTCCAAAGTCCTTCCCAGTTCATTGGTGATATTGCCGATGGTGCAGATGACACAGGTGCTGTGGCCCACTTCGACCGGTACAATGGGGTCTTTTCTTTTGATGATGGAATCGATAAAATCCCAATAATGTGGAGGATACCCCAAGTTGGGTCTTTCCATGGTTGGCTTCAGGCTTGCATTGGAAGACTCAAAATTTCCTCTGGAAACCTTGATCCAGCCTTTATCTCCTAAGAATTTTACGCCCTGTCTTCCTTCATCGAATGGCCCGACAACCATTTCCACACCATTGGCATAATGATAGGTTAGTGGCTGACCATCTCTTCCAGGGATGACTTTTACCGGACCACTTCTGTCCATTCCAAGTCCCCATTGGGCTATATCAAACATATGGGCTCCCCAATCAGTCATGTATCCGCCTCCAGTTTCCCTGTACCACCTCCAGGCACCCCATAATTTTTCATTTTCTTCAGGATTTAGGGAAATCGGAGGATTGAGTTGTTCGTTGAAATGCATTTCAGGTAAGGGACCCAGCCAGGATTTCCAGTCCAATCCTGCAGGGATATCCTGCTTTTCAAGGTCATAAGGTTTGGGATGTTCGGGCTGACCTACATGTACCAAAACTTTTTCTACTTTGCCAATTTTACCCCTCAAGACCATACGTGCAGCATGTTGGAAATTCAGATCTGAACGCTGCTGACTTCCTACAGCCAATACAGTTCCATTTTTCCTCACTGCCTTGATGAGTTCCTGACCTTCTTTGATGGTCAGTGTCAGTGGCTTTTCCAGGTAAACATCCTTACCGGCATTACAGGCATCAATAGCCATCAGCGCATGCCAATGGTCTGGAGAGGCAATGACCACTGCATCAATATCAGGCCTCGCCAATAAATCTTTGTATTCGGAATAGGTATCTACTTTTGGGCTTGGTTTGCCCAATTCTGAGCTAATTTTATTTACCCTCAACTTGAACCTTTCTCTTTTGATGTCATAGACATCTGCACAGGCGAGGACTTCCACCCCAGAGATACGCATCATGCCATTGAGAATACCCATGGCCTGACGTCCCACACCGATGAATCCCATGCGGATCTGATGGATGTCTTCAAAAGCAGAATGGTTTTGGTTTTTGGCCGAACTCAGTCCAGGTAGAAAGGAAAGCCCGGCTGCTCCGAGTAATGAGGTTCCCAAAAATTTCCTTCGGGAAAACTGGGAATTACTTTTTTTCATGCTACAAAGGGTTTAAGGTTAATCCTTATCAAAAAGTGATTGGCTCCAAGAGCTATGTATTATTTGTCACTTTTTGATAATATCAGTATAATATTACTTCAAAAAGCCCTTTGTTAAAAATTTAAAATCGTAAAAAATAAGCGGAAAGATGCCTCAGTTTGATAAAAGGCAGGTAGCATAGATATAAGGTATGCTAACAACGCTCTCAGTGCAAAGGATGGGGGCACAGATTTCTATTCCTTTTTTACATGACTTGTCCATCACCTGTAGATACAAATTCTCTTGTTTCATGATTTGGAGGAATGAGATCGACAAATAAAATTGGAGGCAAATCCTTGTCTCGATTTCATTTATTGATGTATCTGAAGAAAGTAATGTTAAAGGAAAGCTTGGCATTTACAGAAAAGATTATGACATCGAATGTGTCGCTATACTGAGATTTTAAAATATCGGCATGACAAAGAGAAGCTAAGTCCATATTGAGCAGAAATCAAAAGAATACGAATCTTAAGGAAAGTCTTAATCCCAAGAATATCAATGGTTCAAAAATACCCCTTTTTACTTTTGCCTTTTGCCTTGGTTCTTCTTCATATTCCTACTCTGCATCCTGACCCCTCACTACCTTGAAAGCTTCAGGGGCAGCCAAAGGGCTGATTTCTTTACGTTCGGTCCAACCTTCCAAAATTCTTATTTCTTGCTTCTTGGGTCTTGTTTCTTTTCTAAACGTAGCCAAGCTCGTGTCTAATCTCCTACCTAACGGTAGGCAAGCTCGATTCTAAAAAGCCTCTTCTATATCATATTTCCAAAGGTAGAAGCAGGCTTCATCCATCCCTTCAAAAGATCTTCCAGGATTGGTCCTAATGGTGACTCTTTTCCCCTCTTCATCGGCAAGTTTGACAACTTGATGACTACCGAAATAGGAGATTTTGACAATTTTACCTACGAGTTGCTGACCATCCCGCTGTACCACCTCTCCATGTTCTGGGCGGAAAAGCAACTTGACTTTTCCTGAATACTTCTTAGCCTCTGGATCGGTGATAAAACCAAATGAAGTATAAAATCCATCTTCACTTGGGATGGCGATGATTTCATTTCTTTTACCAAAGAAGTTCGCCACGTAGGGATTTACCGGTGTCTCGTACAATACCTTAGGTGTGTCTATCTGCTGCAGGTAGCCTTTATGCAAGATGGCAATTCTGTCTGCTGTGGATAAGGCATCTTTGGTATCGTGCGTGACAAAAATAGCTGTAATACCTGTTTTTTTGATAATTTGTCGAATTTCCTCTCTGACCTGATCCTTCAGCATGGCGTCAAGGTTGCTGAAAGGCTCGTCCATCAAGAGGATTTTTGGATTGGGGGCAATGGCCCTTGCCAAAGCCACACGCTGTTGCTGTCCTCCGGATAATTGATGTGGATATTTGCTAAAATCTTCTGTCAATCCCACCAATTTCAGGGTATCTAAGGCAATTTGGTCGGTATTGCCCTTTGTCAGACCGAATTTTACATTTTCCAAAATGGTCAAGTGAGGGAAAAGGGCATAGTCCTGAAATACCATGCCCACTTGTCTTTGGTGGGCAGGGACTGATTTTTTGCCTTCTACGATAATTTGGCCGGAAAGTGAAATTTTACCGGAATCAGGATGTTCCAATCCAGCAATTAATCTCAGTAAAGTGGTTTTTCCCGAACCGCTTTCCCCGACCAAGGCAAGGATCTCTCCTTCTTTGACTTCGAAAGAAACATCATTGATGGCAAAGTCTTTTGCTTGGCTATATTTTTTATTGACGTGTTGGAGTGATAAAATACTCATCCTATTGACCAAAATTCCCTAGTTTATCTCTTTTTGATCAGCCTGTTCAGGAAAATTATCGGGATAATACCTGTCAGGATAATGATCAAAGCAGCATTGGCTGATTCAGCAATCATCTCATTCGTAGCCATATCAAAGGCTTTTGTGGCCAATGTCTGATAGTTGAATGGACGAAGAATCAAAGTTAAGGGTAATTCTTTTAATACGTCCACAAAAACCAGGATAATGCCCGAAACCAAACTTGTTTTGATCAAGGGAAGGTCAATTTTCCAAAGGGTTTTGGTGCTTCTGATGCCTAATAATCGGCTTGCTTCATTGATGTGGATGCCGATTTTCTGAAAACCTGCTTCCACGGGATTATATCCGACCGCCATAAAGCGAACGATATAAGCAAATACCAAGGCGAAGAGCGTTCCCGAGAAAAACAATCCTGCTGTTTTACTGCTTAAGAATGAGCCATAAATCCATTTATCCAGCGCAATAAATGGGATCATCACACCTACCGCAATTACAGCTCCGGGGATGGCATAGCCCAAAGTGGCTACTTTACTGATATTTTTCACCCATTTGAAAGGGCTTAGTCTCAGGGCATAAAGCAAAATCACAGAGAAAATCACGATGATCAGGCCACTTACTGCGGCCAAACCGAAGCTACGGTAGATCAATAAAAAGAAATCATTGTTTACCACTTTCGAATAGGTCATACTGACCCAATGCAGCAATTGTAAAAACGGAAACAGGAAGCTGATCAAAAAGATTGTCAAGCTGATACCTGTGTACAGTATTTTTTTGCCCCAAGTTGGATGGATACGGGCTGTGGGTTTTTGGATGCCATTCACGGCGGAATACTGTCTGTTGCCGCGCTGCAGGGATTCCAAATACAGGATAACAAACACAAACATCATCAGGATGGCAGCGAGGTAAATTGCCGTGGAGGAATCTCCTAAGGAAAACCAAGCCCTGAAAATGCCTGTAGTAAAGGTGTTGACACCAAAGTATTTTACCGTACCGTAATCATTCAGCACCTCCATGGAAGCAAGGGCAATACCTGCAACGATTGCCGGTCTTGCCATGGGAAGCGCCACCTTGAAGAAGGTATGCATCCTATTGGCACCCAAGAGAAAAGAGGCTTCCTGTAAGGTTTTGGACTGTTGTAAAAATGAGGATCTGGAAATCAAAAATACATAGGGAAATAAAGTAATGGAAAGTATAAAAATGGCTCCTGGAAGATTCATGATGTCAATCAAGCTTCCCTTAACATGAATGTCAAAAGTATTGCGGAGAAATGATTGTAAGGGACCGGTATAATCCAGGATGCCTACATAGGTGTAAGCCATGATATATCCAGGAAATCCCAATGGTAGAATCAGCAGCCATTCGAAATATTTTCTGCCCGGAAATTCATAATTGGAAACCAGCCAAGCTGTACTGACACCCAGTAAAAAAGTGAAAAATGCTACTCCTATCAGGAGTAAGATTGTATTCTGGAAATAACCAAAAAGGAGGTTGTTGGCAATATGTGACCAACTATCTCCCGGCTTATCAAATAATTTAATGAAAATGGTGAAGAGTGGAGTGGCTACCAACAGCAAGATCAGCAGCGAGTAGCCAGTCCATTTATTCCACCAATAATAACTTCTCTTTACAATATCCAAGACGGTAATTTATTTCCAGCCCACTTTGTCAAATATGACTACTGCATCGCTGTTGTTTTCTCCTAACACGGAAAGGTGTAGCTCATCCGCTTTGAATGTTCCCCATTTTTTCAACAAATCAGAAAATTCTGCTTTAGGATTTACGGGATACTCAAAGTTGATATTGGCCAAGAATTCCTGGGCTTCCTGATTGGAAAGGAATTCGATCAGTTTGATGGCATTTTCCTTGTTTGGCGCATACTTAGTCACACCCGCACCGGAAATGTTGATATGGGTGCCTCTATTTTCTTGGTTAGGGAAGAAAATCGCGATTTTCTCAGCTGCTTTTCTTTCTTCTTCGTTGGCATCATTTAGCATGATACCTATGTAATAAGTGTTGACAATCGCCACATCACCTTCACCGGCAGCTACTGCCTTTACCTGATCGCGGTCGCTTCCTTTTGGATCCCTTGCCATATTGGCCAATAGACCTGCAGCCCATTCCTGAGCACCTTCCTGTCCATGATGGGCAATGATGGAAGCCAAAAGAGATTGGTTATAGATGTTTTCAGATGACCTGGTGAGTACGCGGCCTTTCCATTCTGGTGCAGTCAAAGCCTCATATGTGCTCAGTTCTTCTGGATTAACCCTTTCTGTACTGTAAGCAATAATTCTGGCTCTGTAAGTAAGTCCAAACCAATGTCCTTCCTGGTCTCTGTATTTTGCCGGAATATTGGAATTTAATACTTCTGAGCTGACAGGCTGTAATAAGCCTTTTTCTTCTGCCCTGTGCAATCTGCCTGCATCAACGGTGATCAGCACATCAGCTGGAGAATTGGCTCCTTCCAGTTCCAACTTCTGAATCAATTCATCTGCAGAGGCTGATACAACATTAACTTTGATACCTGTCGCTTCGGTAAATTTGTCGAAAAGTTGCTGATCAGCTTCATAATGTCTATGGGTGTAGACATTGACTACTTCTTCTTTTTCTCCCGTTCCACAGGAAAATAAAACCGCGCCAAAAGCGGCAATTATGGTGGTTTTGATTATCTGTTTGATCATAATTCTAATGGATTACGGCTGCGAAATTAATCATTATTTAAATCAAATCTAAATAAAAAGAAAAAGATTTTTATCTTTGTGGACCGACCCGATATAGCGGAATGATGCATTTCTAATCAGCTTATTTCCAGTAAAAGAACATGACAATACAGCAACTCGAATATATCATTGCAGTGGACAAATTCAGACATTTTGGCCAAGCTGCAGAATCTTGTTTTGTAACCCAACCGACGCTGAGTGCCCAAGTAAGTAAGCTTGAAAAGGAATTGGAGGTCATTTTGTTTGACAGATCCAAAATGCCGGTGATTCCTACAGAAATCGGTGCTCAGATCATCACTCAGGCCAAAAAGGTCGTTTCTGAAAGTAAAGGGATTTTCGAACTGGTTTCCCAATTGAAGGGCGATATCAGTGGCGTGATCAAATTGGGAATAATCCCTACCCTGGCACCGTACCTTTTGCACCGCTTTATCAAAAGTTTTCTGGAAAAGTATCCCAACGTTAAAATTCAGGTGGAGGAGATCGTCACAGAAGAAATTATCAGGAAGCTCAAGAACGACGAACTGGATTTAGGCATAGTGGTGACCCCACTCAATGAACCTGGAATATTGGAAAAGCCAGTTTTTTACGAGAAATTTTTAGCTTATATGTCCAAAGGTCATCCTTTGCTCAAAAAAGAAAAACTGGTAGCGGAAGATTTGGACACCAACGATATGTGGATGTTGCAGCAGGGACATTGTTTCAGGGATCAGGTCCTGAATCTGTGTAATCAAAATAAGTTCGAAAGAATGAATTTCCACTATGAAAGTGGTTCATTGGAGGGGCTTAGAAATATGGTCAACCAATATACAGGTTTCACATTACTGCCAGAATTGGCCACCTTTTTCCTGAGCGATGAAGAAAAAACAAGATTAAGGAGATTTGAAGGGGAGGAGCCTATCCGTGAGGTAAGTATTGTGTTGACGAGAAGTTTTCTCAAGAAAAAATTGGTGGAATTACTCTTCAAAGAAATCAGTGATGCCATTCCACAGGAGATGACTTCCAAGGCTCATGGCAAAGTGGTCAGGTTCAAATAAAACTTTACTTTTAATGTTTAAAACCATAACTAACATTTCTCCGTAAGAAGAGCATGTTATCGTAGCCCATACTTAACTTTTATGAAAAGACTGATTGCCATTTTCTCGATTGTGATTTTTGCTTCTTCTTGTGACTTTACAGAGGAACCTGAAATAGAAGAGGAACTTGAATTAAGGGGATATAATAATCTCCATGAGGCACTGGAAAACCCCAAATCAGTTCAAAACCTTAGGTTATCCTTCATAAATGAAGGGGATTTGACTGTTTTACCGGAATCAATCGGCTTATTTGAAAACCTTGCCGTTCTGGAACTTGAGAATTTTCCTTCAATGGAAAATTTGCCGGAAGCCATCGGAGATCTTGCAGAATTAAAAATCCTATCCCTTCGAAACGTCAAACTTGCTGCTTTTCCAAGCAGTTTTGGAAAATTGGGGAAGTTGCAAGAAATTTTATTGGAGAATGTACCCTTAGATGGAACAGATCCCTTTCCTCCTTCTTTTTCCAATTTGGAACAACTTAGGAAAGTGGAAATTTTCCGAACTGAATTGGACCATTTACCTCCTTCCCTTACCACATTGGACAATCTTCAGGAATTGAAAATACAGTTTTCAAATATTGATGTCGTTCCAAGCCATATTCAGGGACTGACATCAATAAAGAGTTTGAGGATCGAACATGGTAAAATTCAAAGTCTAGCACCTGAAATCTCAGTGTTGAAGCAATTGGAAACCCTTTCTTTCAACAGAAACCAACTGGAAAATTTCTCTCTGGAACTTGGTAACCTGACTTCATTAAAGATTTTAGCATTGGAAGGGAACCTTCTGAGCACAGTTGATACGGATTTTTCGGTATTGACCAATTTAGAATCCCTGAACCTCTCTATCAACCAACTTATTGCTTTTCCACAAAACGTTCAGAATCTTCCCAATTTGAAGTTTTTAGACTTGGCCATCAATAAACTTAAAGAGGTACCTACTCAATTGGGCACTAATACCAACCTAAATCATATTAATCTGGCTGGAAATCAAATTAAATCCTTTGGCGGATTTCCTGCGCTTTCTACTTTACAAAGGATCAACTTGAATGGAAATACAGGTTTGATTTTGGAGGATTCATTTTTTGATCAGATAAGCCTCCAAAGCCTTGAGCTAAGTCAAACCGGCATGGATGAATTGAATCCAAAAATAGGTCAATTGATCGCGATGAGATGGTTGTACCTCTCAGATAACAAGTTAAAGACCCTACCTGAAGATATAAGAAGTCTGACCAAACTCGAAACTTTGGGTTTAGCAAAGAATGAATTTACTAAAGAGGAGATCGAAAAAATTAGGTCATGGTTTAATTTCAATATTTGGTACCCCTTTGATGAATGAAACCAGATGAAAATCATCTAATTTTGGGGTCAAATTGTGATATGCCTAAGCCATGGGAAAAAGATTCTTTCTTCTCTTTTTGATTTCTTCGATAAGTGTCTATCCTGCCTTTTCCCAGAATTTTGTAAAGAAATACATCAATGGTATCCTGAATGATTCCAGTGATACCAGCAAACCACAGTTTATAACTTATCCTACATTAGCCTATTCTCCTGAAACAAGTTGGGAGATTGGCCTCTCTTCTTTGTTGGTTTATTATGCGAAGAGGGATACCAGTAACCGGTTAAGTGAAGTCAATGCTTTTACTTTCCTTACCTTAGAGAACCAGTATGGCCTTTGGTTTGACCATGCCCTGTATTCAGACCAAAACAAATGGTTTTTCTTGGGTAGAATCAGATTGCAAAGTTTCCCCTTAAAGTACCATGGCATAGGAATGGATACTCCGAAAGAATACCTGGCTTTGGTTGATGCCAATCAGGTTGTGATCAAAGAAAGGGTTTTGAGAGAAATTAGGAAAAACCTCTATGCAGGACTTGAAGTGGATTTTCAACGTTTAAGTAGTGTTGATTTCAAACCCTCTTCTGAGGCCCCAGCATTTGATCTGCCTTTGGGTTACCAGGGCACGACCAATTTAGGGTTTGGATTGGGGGTAGTATATGACGATAGGCATAATGTACTTAATGTGCGAAAAGGCAATTTTGCAGAACTGGCTTATCTCAAATATCCAAGTCCTTTAAGTTCAAGTGATTTCAGTACCATTATTTTGGATACCCGAATTTTTAGGCCAATAGGTATACATAATGTACTTGCCTGGCAGGTTTTTGGAGAGTTTAATGCCGGAGAAGTCCCCTTCAACCAACTGGCTTTGATGGGGGGTGATAGCATGATGCGGGGCTATTATTATGGGCGTTTCCGGGATAAGAATCAGTTGGCTACACAGTTGGAATACAGGATGCTGCCCTTGCCTTTGGGCTTTACGGATAGACTGGGTGCAGCAGTTTTTGCCGGTGCGGCTACCGTTTTTCCTGATTTTTCAAAAGCATCCATCCATAAGATTGTATGGTCAGCTGGTGGAGGGCTTAGGTTTTTGTTGTTTCCAAAAAAAGACATTTATACCCGTTTTGACGTAGCCTTTACGCAGGAAGGGACAGGGTATTATTTGTTTATTGGGGAAGCTTTTTAGATTTATCAATTATTAATTACCAATTACAAAATCCAAGCTCCAAAACTCAAGCTCCATATTCAAAAGTTCAATTTCCAAAATGATCAAACTGGAGCTTTTAGATTCTGACCTCTCGGTAATCAATGGCTTTTAGAAGCTAATGAGAAAGCCAGAAGGACTGATCCGTTTAATAATTATTGGCTTCAATTTTTTAAGGATTTTGATGGTATTGTCAATGATTGTGGGAAAAGAACAAAACTTAGCATCTAAAAAACTAGGTCAATTCATCTTTTAGTTTTATTTTAAGGGCTCAATATGTTGTTTAATTTTCTTCTGAATTAGAATTTTTGATAAATGATTAGACCATATTTCTTCTTTTCACGAGTTGTTCCGGTAACCATGATCGCATTTTCCATATGGTCATGTTCCGGAAAAGAATCAAAAGAACAATCGGGTAAGTATTCCGATTTCACGATCCGGATGGATACGGTCATGGTAGATCCTGGTGATGAAATCCTGATGGCTGCTACAAATGGCTATGCCCATTCGGTGACCAAAGACCTCAGGACCTTATATTATTGGGATTTTCAGGGATCACAAATAGAGGTGATCGACCTGGAAAAAATGGCCTTTGTTGAAAAAATACCTGTTGAAAAAGAGGGACCTAATGGTGTGGGTCAAAATGGGTACCTGATGCGTTTGTTGGGTAATGGAAACCTCGCATTTCTGGGATGGGATAACAAAATTGCCATAACAGATGTGAAAGGCAATGTCTTAAGCCGGGTCAAACTGGATGAACCTTGGATGACTGAAGGAATTGAGAATTTTGGGACTTTGTCTTTTCTGGGATTTTCTGAAGATGGCAGTAAAATCTACTGTAACTTTTCAAACTATGAAAAGCTACAGCCCAAAGTTGTGGAATTGAATCTTGATCAGGAAAGCAAAAAGATCATAGAATTACCCACTTTCGAAAAAATGGACAAATTCAGAGTCTCTTGGACCTCTGAAGATGGGACAAGCAGGTCTATGACCTATCCTTCTTTGAATATGACACCTTTCAAGGGACAGTATCTCTTTACTACCAACATTCTCAACAGTATCTACCGCTTCGATCCGCAGAAGGACAGTGTAGATCTAATGCAATATGAAAATACCCTAACCCCAAATGAAAAAGCCGGGGTTTACAAAAATGAGGTGGCTTCCCAGTCTGATATACGGGAAGTGAGTGATAAAATCAGAGAGGAAATCAACTTTCAACTGCCCGTTTGGGATGAAAAAAAACAGGTCTTCTACCGCTTTTCTTATTATGCTCTTCCCAAAATAGCTGATGAAAAAGTGAAATTCAGGAGTTTTATCAGTATTCTGAATGCTGATTTTGAACTGATTGCTGAAAAAGAGATCACTGATTTAGGCTTGAATATCCCAAACGTGCAATTTATAAAAGATGGCAAAATTTATCTCTTTTTGAATTTGGATGATGAATTGGCATATATCAGGTTGGCTATTGAATAAATCCACTTACCATGAAAAACTTTTTTATTACACTGCTTTGTTGTTTGCTTTTTGCATGCGCTGAAAAAAAAGGTTCCGAAAGAGCTGAACTTTCCCAACTTACCTTCTCTTTGGACACAATAATGATCGATTCTGGAGAGGAAATTTTGTACCTGAGGGATAACTTATGGGTTTCTGATATTTCCAAAGATGGCAAATACCTTTTCAATTACAACAGGAAGGATGCGGTGATGGAAAAAATAGACCTGGATCAGCAAAAGTTGGTGGGAAAAATACTTTTTGAAAAAGAAGGACCTGATGGCGTGGGTGATTATATATCAGACATTTCCATTACTGCTGATGAATCGGTTGTCATGTGGTACTATGGATTAACATCAATTTTCAATCAACAGGCCAAATTAGTGAGGAACCTCAATTTTGGCAAAATAACAAGTGGAGAGGTCAGCGAATCTGACACATTTCTTTATTCCATTTATGAAAACAGTGAAAATCCAGACCGGTTTTTGGGTTTCTATCTGCAATGGAAAGATCAAAATTATTTTTTGCTAGACGTGGATGTAAAAAATGAAACATACAGGAAAATTGAGCTCCCTGAATTAAATAAAATCAAAGAATTTTCGGTGGATCTTTTATTTGATGGCCAATGGGTAGGAAATTTTGGTGCTGATGTGCGTCCTGAAGCTTTTATGGATAAAATTATCATCACCAATAATTCCTTTAATGAGGCTTATATCTACGATATGAGCATAGATTCACTGATCATGAGGGCCTTTAACAGTGTTCTTCTTGGTAACAAAAAATCTTATCTACCTCCTAAACAGTTAGATTTTGAATCATCTCAGCGATGGGATGTGGATAGAAAGTTAAAGGAAGATATCAATTTTGGAAGCATTCATTGGGATGCTGGTAATCAACGCTACTTGAGGTTATCTTACCAAGAAAAGTTTGGTGAGGAAATGATTGAAAATCGGGGCTATAAGGCGATAGGTGCTGAGGTATTCTTAAGTGTATTTGATAAGGATTTTAATTTATTGGCTGAATCTGTAGTGCCACAGTTGAACAAAAGGGCAGCCAAGCATTTTGTTAAAGATGGACAAATCTGGATTTTCGAAAATATTGACGATGAAATGGCATTTTTGAGGCTTGAAATTTTGGATAGGTAAATAAAGTATTGATCTCCCATTCTTCATTTATCACTTTTCATTCTACATTATTAATCCAGTAGCACCGCTCCAATCCCATTGCCCTCTGGAAAAGTAATCTGCTCAGGAGTGATTTCCATACCTTTGGCGATATCCTTTGACAATAGCATGGCTCCGTCCATATCCACATAATCCAGTAAGGGTGCAATATGGGCAATGGCGGTTATGCCCACAGATGATTCCGTCATGCAGCCCACCATGGTTTTCATGCCCAATGACTTGGCTTCATGGATCATCCTGAGTCCCGGCGTGATACCGCCTGCCTTGACCAATTTCACATTGATGCCATGAAAAAGGCCATGGCATTTTTTGACATCTGACTCCACGATACAGCTTTCGTCAGCGATTACCGGAAGCTTGGAATATTGGTACACTTCCTTCATCCCTTCCAGGTCATCTTTACCCAAGGGCTGTTCCATAAACTCCACATTCAGCTTGGCCAATTCTTCAGAATTACGGATAGCTTGTTCTGCAGTCCAGGCACAATTGGCATCAATCCTAAACCTTGAATTGGTATGTTTTCTAAGTTCCCGTATGATGTCCAGATCATGATCTGTTCCCAGTTTGATTTTATACAATGGCCAGTCCACTTCTTTCATCTTGGCGACCATCTTCTCTATGGTATCTATCCCGATTGTAAAATTGGTAAGGGGTATATTTTTGGGATCCAAGCCCAGGTATTCATAGAGCTTCATTCCCTTTTTCTTGGTGAAAATATCCCAAGCAGCCATATCCAGGGCACATTGTGCAAAAGGATTATCCGCAAAAATGGCACTACCCATTTCCCAAAGTTCTTCAGGATTTTTCCATTCCCCCTTTTCCACCAATTCCTTCGCAGCTTCTAGCCTGTTTCCAATATTCTCTGCTGTCATTCCATAAAATGGATTCGTGGTGGTCTCACCTAGACCAAAAAAATTGCCATCTTCCAATTTGACGATGATGGTATCCTGCACGTCACGGCTCTGATGGGCAATGGTAAAGGTGTGCTTTAAAGGCAGATCACGAACAGAAAATGACAGTTTCATGGAGATTATTTTGGTTTTAAGACAAAAGTAAATTTATTTTTTTGCCTAAGTTCATAACTTAGACGAATAATTTCAAATCCAGACCATACCATGTTTCATCAACACAGCCCTCTAAAGTTTATCAGAATCTTTTTGTTGATTTCGATCTTCTATGCATGCCAACCTGCAGTAGAGGAAAAAGAGATTGCAGTAGAACCCCTCGAGCAAGCATATGCGCTGTATCAGGAAAAATCGGTAAACCACCGTAGGTTCAAGCAAGCGGATGTGCTCCATTTGGTGACGGATAGAAAAGGGGATTTTTTAGTGGAAGAAATAGGCAGGTCTTTGGAAAACAAACCAGTCTACCAGATGACCATCGGCAATGGTCCGACCAAAGTCATGCTATGGTCCCAGATGCATGGTAATGAAAGTACGGCCACCATGGCATTATTTGACTTGTTCAATTTTCTTGAAGGAAAGGATGATGATTTTGAAGAGCTGAGAAGCAAACTCAAAGAAAAACTCACCATACGTTTTATTCCTATGGTCAATCCTGACGGTATGGATCAGTGGATCAGGAGAAATGCTCTTGATATTGACCTGAACAGGGATGCCATCAAATTGGCCTCCCCAGAGGCAGTAATCCTGAAAAATGCGAGGGACAGTTTTTCCCCTGAATTCGGATTCAACCTTCATGACCAACAAGTGTATTATACCGCAGGGGAATCCGCAACTCCAGCCACCATTTCTGTACTAGCCCCGGCTTACAATTACGAAACTGAAGTCAATGAGGTCCGAAAAAGGGCCTTGCAGGTCATTGTGGGCATGAACAAAGTCATGCAAAAGGTGGCTCCCGGCCATGTGGGCAAATACGATGATGCTTTTGAACCAAGAGCCTTTGGGGATAATTTCCAAAAATGGGGTACCAGCACTATTTTGATTGAATCAGGAGGTTATCCAAATGATCCAGAAAAACAGGTCATTCGGAAATTCAACTTTATGATCATGCTGCATGCGTTGGAGGAAATTGCTGATGGCAGCTACACTACATATTCTTTGGATGATTACTACAGCATTCCGGACAATTCCCTTCGCCTGATGGACTTGGTCATCAGAAATATTTCCATGAAAAAAGAAAACCATTCCTATGAAGTAGATATGGGCGTAAGAAGAAGGGAAACTGACGCTCATGGAGATTATTTTGTCAATGGAGTGGTCGATGATCTGGGCGATCTTTCCATTTTTTATGGCTTTGAGGAGTTGGATGCTACCGGAATGGATGTTGTGGAGGGAAAGGTCTTTGAAACTATCTTTAACAGCCTCGCTGATATTACTCCCGAAAAGGCAATGGAGCTTTTGAAGGAAGGCTATTTGGGCGTCAAAGTGAAGGAAGCTGCAGATAGGGAGTTATTTGACCTGCCTATCTTGGTCTTCAAAAATTCCGCTGCTATCGCTACAGGTCTAAGAACTGGTGGAAATCCTAATTTCTTCCTGGCTCAGGGAGGTACTCTAAAATATGCCGTGGTCAATGGCTATTTGGTCAATTTGGAAAATTCTCCACAAAAAGGCTATAAGCAACGCGCGCAGTAGGATCGACCAATTTTCCAGAAGGCTGATTTTTATATAAAATATTCACAATAAGCAGTTTATTTCTTAACTTTTAAGATTGATTGTTTATTTAAACCCATTCATCATGACAGCACTTTGGATTTTATTGGCGATTATTTTGGTAATTGCGTTTTATGCGGTAGGCATTTATAACCGTTTGGTGAAGCTCAGAACGACAGTTTCTGAGGCTTGGAGCGGCATCGATGTGCAGCTCAAAAAGCGATATGATCTTATTCCTAACCTTATCGAAACGGTCAAGGCTTATGCAACTCATGAAAAAGAAACCTTTGAATCTGTGACCAAAGCCCGTGCAGCAGCCCAATCGGCACATGGTGTGGAAGACCAACAGGCTGCTGAAAACAAGCTGAGCAAGGCGATGATGAATTTATTTGCTGTTGCGGAGCAATATCCGGAATTAAAATCTAACACTAACTTTTTACAAATGCAGCAGGACCTTTCAGCTATCGAGCAGGATATCGAAAGATCAAGAAGGTATTACAACGGCTCTGTAAGGGATCAGAATATTTTGATAGATTCATTTCCCAGCAATTTTGTGGCGAGTTCTTTTGGATTCCATAAGTCTCCTTTCTTTGAACTTGAGAATGAGGGAGAGAGAGCTGTACCAAAAGTCAGTTTCAAGTGAGAGGCTTATTGTTGACCTTATTCCTGTTTATTGGTTTTCAGCTTTTTGGACAGGAAGAATATATTAGGTCATTTCATTCGGACTTGCAGGTGGATGCTTCTGGCCTGTTGACGGTAACCGAAACCATTGAAGTCTATGCTGCCGGAGACCAAATCAGAAGAGGGATTGTCAGGTCACTTCCACTGAAAGGGACGGATTACCGCTACAAAACTGTTAAGACGGAGTATAAAGTCATCGGGGTTAAAATGAATGGACAGGATTCCCCTTTCGATACCGAAAAATCACAGGGTAATTTGAATATCAATGTCGGTGACGATACTTTTTTGGATCCGGGCTGGTATACATTTGAAATTACTTACTCAGCGGAGGGTCAATTGGGCTATTTTGATGATTACGATGAGCTTTATTGGAATGTCAATGGCTTTGGTTGGTCCTTTAGGATAGCAAAAATATCCGCATCAGTCCAAATTCCACAGGAAGCAGCGTTTTTACAGACCTCATGTTACACTGGGTATTCAGGTTCGACTGAACAAAACTGCACTACTGAAAAGCTGCCAGATGGCAGGATGATGTTCCTGGCTGAAAACTTGGCTGTCCAACAAAATCTAACAATTGCCACAGGTTTTACAAAGGGAGTTGTCAGTCCTCCGCCACCTCCTACTTTCTTTGAGCAGTTTGGTTTGTTGATTTGGACGGGATTGACAGCATTTGTGCTGTTGATCTATTACATTTTTACCTGGCAAAAGTATGGTGTGGATCCACCTAAGCCTACTGTGATTCCGGAATTTGATCCTCCTTCAAATTTATCTCCGGCATCAATGGGAATGATTCACAAAGGATATTTTTGGGGAGAGTTGATTTCAGCTTCTATCGTTCATCTGGCAGTGAATGGTTACCTGAGGATAGAGGAAAAAAGTAAAGAATATATCTTTGGTCTCATTAAAAATACAGAGTTTCATTTGGTCAAATTGAAAGATGCGGATGAATCCCTACCCAAAGAAGAGCGGATTTTGATGAATTATTTTTTCACTAATAGTCCAGTCTCGGTGATAGATGGGAAATATAGCAGTCATTTCAAAAGCATGTACAATGCCTACATGGGCAGCTTGACGGCAGAGCACCAACCATTTTTGAGTCAGGGCAGTAATTGGAAATTTTGGTTAGGTCCCATAGTCATTTTCATCATTTATGCCATTGGAGCGAGTAGGTTTGACTTTACCCAATATATGGCTCCGACGCTGGCTTTTGATATCGATCAGGTTCCTGTTTTACCCCTAGCTATTTTTGGACTGGTTTTCTTTGCCATTTTTATCAGCAAAAAAGGAGGGTCAATTTGGATGATATCTTCATTTATTGGCTTGGTGTTCTTGGCCGGCTCATATTATCTCTACAGACATAGCGCCATTTCTCTCAATAATTTCATTCTGGTTTTATTTATAGTTTTTGGAATCATTAGCTTCTTTATTTACATCTACCTTATTCGTAGGCCAAGTGTAGAAAAATTGGATTTAAGGGCAAGGATTGATGGTTTCAAGAGGTATCTAAGTGCCGCAGAAGAAAGGCAGTTGCAAATGTTCAACCCTCCCCAAATGACGCCTGAGGTTTTTGAAAAATTGCTACCATTTGCCATGGCATTTAAAGTGGATAAAATATGGGGTAACAAATTCCAGACACTGATAGAAAGGGGAAGCCTTCAACAGCAGCACCGCTCTTCTTGGTATTCAGGCTCCCGTACCTATTCATATGGAGCCTTAGGTAATCATATCAACAAATCCTTGACGAGTTCGATTAATCGCTCTTCAGGCACCAATAGCAGTGGAGGAAGCGGTTCATCAGGAGGAGGCTCTTCAGGAGGAGGCAGAGGCGGCGGTGGCGGCGGTGGCAGGTGAGACACGCAGCTTTTATCTTAAAATTCCGTAACTTTCATTCAGATAAAACCCAGCATTGTTAAACTTATGAAAAAGCATCTAACAGCCATCATTTTTGCTTTGGCGATTATCATAGCCGCAGCTATTTTGGGAAATGCCTTCCTGAACAGGAATAAAAGATCCGGGACGGTTGATGTCACCGGTTTGGGGCAAAAAAATTTCACCTCTGATCTAGTGGTTTGGGAGGGTAATTTCAGTAGGGAAAATATGGACATAAAAGTAGCCTATATAGAGCTGGAAAAAGACCGGAAGGCGGTTTTGGACTATTTGATTGCCAAAGGTATTCCTAAAGAGAAGATTATTTTCAATGCAGTGAACACCAATCCACTTTATAGACAGAATTATAATAGTAACGGTAATTATATGGGGCAGACTTTTTTGGGCTATGAGCTGAATCAGACCTTACAGATAGAGTCCAAGGATGTCGACAAGGTTGAGCAGATTTCGAGGGAAATTACCGAGCTGCTTCTTCAGGGTGTAAAATTCTATTCCCAAGCACCTAGGTATTATTATACAGATTTGGAAAGTCTTAAGATTGAAATGATTTCCCGGGCAACCGAAGATGCAAGGGTCCGTGCTGAAAAAATTGCCGAGAACTCAGGTTCCAAACTGGGCAGGTTGATTTCAGCAAATATGGGGATTTTTCAGATTACAGGACAAAACTCCAATGAGGATTACTCTTGGGGAGGAACTTTCAATACCTCATCAAAAGAAAAAACTGCCTCTATCACTATGCGCTTGAGTTATGGGGTAAAATAAGTGAAAATAAAAAAACCGTAGCCAAGGCCACGGTTTTTTTATAAAGGACTAGCGCAATGATTACCTTACTCTCTCCATCTCGCTGAAATAGAAGTTACCTTCTATGGCAGCGTTTTCGTCTGAGTCAGAGCCATGAACTGCATTTGCTTCAATGGATTTTGCGAAGATTTTTCTGATAGTACCTTCTGCAGCGTTTGCAGGATTGGTAGCACCGATCAAAGTTCTGAAATCTTCTACTGCATTTTCTTTTTCAAGGATAGCAGCGATGATTGGTCCAGAAGACATATACTTGCAAAGATCAGCGTAAAAAGGTCTTTCTTTATGTACTTCGTAGAATTTACCGGCCAATTCTGGAGTCAACTGAGTAGCTTTCATGGCTACGATTTTAAAACCCGCCTCTTCGATCATTTTCAGGATAGCGCCTGAGTTACCTGCGCCAAACGCGTCAGGCTTAATCATTGTGAATGTTCTGTTTCCTGCCATTTCTTTGGAATTTTTTTCTGATTATGAATTAGGGTGCAAAAATAGGGTAATTCGGTTAAACTCCATATATAAGCTGTGAAATCTATGTTATCTCTTTAAATACTAGCCCATTATGGGAATTGGGATTTTTAAAAAATAATACTGACCTTTGCGAACTATATTCCTTTCAAGGAATGTACAAAAGCAATCAAATGCAAGAATTAGAGTCATTCAAAGATAGAATTTCCTCTCCCCATAAAGTAGTTATCACCACCCACCACAAACCCGATGCAGATGCTTTGGGTTCTTCTTTGGGGATGGCAAACTACTTGAAGAAAAAGGGCCATGAGGTCACGGTGGTTACGCCTTCGGATTATCCTTCATTCCTTCATTGGATGAAAGGTAACGAACAAGTACTTAATTTCGAGGATCCTCAACATAGAGATATTGCCATCAAAAAGGTGCTTGAGGCTGATACCATCATCTGTTTGGATTTTTCCTGCTTGAAAAGATTACATGATCTGGCATCCTTCGTAACCAAATCCAATGCTTACATTGTCAACATTGATCATCATCAGGATCCAAAGGACTTTTCGGATTTCCAATATTGGAGTACAAGTGCGGCAGCTACTTGTGAACTTGTATATGAATTGATTGTCAAATTAGGGGACAGGGATTTGATTGATAAGGATATTGCGGATTGTCTTTATGCAGGTATCATGACAGATACAGGTGGTTTTAGGCATCCCAATACCACCAAAAATGTCCACTTGATCACAGCGGAATTGATTGATCTGGGAGCTGATAATTCAAAAATATCCCGATTGATTTATGATACCAATTCCATCAATAGACTAAAATTTATAGGTTTTGCCATTACCAGAAGGCTGACCATTTTGGAAGATCTCCAGACGGCATATTTTGCGATCAGCAAAAAGGATTTGAGGAAATATAATTCACAGACCGGAGATACAGAAGGCTTGGTCAATTATGCCCTTTCTTTGGATGGGGTTAAAATAGCGGCCCTGTTTACCGAAAGGGAAGATGGGGTGAAAATATCATTTAGATCGACCGAAGAAATTGCCGTTAATAAATTTGCAGCGGATCATTTCGAAGGAGGAGGCCATAAGAATGCCTCAGGAGGAAAGTCAAACCTTTCCCTGAAAGAAACAACTGAAAAATTCGAAAAACTCATAAAAGAAAATCAAAAATTACTCTTTAATCAATTAGAACTCATCCATGAAAAAAACTAAATCATTATTATTTACGCTTGCCATGATGGCTGTTGCCTTTACTGCAATGTCCTGCAAGCAGACAAAAACCACTTCTGACGGTATTGAGTACACCTACATCAAAGAAGGTAGCCAAGCACCTAAAAATGGAGAGTTCGTACTTTACCATTTGGTTGTGAAAACTGACAAGGATTCCACTTTCATTTCTACTTATGACCAAAGTGCACCTGCTTATCTTCAATTCAATGATTCTATCCCAAGACAGTCCGGAATGGATGAAATTTTCCTTGGTTTGAAAAAAGGAGATAGTATTGCTTTTGAAACCACTGCCCAAAAGGTATTTGCAGATAATGTTCCTTTCTTCCTGAAGAGTGATCAGAAAGTTAAAATCAGCATCGGAGTAGTCGATGTATTGGATTATGAAGGAGTAGAAGCGTATTTCAATGCCATTCAGGAAGCTGAAATGAAGAAGCAAGCTGAAAACTCCGTGAAGCAATTGGAAATTGACACGCAGATCATCCAAGATTACCTTGCTGCAAATAATATTGAAGCAACCAGGACATCTTCAGGTCTTTATTACGTCATAGAATCAGAAGGTACAGGAGCGGCGATTGAGACCGGCGATCTTGCTTTTGTGCACTATGCAGGTTATCTGATGGATGGTACCTTGTTTGATACCAGCATCAAAACATTAGCCCAGGAAAAAGGTGTTTACAATGAGCAAAGAGACTCCATGGACGGTTATGCACCATTGGAAGTTAGAGTAGGTATGGGCCAAGTTATCCAAGGTTGGGACGAAGGTCTTGCTTTGTTGAAAAAAGGAGATAAAGCAAAATTCTTTATTCCTTCTCCTTTGGCTTATGGTGATAGAAATGCAGGCGGTCCAATACAACCAAACTCTGTACTGATTTTCGACGTAGAAATCACAGACGTACAAAAATAAAAAAATGAGAAGAGTAAGTATTGGAATTTTATCATTGTTGATCCTCTTATCGGGATGTGTTTCTGACCAGGAGAATTTTCAAATTATCTTTGAAAGAGATGTTGAAAATATAGAGAAGTATATCGGAGAGAACGCTATTCCTTCTGTTAAGGAATTCAATGACCCAGCTTTGGGAATCTGGATTTTTTGGCAGGAAACATCAGGAGGTGGTATCAAACCTGAATTGGGAGATACCCTTACTGTGAATTATACCGGCAAGTTGCTCAACAATTCTGTTTTCGATACTTCACACGAGGACGTAGCCAGAGAA
Source organism: Fontibacter flavus (assembly GCF_042432905.1). Lineage (NCBI taxonomy): Bacteria > Pseudomonadati > Bacteroidota > Cytophagia > Cytophagales > Cyclobacteriaceae > Fontibacter > Fontibacter flavus. The sequence continues at coordinate 70,636 of NZ_JBHLWI010000002.1, read as the reverse complement.
AACAACATCTTTGATCCCAACAGAACATATGAACCGATCCAATTTGTATCTGGTTATTCTCAAGTGATCGCTGGATTTGAGTTTGCCCTATTCCAAATGGAACAAGGAGATAAAGCAACTGTGCTTTTCCCTTCCCTTTATGGATATGGTCCTGCGCAACAGCCTGGTATTCCAAGTAACTCTCCATTAATATTTGAATTGGAACTGGTAAAGATCAACGGAATTCAAGAGGAGGAAGTAATCGATGAATAGAATTAAATCAATCATCTTTTTAAGTCTTTTGGCTATCATCGGGTTTGCCTGTGAGCAAAACAGTCCTTTTGGACCTAGATACGATGTAGAAGGAAACCTTGAAAAGGACGCTAAGATCATAGAGGATTTTTTGGCGACAGCTCAGATTGACAGTCTCTACAGAATCCATGATTCCAATGGGGTCGTCATCATTGTTCAGGAAGAAGGCACAGGTGCCAAGCCGGGAGAGTTCAGGTTGGTTTACACCAACTATATAGGAAGACTCTTGGACGGAACGATGTTCGATACCAACTTGGAGGATGTAGCGATTGAAAATGACATCTGGGATGAGGATCGTGTTTATAGAATCTTCCAGTTTACCCTTGGTAGTGGCGAAGCCATACAGGGGTTCAATATTGGCTTTAGACAGCTGAACAGTGGTTCCAAAGCAGTGCTGATCATTCCATCTCCTTGGGCTTATAGAGATCAGGAGAGAGATGATATCCCTGCAAATTCAGTGTTGATGTTTGAAGTGGAATTTCTTGGCTGGGATTAAGCCTTTTGGGATTTTCCAATAGCTAGATTATAGACATAAAAAAAGGTCACCTCAATCAGGTGGCCTTTTTTGTTAACCTTGGGATCAAGGAAGGGACACTTTTTCTGTATTGCTCATACTGATTTCCGAAAAGCTTGATTAATTTTTTTTCTTCGAAATAAATCCCAAAAGGCAGGTAAATGAGCAGGCAGAGGAAATGGATTAAAGATGACATATAGGGTTGGTAAAAAAAGTAGCCTAAGAAGATCAGAATAAGGCCTGAATAAATGGGATGCCTGATGTAGGAATGTATGCCTGTGTGGATAAATTCTCCCTTTTCTTCCAGGTCATCATGTGGCTTTAAGCCTACAAACTTTGGAGTGGAGAAATTTTTGAAGGCTTTGACCATGATGATGGTTCCCAATGCCGCTAGCATAAAACCAATATAAGTGGTCATGTCCGTCATGGCCAGCAAAGCCCACTTTTCAATGGCGGAGGCATAAATGATAATATACAAAAACAGCACAGTGGAAAACAGGGAATACAGTAAGCGGTACCAGACATATGCTTTTCCCAACCAGCTCTTCATTTTTTGCTTGAAATTCAGAGAAGCAAATATGGAGTGTGTGATGTAAAATAGAGCCCATAAAAAGACCAAAACCAGATACGACATAGTTCAATTATTGAATTTTCTGTCAAATTATAAGAAAAGAAGTTATCATTTAAGTTCCATTTGTATTTCTTTTTCGATAACAGTTTTTTGATTGGTATCCTTTTTATAATTTAAAATCTTCAAACCCAAAGTAATGAAGATAGGACTAATCAGGGAAGGGAAAACCCCTCCGGATAGAAGAGTAGCCTTTACGCCAGGACAGATTTTAGAGATACTTGATCAATATGCTGGCGCAATAGAATTTGTTGTAGAATCCAGCCCGATTCGCTGTTATTCGGATCAAGAATATGAAGCGGTTGGAGTGGAAGTTACGGACGACGTGAGCGGATGCGATGTCTTAATGGGGATCAAGGAAGTCCCTGTTAGCCAGTTAATTTCTGACAAAACGTATGTGTTTTTTTCACATACAATCAAGAAACAAGTCTACAATAGGAAATTACTTCAGACCATACTGGAAAAAAACATCCGATTGGTTGATTATGAGGTACTCAAAAATGAAAAGGGAGAGAGAACAGTGGCTTTTGGACGCTGGGCAGGAATAGTTGGGGCGTATAATGGTCTTTGGACTTATGGTAAAAAATCAGGCCTTTTTGATCTAAAAAGAGCATTTGAATGTTTTGACAGGGAAGAATTGGACCAAGAGTTACAAAAGGTACAATTGCCACCGATCAAAATTGTGGTTACCGGTGGAGGAAGAGTGGGTAAAGGTGTCCTGGAAGTATTGAAAACCATTGGGTTAAAGCGGGTGACTCCGCATGACCTTATCCATCAATATTTTGAAGAGCCTGTTTTTACAGTGCTGTCATCCGAAGATTTTAACAGAAGGAAAACGGACGGAGGCTTTGATAAAAAGGAGTTTTATTCTGAACCAGAAAAATATGAAAGCCATTTCCTCAAATATGCCGAGGTCAGTGATATCCTGATGGCAGCGGCTTATTGGGACAACCGTGCTCCAAAGCTTTTCAATAGAGAAGATATCAGTTCTATAGACTTTAATATTTCTGTGATAGCAGATATTACCTGTGATATTGACGGCTCTGTCCCGACTACTGTGAAGGCCTCCAATATTCAGGAACCCGTGTATGACATTGACAGGGAAACCTTTGAGGTTTTGCCAGCCTTTGGGCAGCAGAACAGCATTTCAGTAATGGCCATAGATAATCTACCTACAGAATTACCCCGAAATGCTTCAGAGGATTTTGGAAAGCAATTGATGGAAAATTTTATCCCTGAGCTGTTAAAAGCTGAATCGACCATATTGGAACATGCGACCATAGCCAAGGATGGGGATTTGACCATTGAGTTTATTTATCTTAAAGATTTTGTAGAAAAGGAAGTTGATTGATGAAGAATATCCAAAGATTTATCGAACAGACCGTTTTAAAACCCCAAACGGTAGATAGCGACATTGAAAAGCTGGTAGCTGATGCCAAAAAATATGGGTTTATAGGCATCTGTGTTCCCCCTTTTTGGGTGAAAAAGGCCAAAAGGGAAATCGGTGATGCACCTATACAACTGGTTACTGTGGTAGGCTTTCCGCTTGGTTACCAAATGACGGAAACAAAAGTTTTTGAAACAGAGTTGGCCATTAAGAACGGAGCTGATGAAATAGATGTAGTCTGGTCCATCACTGCCTTTAAGGCGGGGATGAACTGGCCCAAAATTGAGTTGGCCAAATTGGCTCAGGTTTGTCATGAGCATGAGAGAATCCTGAAAGTTATCATTGAAACAGCCTATCTCAGTGATGAAGAAATCATTCAAGCCTGTAAAATCTGTGCAGAAGCAGGAGTCGATTATGTAAAAACGTCTACTGGTTTTGCCCCTGAAGGAGCTAAAGAGCATCATATCAGTTTGATGAGGGCCAATTTACCCAGCAGTGTTGGGATCAAAGCGAGTGGAGGGATAAAAGCCTATGAACAGGCAGTTCAGCTCATAAAAGCTGGAGCAGATCGTATCGGTACCAGTTCCGGTGTCGACATTGTTGAAGCGTCAAAGGGAGATTAAAGGCTCCCTTTTATTTTTGCATTTCAGTTTTATTTACTCTGTCATTTTTGTATGACATTTCCCGGATATCTTCGTTTTTGTTGAAGTAAATAAGTAGAAAGGGAATGATAAAAAAGGTTAGCAGAATATAGGCTATTCCCACAAACCTAGTTCTGTTGGATTCTCTTCCCAAGAGCGTGGCCAGTTTTACTGGAATTTTTCTTATGCCTGGGAAAGGAAGGAAAAGTAGCGCGCCACAGAGATTAAAAAGAAAGTGTACAAGCGCGATACTGATGGCGGCATCAGTTTTATAGATGGCTGCTATGGCTGCAGTGATGGTGGTCCCTATATTCGCCCCGATAATAAATGGGAAGGCCCTTACCAGGGATACTTTTCTACTGGCCACAGCAGGGACCATCAAAGAGGTGGTCACTGTACTGGATTGAACTGCAGCCGTAAAGAAAATACCATAGATAAATGCAATATATGGCTTTTGAAAAATGTGCTTATTGGCCTTGTTAAAATTAGGCGACATAAAGGTTTTCAATACATAGCTAGAGAGGAATTTAATAGAAGCAAAAACCAAAAGTACTCCTAAGATCAGTGAAAGAAAGGGAATAGATATCAGCTCAATCAACCAAAGTGTGAATGGCCTGGTAAATAGAACATTGTAATTGTAAGAACCATCAAAATCACCCCCTAGATCAAAAAATGTAGCAGTGATAAAGGTTGCCATATGACTTAAAAAGCCGAAATAAACTTCTAAGGGAAATAAGATCAATACTGCAAGAATATTGAAAATATCATGAAGAACTCCGGCAGCAAGAGCCTTCTGGAATTCATCTTTTTTCATGAGATAAGAAAATGCAATCAGGGTGCTCGTGATAGTGGTCCCAATGTTGGCACCCATGACCAAGGGTACTGCCTGTGATAGTGAAAGTGATCCGGAAGCTACTACGGCTACAATCATAGCCGTCACGGTTGAGCTGCTTTGAATTAGTGCAGTCATCAATAAACCCACAAATAAACCTACAAAAGGATTGTTGGTAGCCAAAAATAATTCTTCCGCAAACCTGCTGTTTAATTGGGTCATAGAGACGGTGAGCAGGTCAATCGAAAACATGAAAAGCAATAAGCCTAAAAGCAGTTGCAATACTGAAAATACCTTTTTTGAGGTAATATTAGTTTTCGTTGTTTCGCTCATTTATACAAAAAGCCCTCAAGGGGCTAGAGGACGTCCAAATTTGCTACAAAGTAAAAGTAGAATCACCAATTATTTGGTCTTTTCATATGAAGATATTGTTAACATTGAAGAATAAATGACCGTAAAGTTCTGCTTCAGAAATTTTTTTTGATGGATTTACATCGATTAAATCCAATTTTAACTTTATATTAATGCTTAAAGATTCTAGTAAAGCCTGTTTGCATAAAAAATAAGTCCATCAACCGTCTTCTTAACAATTTGGTAATATAAATGCCAAATTATCTTCTTTAACTTTGCAGCGGTTTTAAAATCAGAAACAAACCACCTTTATGGCCAAACTTAAAGATCAAAACATCAATCAAGATGCCCTATCGAAGGTATCTTATTCACTTTTTGATTTTACCAAAAAAGAAAAATCCTTTTTAATTGTCATATGTATTTTGGTATCCATTGCGGGAATCATAACTCCATACACTTATGCTGCAATGTGGTTCGGATTTGCCTTGGCAGCATATTCTGCCATTGCCAATGACAGTATTCAGACTATCGGAACCTTTATCGCCTCCAATTCCGAAAGGAAATGGTATTGGTTGTGGCTGTTTATGGGATTGATTTTCGTAGCAACGGTAACCTACAGCTGGTTTATTTATGATGGTGATGTGAGTTACCAACGGTTACAGGTTCCTGGTTTGGATAAAGCCCCTGAAAATTTTGTGTTCTTGCAGTTGGCAGCACCAATTGTCTTATTAGTCATGACGAGGCTCAGAATGCCTGTTTCTACGACTTTCCTATTGCTGAATGTATTTACCTATAAAGCCGGTACAATATTGGATGTAATGAAGAAAAGTTTCATGGGTTACCTTCTGGCTTTTTTTATTGCTATTATTGTTTGGTTTGCTATAGAGAAACTGGTTAAGACTTTCTTAAAAGGAAAACCAAAGCAGTATTGGTATATCCTCCAGTGGATAACCTCAGGTACGCTTTGGGCAGTTTGGATTATGCAAGATGCGGCCAATATAGCTGTTTTCCTTCCCCGTCAATTGAGTGTTTGGGAATTCGTAGGTTATACCGGCTTTATCTTTATTGGTTTAGGATTCCTGTTCTATATGAAAGGTGACAGAATCCAATCCATTGTCAATGAAAAAACCAGGGTGACGGATGTCCGGGCTGCAACATTGGTTGACTTTGTCTATGCCATTATCCTCTTTTACTTCAAAATGCTCAATAACGTCCCAATGAGTACCACTTGGGTATTTATAGGCTTGCTCGGCGGTAGAGAATTGGCCATTGCATTGGCAAAATCCAAAAAGCTGAGCAAAAGAAAAGCAAGAATCTTCAGGGCATATACATTGGCAAGAAAAGACATTATGAAAGCCACAATAGGGTTGTTGGTTTCTTTGATATTGGCTTTGATCATCAATGAAGGTGTTAGGAATGAAGTTTTTGACTTGTTCAGATGAGATATAGTAACCTATTCAAGGCGCAGGTTTTTATTCAAAAGCCTGCGCTTTTTTATTTTGTATCCTTAATTTGTGATATGGAATTATATACCGATGCCTATTTTATGAATGAGGCCCTTAAGCAGGCAAAAATAGCTTTTGAGGAAGACGAAATTCCCGTTGGGGCAGTTATTGTCTGCCGAAATAAGATTATCGCGAGGGCTTATAACCAAACAGAAAAACTTACCGATGTAACTGCTCACGCAGAAATGTTGGCCATTACCGCTGCTGCCAATGCTTTGGGGGCGAAGTATCTTCCAGAATGCAAATTATATGTAACCCTGGAACCATGTATTATGTGTGCAGGTGCTAGTTTTTGGTCTCAATTAGGTGAGCTGCATTATGCTGCTTCTGATCCCAAGAGAGGATACTCCAATCTTGGCCGGTCAATTTTACACCCTAAAACAAAAGTAAGCAGTGGATTAATGGCTCAGGAATCCAAGGATTTATTGGATGAATTTTTCAAAAAATTGAGAAAATGAATCCTTTTTGCGGATTTTAGAACCATTTTGTGCACAATTTGGTTCTTAAAACGTAAATTGAATTACAATACTATTTAATGTTTAACTATAAACCTTATTTAAAAAATGGCTTTTGAACTACCTAAGTTACCTTATGATTTTAATGCGCTTGAACCACATATCGATGCGCGTACAATGGAGATTCACCATGGTAAACACCACAATGCTTATGTAACCAACCTGAATAATGCAATTGCAGGTACAGATATGGAAAGCAAAAGCTTGGAGGAGTTGATGAAAATAGCAGGTTCCAACACAGCCGTTAGAAACAATGGCGGTGGTCATTATAACCACACTCTTTTCTGGAACATCATGTCACCAAACGGTGGAGGTCAGCCAACAGGTGAGTTAGCAGCAGCCATCGATGCAAAATTCGGTTCTTTTGATGCTTTCAAAGATGAGTTTTCAAAAGCTGCTGCCACCAGATTCGGCTCAGGATGGGCTTGGTTAGTAGTAGATGCAAATAAGCAACTTGCTGTATCTTCTACCCCAAATCAGGACAATCCGCTAATGGATGTTGCCGAAGTAAAAGGAACTCCAATTTTGGGCATTGATGTTTGGGAACATGCTTATTACTTACATTACCAAAACAGAAGACCTGATTATGTGGGTGCTTTTTGGAATGTAATCAACTGGGATGAAGTCAGCAAAAGATATGCTGCAGCAAAATAATTGAAGCCTAACTTCAATATCAAAAGCCCTGAAGTAAATCCACTTCAGGGCTTTTTTGTGTCCTAATCGAACAAAAATACTGTTCGATATTGATACAGTATATTGATCGACAGTTTTTATAAGTATCTGAAAATGAAATAATTAAAATATTTTTTTCATTATGGCATCTAATTTTCATAAGGCTTGGTACAGTACTATGAAAGCTAAACCAACTATTATGAAAATCTCAACACAAATTTTTACTGCTCTTTTCTTCTTCTTTTTGGGAATGAGCAATTTGGCCGCCAAGGAGTTCTCCCAGATTATGGGAAAGGTGGCTGACGAAAAAGGAGAAGTACTTCCTTTTGCAAACGTGGCCCTTGTAGAGGTAGGATCCGGGACTTTACTTACCGGAGCAGTCACAGATGATGAGGGCAAATTTCTGATTGAATCTGCCCGTGCAGGAAAGGTCCAATTGGTGGTTTCTTCTATCGGATTCGAAACTTTCAAATCAGAGGCTTTTGATATCAAGCCGGGAATGACCAAGGAGTTTGGCATTATTTCCATCAAAGAAGATGCCGCCAACCTATCTGAAGTAACCGTGAGAGCGACCAGACCGGAAATCATTGTAGAAGCCGATAAAACGACCATCAATGTGGAAGGCACCGTCATGGCGGAAGGCAATACGGCCTTGGATGTGATCGCAAGATCTCCAGGGGTATATGTGGACGACAACAATAACATCAACCTGAACGGCAGGTCCGGGGTTACCGTCATGATCAATGACCGTCAGACGTATATGAGCGCAGCTGATCTGGCCAATTTCCTAAGGTCTATGCCGGCGGAGAACATCAAAAGTATAGAAATCATCAATAACCCAACTTCCCGCTTTGATGCGGAAGGTGGTGCAGGGGTGATCAATATCCGATTAAAGAAAAACAATATCGATGGGGTATTCGGAAATGTGCACGTTGGTGGTAATTACAATGGAATCTTTGGGAAGAATACAGGGATGTCCGTCAATGTCAAGAAAGGAAAATGGACCAATCAGGCAAGTTTGAATTACAATGAATTCAATTTTGACAATGAGCTGGCGATCAACAGGAATTTTCAATTGGAACAGGGTGTATCTAATTTTGATCAAAACAGCAACCTGACCATGTATAACAAGAGCTTATTTTTTACCGGAGCCTCCGATTATGAAATCAATCAAAACCACAGTGTGGGCGCAACTATACAGGCTTCAGATTATAAGGGAGAGGTTATTGGGAAGGCACTGACTGAAATTGACAATCCAGGAACCGATGATCTCTTCTATTTAAGATCTTTGAATGACAGTGATTCTAAAAATAGAAGGCTTTTTGGTAATATCCACTATGTTGGTTTGCTCGATTCATTGGGTACAAAGTTGACCTCTGATATTGATTTTACCAGAATGACTTCATCTTCCAATTCTTTGTTGACGAATACAAGCTGGATGAATGATAATGAAGCCCAATCCGCAAGAGATTTTATCCTGACCCTAAATGATATGGAGTACGATATTTTCACTGCAAAAGTGGACTTTATCAAGCCCTTTGGTAAAGGAAGGGTCCTGGAATCAGGATTGAAAGGAAGCTGGGTGAAGTCAGACAATAATCTGGATTTGAGTAAGGCTGTTGAGGAAGAACCGTTCCAACCAGACCCTAATAGCAACAGGTTTATTTATGAAGAAAATGTATTGGCTGCTTATACTTCTTATAAAAGCAAGTTTTCTGAGAATGTGAGCTTTCAGGCAGGTTTGAGAATGGAGTATTCCGATATCACCGGAACCTCAGTCACCTTAGATCAAGTCAATACCCAAAGATATGTTGATTTATTTCCCAGTGTGAATGTTCAGCAAAAAGTAAGCAAGGAGTATCAGATCATCTACAATGCCAATAGAAGGATTACCCGTCCCAATTACAGACTTCTGAATCCATTTGTGTATTACATAGACCCATTGACAACAGAGACCGGTAATCCGAATTTGAGGCCACAATATGCCCACAATGTGGAAATGAACCATGTGTACAAAAACGCCTATCAGTTTACCATCGGCTATTCCTTGACCAATGATGTGTTCCAGCAGATCTTTACCCAGGATGAGGAAACCAGAACCACCACAACATTCAATGCCAATTTGGACAAATCCCAGACCTGGAATTTCAGAGCAATGATTCCTGTGGAAATAAGGTCTTGGTGGAATACCAGCAATATGGTTCAGGTGACCAATTCCAGATGGAAATCTATGATTGGCGATGCTTTGTTGGATGTATCCCAAACCTCACTTACTTTAAGGTCTCAGCACACCTTGAATCTACCTGCCGGATTCAAGGCAGAAGTTATGGGAATGTATGTAGGACCATCACAATACGGCCAGGCAAAAATTAAAGGTTTTGGATGGGTAGATGCAGGTTTCACAAAAGGTTTCAACAAAGATAAACTTACCTTATCCGTGAATGGTACCGACTTGTTCAGAAGCCAGATAATCCGTGCAAATGTTCAATTTGACAAGATAGATACCAAATTTCAGCAATATAGAAATACTCAGGGAGTAAGGGTTACTTTGAGGTATAAGTTTGCCCAAGGCGAAAGCTTTAGGGTGGCCAATAGAAGCGGTAGTTCTGAAGAAAGGAACAGATTGGATTGATTTTTTTATGGCTCCCTTTTGCAGATGAAGGGGGCCGTTTTTATTTTAAAATGTTAAATTGAAGAAATTAAATTTTATGATCATGAAGAATTTAGTCATCATCATGCTCCTTTTTTTCGGAGCGCAGGAGTTGGTAGGCCAACAATTGGATAAGAAAAAATTGGACCAGTATTTTGAAGCACTGGAAGCAGGTAATAAACTAATGGGAAGTGTAACATTATCTCAGGAAGGTAAGGTAATCTATCAAAAATCCATTGGTTACGCCGATTTGGATCAGGAAATAAAAGCTAAACCGGAATTCAAATATCGTGTTGGATCCATTTCGAAAATGTTCACAGCCGTATTGGTAATGAAAGCCATTGAAGAAGGAAGATTAAGTCTTGAACAGACGATTGAAACTTTTTTTCCTGAGCTTGAAAATGCTTCAAACATTAGTATCAGCCAACTGATGAGCCATCGCAGTGGGATTTTCAGTGTTACCTCTAGACCGGATTATCTTTCCTGGAATGAACATCCCAAATCCAGAGATGGTCTCTACAAACTGATTTTGGATGGAACTGCGGTTTTTGATCCGGATACAAAAGCCGAGTATAGCAATTCCAATTACATCCTTTTGACTTGGATTCTGGAAGATACTTTCAAGCAGGACATCTCATCACTTGTAGAACAATACATTTCTAAGCCATTGCATTTGAGAAATACTTATATTGGGAAGGAGGCTTCAGTGGAAAATGGGGAAGTGTATTCTTATAAATTCCTCGGAGAATGGCAAAAAGCTGGTGAAACCCATATGTCCATCCCATTAGGAGCAGGAGCGATAGTGGCTTCTACGGAGGATCTCACAAAATTTATCGAGGGATTGTTTGCCGGCGACTTGATTTCCATTGAAAGCCTTGAATTGATGAAAGAAATGCAGGATAATTTTGGAAGAGGAATGTTCAAAATTCCGTATCACGATAAGGTATCATTTGGGCATACAGGGGGTATTGATGAATTCAAGTCCATGCTGAGCTATTTTCCTGATGATAGACTAAGCATCGCTATTTCTGTCAATGGCTCTACCATCGATCCCAATCAGGCAGCCTTGACCGTTTTGGATGCATATTTTGGAAAGGATTTTGAAGTTCCCAGCTTTAAAGACACCAACATCAGTAGTGAAGAGTTGGATCAGTACCTAGGTCTTTACAGTAGCCCTTCTTTTCCACTACAGATTACCATTACAAAGGACAGCTTAGTTTTGAATGCACAGGCTACAGGGCAACCTGCTTTCTCCCTAACCTATGAGGGCGATCATGTTTTTACGTTTTATCAGGCAAGGTTGACATTGGTTTTTGATCCTGATCAAGATCAAATGACGCTCAAGCAAGGAGGCGGGGAGTTTGTGTTAAAAAGGAATGCGGTGGAAAAATAAGAATTGAAACTCAAATAAAGGGGATTTTCCCCTTTATTTGAGGATATAGCTCAAGCCTACTGTGGCTACGATATTTTTTCTATCCAAACCAGGTATAAAGTACTGATCCGGTTGATTTTCCAGGTACCACATATAATTCAGCGTATTGACATATTGGAAGTTGCCATGAACAAGTAGGTTACCAAACCTCCAGTCAGCTACTAAAGAGGGTACTAAGTCCACATATTTATTTCGCCAATCTTTAGACAATTCATATCTGAAATAGTAAAAATCATTGTTGTAGACGATTCTTTCAAAATGAAAGGCGATTCTATTGAAATTTTTTACCCAGCCTATTTCTATCCAATTGACATTGGAAGCGGGGCCATAGCCGACGCCCAGTACTTGTCCATTATGGGTGTAACCATGTCGTACATGGTCATGGATGTACCAAGTGTCGAGGTTTCGGATACTCTCCCTGATTGTTTGTCCAGTCTGTGTCATTTCAGCACTGATCTGAAGGAATTGTCCTGGCTTCTTGAGTGGCATCAGGTTTGAAAAACCAAAGGTAAAACCCCTGTTTCTCTCTGGTGTAATCAGAAAATCACTGAATCTTCTGCTATTGCCATTGGTACCATATTCCCCATAAAATTCAAAATGACCTTCAGGAGCTATCCACCTGAAAAACCCTGAGCTGAACTGCTGTCTTTTGTTCCTGATAGGGTTAAAGACATTGGGAGGCCCCTTTTGACCATTAAAGAATGGTACATAATCTCCCCAGGTTTCCATATCATTTCTATAAAGGTGGTTCGTGGCTGAGTATCCTAAGAAAAGACCAGGAACCCATTTTGGTTGATAGCTGAGGATGATGCCAGATAAATAGCGATTGTCCAGTTCTCTTTTGGGAATCAGTACAGGGTTATTCTGTAAGCGATAATCAGGATGTGGTGGGAGAAACCCAGAGTTATTCAGAAAACCAGCAATCATTTGTCCTTCGAAATGTCCGATAGGACTTTCAATAGGTTTGAGGGTGTTGGCCGTGAAGTGCAAAAATCCCTGGGCATTGTTGCTCAGGATAAGGGAATTTCTCCTGGAAGGACCCCACCAAAGATTTTCAGTGGAAAGCCCAAATGAGAAATTTCCCGGATTGAACCTGATGCTGGATTGGCCTGGAAGTAGCTTATTGTAAGATCCTGTCCCGAATCTTTCAGGCATATCGATCCGGTTCATGTATTCGTAGTAATAAAGGATAGTTGCCTGATGGCCTATCGGAAATCCTAGGTAGTCTTTGTTTTGGGCCATCAATAATTCAGGTTGCAACTGCACTGAGAATTTCCCTTCCTGAAAGTAAAAACCTGCACTCAACACAGTTTGAAGACCCCTGTTTGGGATCATCGCGCCATTATTCAGTCCAAAAGCATAGTCAGAATTGTATTGTGTTCTCAAAGTAATCGGCATTGCCATGAGGATACCGTCCTGATCTTCTCCGAGTTTCATGTGAATTCCGGAGATATCAAAATCTGTAAAGGTACTGTCCAAATCAATTCCATTGTACCTGTCAAAAGCATAGGCAGGATGCAAAGGACGGATCGCAAAGGATGATTTGTCACTAATGTTGCCTAAAAGCTGCATTCTCCTCATGTATTCCTCAAGAACAGGGGTATTGAGTGGTACAGTTTGGGCAATTATATTCTGGTTCAACCCTAGAACAAAAAAAGCAAAGAAGCTATATAAAAGATTTTTGAAACGCATGATATCTGTTTAAATGACCACCATAGTCGTTACTTCAATTTTACCTACTGACCAACTCTCATCACATGCCGGGTTAGGATTATCCAATTGGAAAAGCTCATCACCCAAGCTGATTTTCAGGCTGTTGCCATAATGCTTGATTGTTCTACTGATTCGGTACTTTGTGGTATAATTTTGAAATGCACCGAAAAGGCATAACCCAGGGAGATTTGTCTGTATGGCTCCTGTTTTTGGAAAGTTTTGTCTGAAGTAATCATTCGGATAAGACTGCCTTAGGCAAAATAAAGACTCACAGGGTGAATTGGAGAAAGTGGTCCTCAGTACCTCTTCATCATCCAATTTCATGTACCAAAAATCAGGGCCATTAAAACCATCATCGGGATTGCCGTCCCAGCTATCATGCACCAAGAGCTCAATTTCTACTTTTACGGTGTTGTGACCGGGCAAGTCAGGAATTATAACTGTAGTCTCTTCATTATGAAAGAAGCCAAGAAGTGTATCACCATAGAAAATAAAGAGCCTGGCATTGTCAAAATTCCTTAAATCCAAAGTTCCAAAATTATTCGAATACACGACCTGTTGACTTTCTATTTTATCTTCACAAGATGTAAACAATGAAACTGAGGATAAGGCTACTAAAAATATAAATAAGCTTCGGGTTAACTGGAAAAACATTTTTTTAAATCAATTAAGAAATGGACAAATCTTCTGATCACAAAGTGAAACAACTCACAAATAAACGAAATTTAAGCTTAAAATGGTCTTTTTGATGTTGTAAATATCTATCGACCAGATTTGCCGAATCAGCTATATTGGCTAATTTGCATATTCATTTATCTCATTTTTATATGATCAACATTACTTTAGTAGCAGGAGCAAGGCCAAATTTCATGAAAATTGCCCCCATTGTTCACGCTGTACAGGCAAGACAAAAAGCAGGCCAACAGATCTTCTACAGGCTTGTCCATACAGGCCAGCATTATGATAAAAAAATGTCGGGGGATTTTTTCGAACAGCTCAATATTCCTGAACCGGATGCCAATCTGGGAGGAGGTGGAGGAACCCAGGCAGAACAGACTGCGGCTATTATGGTGGCTTTTGAAAAAGAATTGATGACCAATAGGCCGGATTTGGTGATTGTCGTAGGGGATGTGACCTCAACCTTGGCCTGTTCAATTGCAGCTAAGAAATTGGTAATTGAGGTGGCCCATGTGGAGGGCGGTATCCGCTCAGGGGATTTAAGCATGCCGGAAGAAATCAACAGAATGGTTACGGATAGCATTACTGACCATTTTTTCACCACTTCTGAGATTGCCAACAATAATTTGAGAAAATTAGGCGTACCTGAATCAAGTATTCATTTTGTTGGGAACACCATGATCGATACCCTGATGGCCAATATGGAAAGATTCCAAAAGCCGCAAGGAGAAATCTTTGATAAGCTTCAAGCAGGACAATATTTCGTTATGACCATGCACAGACCTGCGAATGTGGATCAGGAGGAAAAGTTAAAAGAAATGATCGATGCTATCATGGAAGGAACCCAGGGTCTGCCGGTTATTTTCCCTGTTCACCCAAGGACAGCCAAAAACCTGCAACATCTGGGCATCAGTGATCCCAGCCTGTTTATGACAGAACCTTTGTCTTATTTGGAATTCAATTATTTGGTCAAAAATGCCAAAGGAGTGATTACCGATTCCGGAGGGATTACCGAAGAGGCATCTGTCATGAATGTACCTTGCATTACCCTTAGGGAAAATACCGAAAGAGCGGAAACAATTGAATTGGGTACAAATGAATTAGTGGGTACCAACCCCAAAAACCTGAAACCCTATTTGGATAAATTGATGCGGGGTGATTGGAAAAAATATAAGGGGATACCTTATTGGGATGGCAGAAGTGCAGGAAGAATTGTGGATAAAATCATTGAGATTTACGGTTAATGCAGGACAGGATAAATGAATTAGTCGAGAAACTTCAATTGAAGCCCCATCCTGAGGGCGGCTATTATGCCGAAACCTACAGGTCCGAATGGGAAGTTACTACGGATCATGGAAGCAGAAGTCTGATGACCTGTATCTATTTTTTGTTGACCTCCGATAATTCCTCCAAATTTCATCAGATCAAGAGTGATGAAATGTGGTTTTTTCATGAGGGGAGCCCCTTAACCGTCCATGTGTTTTCTGACAAGGGCTATGAAAAATTGTTGGTAGGACCATCTGACCAAGAGGGTCACCTGCCTTACCAATTGGTAAAATCAGGCGTCATTTTTGGATCAACGGTTGACCAAGAAGACAGTTACAGTTTGGTATCCTGTGTGGTGGCACCAGGATTTGATTTTGAGGACTTTAGATTGGTTTCGAAAGAAGAATTGATGGAACACTGGCCGGAGGAAACTGAAATTATCCACAGATTGACTTGATAGAGACAAACAATTTTGGCAAAACCCAATGCATAAAACCAATATCCTCCTAATAGAAGATGACGACAGGTTATCCATAGTCCTTAAAAAGGGTCTAGAGGAGAAGGGATTTAGCGTGACACAAGCCTTTGATGGAGAAATGGGTCTCCGATTGTTTGATAAAGGAGGTTTTGACCTGATCATTACAGATCTGATTTTGCCAAAAATCAATGGATTGGATGTCTCCAAAGCCATCAGGAAGAAAGATAACCACATCCCCATCATCATGTTGACTGCTTTGGGGGCCACAGATGATAAAGTTGAGGGTTTTGATGCCGGGGCCGATGATTATCTGGTCAAACCATTTGACTTTAGGGAGCTATATGCCCGAATGAAGACGCTTTTGAAGAGGTCCGGGAAAAATTCAGAATTCACAGATAAGACTATTTTATCTTATGCCGACCTTCAAATCGATACCCAATTGAAAAAAGTCAGCAGGGCAGGGATAGTATTGAATATGACACCAAAGGAGTATACTTTATTGGAATACCTGATAAAAAATCCTGAGAGGGTCTTGTCCAGAGAAGAGATAGCCAGGGAAGTTTGGGGGGTGAATTTCGATACTGGAACCAACTTTATCGATGTCTACATCAATTATATCCGGAAAAAGGTGGATAAACCTTTTGAAGACAAATTGATACATACCCGTCCGGGCATGGGGTTTTTATTGCAAAAGGCATGAGGTTACAGCAACAGATATCACTCATGTTTACGGCTTTGGCAGCAGGTATCCTGTTGGTTTTCATGGTTATTGTTTATTTTTCAGCTTACACCAATAGACTCAATGAGTTCTATAACATTTTGGAAAAAGAAGGTATTACCAAGGTGAATTTATTGTTGGAAACACAGTTGGATGCAGCTACCCTTCAGACCATTTACAAAAACAACAGGGAAATTCTTTATGAAGTGGAAGTGGCCATCTACAATGCCAACCAAGAGCTTATCTATCACGATGCGGTGGACATTGATTTTGTAAAAGAAACTCCTGAAATGCTTCAGGAGATTGCCAGGAAGAAAAAAATAAGCTTTATCCAGGATAGGTGGCAGGTTATAGGTTTTGATTACCAGCATGCAGAAAAACAATATTTCATTACCGCTGCAGCCTTTGATTTTTATGGATTCAACAAATTGGAAAACTTAAGAGACACCATGTTGGTGAGTTTTTTCCTTGGTCTAGCCATTATTTTCCTGATCGGGAAGTATTTTTCAAGAAAATCCCTTGCCCCCATAGCAGGGATCATTCAGGAAGCCCAGAAGATTTCAGCTTCTAACCTCGATCTTAGAATCAAGGAGTACAACTCCAGAGATGAATTGGGGCAGTTAGCACAGACATTCAATCAAATGTTGGAAAGGCTGGAAAAGTCTTTTGATTCCCAGAAGCAATTTGTCTCCTATGTTGCCCATGAACTCCGTACACCCCTTTCGTCCATTATAGCAGATCTGGAATTGAATCTGGACAAGGAAAGGAGTGCAGAAGAGTATAAGGCAACAATGCATGAAGTTTTATTGGACAGTAAGAAAGTTGCCAGATTAGCCAGCACTTTATTGGATTTCGCCAAAGCGAGTTATGACAGGACGGAAATTACCATAAAACCTGTTAGAATCGATGAAGTACTTTTGGAGGCTAGCCATCAATTGCAGGCAAAAAATCCAGGATATAAAATTCACATGGATTTTGAACTGGAATTGGAGGAAGAGGATATTACCGTCAAGGGCAATAATTATCTTCTTGGAATTGCTTTTTATAATCTGATGGAAAATGCCTGTAAGTTTTCCGAGTTTAAGAGTTGTGATGTTTCCATAACCTCAGACCTTTCCGGTGTCATGATCAAATTCCGGGACAGAGGGATTGGTATTCCTGACAAGGAACATGCAGACATTTTTAATCCTTTTTTTAGGGGAAAAAACAAAGACTATTCTGAAGGAACAGGAATAGGTCTTACACTGGTACAGAAAATTATCCATCAGCATGATGGGGAAATAAGGTTAGAGTCAAAAATCGGTCAGGGCTCAATTTTTTCCATTATTCTACCCAAGGCGGAATAGACTTTCTAATGGGTTTCTAATTTTTTTCTAAGAATATTCTAAAATCAGTAGGCTTTCAAGTCCTTTACCTTTGTGCCCATAAAGAAAACGCTTATGGATTACCTTCCCCAACTTTCTTTATCCACAATCTGATTTTACCATGACCTCCTTTGGTGATGGTAGTCATCACCCATGAATAAAAAAGGAATTGCCATGAAAAAACTATTGATTCTATTTATTGCTGTTTTTCTTCACAGTTTCCTTGCGGCACAGACAAAGGACGTGAAAAATATAGACCGGATGGCCATTTTGGACACTATTTCCATGCCATTCGATATTTCAGAAGAAAAAAGACTCTCCAAAGAAGATATCCTTACGAAGAAAGAAGGCTTTTTTGTCACCGGTTTGCCCAGATTCGAATTTGATCCCATAAGGGGTTTTGGTGTGGGTGGAAATGTGTTCTTGTTTCAGAACAAGACCAAAGAAGATCCTTTCTTCTATTATACCCCATATCGCTATAGCGTCAATACTGAATTTTTTGTTTTCGAAAATGGCAGGGTGAAAGCAGCCATCAACTTAGATGTTCCTTATGTCTTCAATTCCAAATGGAGATTTAGAGCCGATGCGGTATTCTGGGAAGATCCCAATGCGCAATATTGGGGTATCGGTAGACAGTCTTTGAACCGGCTGAGTTTTGCGGACAAATCAGAAGGACAGGATGGTCCGGTCCGTCAGTTCAACAGGGTGAATGCCTACGAGGACAATCTCAAAATAGCCGTCCCAGGAAATGGCGGAAGAATGCAGACAGATAACCATTTCAACCAATTTATCCAAAGGGAAAAGCTCTTCAATCTTTTGGGAGAGCGTGTGGAGATGGGAGGAAAATTGAGACTCATGTTCGGTTATGAAATGTTGTTTACAGCCTTTGAGGACTATACAGGAAGAATTGCAGAGACGGCATTTCTGCCCAATGGAACAGAGGTGGAGGCCATCCAAAGGGAAACATTGGTCAACCGCCAGAAAAAGGATGGTACCTGGGACCGATTCAATTTAGCGGGTTTTGAGGATAGGTTCCAGTTTACCAGTATGCTGGCAGGAGCCATTATCTATGATACCCGGGATTTAGAACCTGATCCTTCGAAGGGAATTTTCCTACAGTATTCCCACGAATACTCTGCGCCCTGGTTAGGTTCCCAGTTCAACTTCAACAAATTTATGCTGCAAGGCCAGTTTATCCACACTTTCCACCGCTGGAAAAATGACCGGAACAGACTGACATTTGCAGGATTGGCAGCCTTTGGGCATATTTTCGGTCCTAGGATCAACTTTATTGAAATGTGGGACCTTTCCTCTCAGGCCGAAGCAGGAGGAATCCTCGTGTTGGGAGGAGGAAGATCTGTAAGAGGGTTTAGGGAAGCCAGGTTTTTAGCGCCAACAGTCGGATTGGTCAATTTGGAAATGAGGGCAAGGCTCCATGATTTCAATGCCTTTAACCAACATTTTGCCCTTGGCCTGACGCCTTTCTATGATTTCGGTACAGTGTGGGAAGGAATAAGGGATGTGCAGGTGAATAATTTCAGAGGCGCTCCTGGAATCGGGGGTAGAATTGCCTGGAACCAGTCCACTGTTTTGAGACTAGATTATGCACAGAGCAGGGAAGGCGGACAATTCTTCTTCGGATTTGGGCATATTTTTTGAATTTGTAATCTTCAAACAAACTTAACAGAGGACTTTATTAACAGACCGGATTATTAACTACCTTAGGATAGATTTTCCCTTTATAACTCTATGCATTCTGATTTAGAATATATCAAAGAACAACTCTGTCTTCTGGAGGAAAAAATGCTGAAGGAGGCGGAAAAAAAACAGGCTTTGATCAATAGCCTTCATTCAGAGCAGGTGGATTCCGCAAAAAACCTGATCCATTATCTGGTTTTAAGGAATCAGGACATCAGAGAGTTACAGGATTTACTCCATATCCATGGATTGTCTTCGATGGCAAGTTCAGAAAGCCATGTACACCGACAATTGCAGGCAATCAATGAGCGATTGGGGAAGACCTATGACGAACAAGAACTTGATGTCTGTACATACGCATTCAGTAAATTAAAAATAGGAGAAAAAAGCAGACTTCTTTTTGGCCCGAAGACGGAAACGAATGTTCCTTCTGTAATGGTCACCTTTGACTCTGGTTTTGCGGATGATTATGCAATGATCAAAAGTCTTTTGCAAAACGGGATGAATGTGGCCAGAATCAACTGTGCCCATGATGATGAAGCTACCTGGGCCAAGATGATCAATAAGATTAAAAAAGCATGTCATCAGACAGGTTTGGAATGTAAAATCTATATGGATTTGGCAGGCCCTAAGATCAGGACAAAACTGTTGGAAAAGGGAAAAGAAAAGGGAAAAGTCAAGGTGAAGGAAGGTCAGTTGATATGGCTGGCCGAGGATGATAAAGGATTCGAGGCTGATGATATCGTCATTAGTCCAAATGAGCCTGGGATTCTCCCAATGATCAAAAAAGGAGATCGGGTATATATTGATGATGGTGTCATCAGGTGTTTGGTAGAAAAGGTCAAGAAAGACCGTGTTGGTATCAGGGTCACCCGGGTTTCTTCAGAAAAAGGTCAGATCAAAGCAGAGAAAGGAATTAATTTTCCAGACACTTTATTGGACATTCCTTCTCTTACTGAATTTGATAAGAGCTGTCTTCCATTCATTAGCGAAAATGCGGATATTATTGGGTATTCATTTGTCAAAAGTCCGGAAGATATCAGGGCGCTGAGGACTGAATTGAAACAGCTGAATGATCATTGTTTACCTTTGATTATCAAAATAGAAACCCCTGAGGCTGTAAAAAACCTCCCTTCCCTTTTGTTGGAAGGCATGAAGGAACAGGCTTTTGGGTTGATGATTGCCCGGGGAGACCTGGCAGTAGAAATTGGTTTTGAGCGCATGGGAGAGATTCAGGAAGAAATCCTTTGGATCTGTGAAGCAGCCCATATACCGGTAGTTTGGGCTACTCAGGTACTGGAAAATTTGCATAAATCCGGAATGGCAACACGTTCAGAAATTACTGATGCAGGCCATGCTGCATTGGCGGAATGTGTGATGATCAATAAAGGCGAATATACCATCGAAGTGATGGAAACGCTTAAGGATATTGTACAGCGGGCTTCTGCACACAGAATCAAAAAACGCTTTACTTTCAGACCACTCAAAATAGCTGAGCGTTTCTTGAAACTGTGATGAAAGAGCAAGGATTATTGATAGGGAATGAGGTTCAGAATATGTTTTGCCGCTTCAATCATTTCCTCTTCTTTATGGTCTTTTTGGATTTCTATCCAAGGAGCAATAGCAGTGTTAGTTTTCTCAAACATCACATTTTTGTAATCCTGATATTGGTCCCAAAGTTCCTTGGATTTTTCATCATAAGGAGTCATTTTCCATTTGCTCAAAGGACTTGATTTGACTTCTTTGATTCTTCTATCTTGTTCCTTTTTGCTGATGGTAAAATAGAATTTGATCAATTGAATGTCTGATTCGACCAACATCCGCTCAAAATCATTTACCTGACCCATAAACAAATCATATTCCTCTTTGGAGCAGAGCCCATGCACAGGTTCTATCAAAGCACGGTTGTACCAGCTTCTATCCCAGAAAACCATCTCTCCAGGCTGTGGTAGCTTGGCTACAAATTGTTTGAAATACCAGTCTTGGTCAAACTCCGCACTTTCATGGGGAAGATTGACTTCTACCCTATAGTG
This sequence comes from Fontibacter flavus, assembly GCF_042432905.1. Classification (NCBI taxonomy): domain Bacteria; kingdom Pseudomonadati; phylum Bacteroidota; class Cytophagia; order Cytophagales; family Cyclobacteriaceae; genus Fontibacter; species Fontibacter flavus. The sequence goes on along the minus strand of NZ_JBHLWI010000002.1, from coordinate 49,270 downwards.
CCGTGGATTGTTATGTGATAAAATTTTCCTGATCAATCCACTTTTTTCTGATGAATCACCCCCGTGAAACAAAACCATCATTTTTTTACCTTGAGCGATCAACCAAAGCTGCATTTTAACCAGTTCGGCCTGAACTTCCCTTAAAGTCAGTTCATATCTGGCATCTTTGAGTGCTTTTTCCAGGTTTATTATTTTGTCTGCCAGTAAATGCTTCAGCCCTATTTTCGAATTCAATATTTTCAAATCCTCTTTTGTCAGTTCCATGTTGTTCAAAGGTCAAAAGTTTTGGGTTTTCTGAAATACCTGTATATCACATTTGGGTCCGTGAGCAGGCTGGCGCCCGAACTCCCTTTTCCCTTGTAGTCAAATTGGGATAGGACATGTCTGAGGCTTTCTAATCTTGCTGTTTCTTTGTCGTTTGTTTCCACAATGGTCCAAGGACTGTAGGCAGTATGGGTTTCCGTGAACATCCGCTCTTTGTATTTGGTGTTTTCATCCCAAAGCTCCTGCGCTTTCAAATCGACAGGACTGAACTTCCATTCTTTCAGTGGGTTGTTTTTCCTGTCATCAAATCTTTTTTTCTGTTCCTCTTTTGAGATATCAAACCAGAACTTGATGATTTTGATGCCATCTTCATGGAGCATATGTTCAAAGTTCGGCACTTGCGCCATAAAGGTTTTGTGCTGCTCATGGGTACAGAAACCCATGACAGGTTCCACTACTGCTCTATTGTACCAACTTCTGTCAAAAAACTTGATTTCTCCTCTATTTGGTAAAACTTCAATGTAGCGCTGAAAATACCATTGTCCCCTTTCCACTTCCGTTGGTTTTGCCAAAGCGACCACACCTGAAGAATGGGGATTGAGGTGCTCCACAAAGCGTTTGATCGAACCACCCTTGCCAGCAGCATCCCTACCTTCGAAAATGACCGCTACCCTCAGTTTATTTTTCTCGATATGCTGCTGTAAGAAAGCCAACTCAATTTGAAGTGACCGGAGTTGCTCTTCATATTTGGTTCTCTTTAGGGTCTTTTTGACTTTGATGCCTTTCTTTTTGGCAAGCGCTACCAGTTTTTTTCTGGTATCAAACTGCATTAGGTCTTCTTTTGTAAACATAAAAATCCGTGGATTGATCTCACATATAAGTTATCAATTCCAGTTTACTAAACAAAGAAATGCCAGTATGCAGGGAGAAAATATTATTTGGACAATTGTAGAATGCGGTAAGCTCCTCTTGCTACAATTAGGAATACAATGCCTCCAATAATCAGATCAGGATAAGTTGAACCGGTCCAAAGTACCAAAATCCCAGCTAAGATCACCCCACCATTGATGATAATGTCGTTGGAGGTAAAAATCATACTTGCCTGCATATGGGCTTCTTTACTTTTTCCTTTTTGAAGGAGGTAAAGACAAATGACATTGGCGATAAGTGCCAAAATGGATATGATGATCATCATGGAAAAATCAGGCATTTTTTCCACGCCTAAGAATCTTCTTATCACTTCTGCAAAACCTAATACAGCGAGTAGGATTTGAAAATATCCAGCAAAAGCAGCTATGTTCTTCTTCTTGGCAATGGTTCCTCCTACTGCATATAATGCCAGTGCATAAACGATACTATCAGCCAACATATCAAGGCTATCGGCTACTAGTCCCATAGATTTGGAAATCAATCCGGTAATCATCTCTATGAGGAAAAAGGCAAAATTGATCGCTAGAACTGCCCATAGGATTTTTCTCTCGCGGCCATCCGATTGGCTTAATGTCCTTGGTTCCACACTGATGGATTCTATTTGGGTCGTGTCCAATTGGAGGGTAGAAAGCATGCTTAAAATTTCAGTTGAATGGCCTAGGTGGAATACCTGTAACTTTCGATTGGGAATATCAAATTCCAAAGCCTTTATATCTTCCAAGTTGGAAAGCTTCATCCTGATCATTTGTTCTTCGGATGGACAATCCATTTTAGCAATATGAAAAGTGGTTTTTTGCATCAGGATCAAATGTACTGATATCGAACAATTGAATACAAAAAATGGCCTGATTTTTACATCTGTAAAACCAGGCCAATCTTTTTTATCTTGAATCTCTTATTTATCCTCGATCACTTTGACTTTTCCAGATTCCATGTCATATATCGCTCCGATGATGCGAAGGTGCTTGTTGTTGATCAAAGAGTCAGCATTTGGGATATGCTTTTTCAATTCATGTACCCCGTGTAGCACATTGGCTTCGATCGCTTTATCATAAAAATTAGGGATGTCACGAGGTAAAGCTTTTTCTTCTTCTTCTGCATCAATATAATTGACGATTTTCTGGATAAATTCAGGATAGACATGCGAATGGTCATGGTCATGTTCTACGAAAGCATGAATAGCACCACAATTGGTATGTCCCATCACGATCACTAATGGTACCCCCAAAACCTCTACAGCATATTCCACACTTCCGATTTCATAATCCGCTACAATATTGCCGGCATTTCGAATGACAAATAAGTCTCCTAATCCCTGGTCAAAAATAAGTTCAGGAGGTACACGGGAATCAGAGCAACTTACAATTGCCGCTACTGGATGTTGGCCAGTATTTAACTCCCTTAACCTTTCCAAGGTTTGGTCTGGATGAATTGGGTGATCTTCGGCAAATCGCTGATTGCCTTCCAATAAAACTTCTAATAAATTTTCTTTCGGAACTTTTTCAAGATGCTGGTCAACTGGCTCAGGTTTACACCCTATGAAGAAGAAGCCAGCGAGAAGGGGTAAATAAGAATATCGCTTCATCAGATTGCTGTATTTTTTTCAAATTTCAGAAATCCTCCCTGATATCAGCGTGATAAAAATCACTCAGGTTGAATGAAGTAATCCTATTTTTATCAGGCTGTTCCATATTTCAGGATGATGGCCAACTGCCCTGCATGATATGCGGTATGCGTAGTGATACGCCCCAAAGCCTCCGCTCTGGATTTTTCCCCAAATTCCTGGGTTTTAATGACAGCATCCCAACCTTTCTGATTGTTGATGGCTTTTTCAAGTTGTACTCCCGCTTCATTTACAAGAGCTAAAAGAGCGTCTAAGTCAGTCCATTCTCCTGTATCCCGTTGTGCTTTCAAGGTCTTTGCATCCACTTTTACCTCTGCATTGCCGAAGACATTTTTAGCAAAAAGCAGTTCCACCTCAGCGATATGCCGGATCAGAAATCCTGCTGAATTTGGACTGTTGCCCAGTTTTTTAGTAAGGTCTTCAGGCTTGATCTTGGCCAATTGATTGGTAAATCGGGTACGGCCTTCTTTCCAGAGTTCTATTAATGCTTTCATATTATTTTTTGCTTTGGTAAATATTGATTATTACTGTTCAGATTTGTTTTAAGCTTATCAATGTGTCCCGTGAAAGTTTTTCCCGAATTGATAAAATGGGCATGGACATTGGTATCATGGTGAGTATAAATTCTTTTACCTTTATGGGAATATACGGCTATTATTTCACCCTGCATTTTGCCTAAAGACCCTAAGCCAAAAATCCATGGAGATTTCTGAAGGGAATCCATGGAAATGGTAGGCGAAAAACCGTTCTTACCCAATTCGCTCATCACACCGGTTGATTTGAGCACTCCATGCTGTGCAAAAATAGAAAGAGGGAACATTAATGAAAGAATTAGTAAACTAAGATTTTTCATTTTTATAAGGATGTAAATATCATATTGAAAATAAACCCGGAAAGGATGATGAAAAAAGCGACTGTTCCGAAAAAGATGGCTATCAGCTTCATACTCATTACTTTTTTAAGTAATGTTCCCTCAGGAATGGAAAGACCAATAGTGGCCATCATAAAGGCAATCGCCGTTCCTAAGGGAATACCCTTGACGACCATAACCTGAATGACCGGAATGATTCCTGCTGCATTTGCATAGAGAGGTACTGCCAATATTACTGCTAATGGTACTGTCCACCACTGCCCCTCCCCCAAGTATTGTTCAAAGAATTTTTCAGGTACATAGCCATGCATTAATGCACCAATGGCGATACCGATGACCACATAAAGCACGATGCTTTTTACAATTCCCCAAGCTTCATGGGTAATGTGCGGTAATCGTTTCAAGAAAGGAGTCTGCTCAGCTTCAAAGCCTTCCTGAACTTTATTTTTGTTTTGGATCAATTGCTGCACCCAGTCACTGAGGTAGCGTTCCAGCCTCATTTTTCCCAAAACCATTCCACCCAGCATTCCCAAAAGAATACCGATAATGGCATAGGTTAGCGTGAATTTGATACCAAACATGCCCAGAAAAATCGCCAAGGCTATTTCATTGACCAAAGGGGAGGTAATCAGGAAAGCGAATGTAACTCCCAATGGAATACCGCCCTGAACAAAACCTATAAATAAAGGCACCGATGAACATGAACAAAAGGGTGTAATGGCTCCGAACAGGGAGGCAAAGAAATATTCCAAGCCATAGAGTTTGCGCTTGTTCAGAAAATCCCTCAAGCGCTCTACTGGGAAATAGGCATTGACAATGCCCATTAATACCGTGATAACGAAGAGGAGAATCAGGATTTTCAGCACATCATAGACAAAGAAGTTCAGTGCCACTCCTAGGTGACTTTCTGCATCTATCCCTATGGCCTGATAGATCAACCAATCTGCGAAACTTTTAAGCCAGTCGAACATGGATACAAGTTTTTAAGATAGGGCTGCTATAATTTCTTGAGCAGAAGGAACCTTACCTTTGATTTTGACTACCTCATCCACGACCACGGCGGGAGTTGATAAGATATTATAGGACATGATTTGCTGAATATCTTCCACTTTGATGACGTCAGCAAGGATACCTTCTTTTTCCAAGACTTCACGAACTATTGCTTCTGTTTGCTTGCATTTGGCACAACCCGTGCCCAAGATTTTGATGGTTCGCATTTTAATTAAGATTTAAATAAGGTTTCAAATAATTCAGCGGCTTCCGCCCAATTTTCATTATTGAGATAATACTTGATTTTGGGAGGCATGATTTCTCCTTGTATCAACCCAGCCTCTTTTAGGGATTTGAGGTGTTGTGAAATGGAGGATTTGGCCAAAGGAATAATTACCGTGAGGTCACCATTGAAGCAACAAGATTGCGCACTGATAATTTTTAGAATCTGTATCCTTACGGATGCCCCAATGCTTTTGCATATTGGGAAAGTTTCTGCTCCTCAAGTGAAATGTTAATTTTTGCAGTTTTGCTTTCCATTGATCAAATAGTCTATCGTAAAAATACGATGGATAAAGAATATTCAACGTGACATTCATCACCTCGCTACATGATATTTTTTCTAAAAAATTTTGCAAGATAAAATATCTATCTTAATATTGCGATGTAATTATATGTGAAATAGATTCAGAAATAAGCTTCGCGAAATACTGTTGTAACAGGGTTCCTAAATAGGTATGAATAATTGACTTAGAACATGGCAACTTATTATTTCTGCCTTATTTCTTATCTCTTGTTTCTAAAATCTAATCTCTAGTCTCTCGTATCTAACCATCTAAACCATGGGTGTTACCAAAACAGATCTCTTTACCGACCGGCAAAATGAATTGGCCAAAATCGCCAAGGTTTTTGCCCATCCTGCTCGCATCGCCATCCTCGAATACTTGATCCAATCCAACTCCTGTATCAATGGGGATTTGGTGCAGGAACTTGGGCTGGCACAGGCCACCATATCCCAGCATCTTCGCGAGCTTAAGGAAATCGGCCTGATCAAAGGCAGTATCGAGGGAGTATCTGTCAATTACTGTATTGATGCAGTCCGTTGGGCAGAAGTGCAAAACCTATTCCAAGACTTATTCAGTGGCTTTCCGAAGATATCGGGCTGCTGCTAAGATAGATACAAGACATTAGACTCAAGATGCAAGACTTGGATACTTGTCAATTTGAAGTTTTGGTCTTTAAGAATTAAAAAGTTATGTATTACTCAATTTATGTGATTCATGGTTTTGATGGAAGAGGAATAAAAAAGTCTAGCGTCTCATGTCTAGTGTCTAAAATCTTAAAAGAATAGCGGCTTTGCGCCTTTGCGAGAACCAAATGAAAACAACCGAATTCACCAACATCCTCAAAGAAAACCCCAATAAAGCGCTTTTCTTTGAATACCAGTCGGGCCAATATGTGAGAACCGACTACCACATCACGGAAATCAAGAATGTCAACTTCGACACGGTGGACTGTGGTGGTATCCGCAACCAATGGTCAGAAGTGCATATCCAATTGTGGGAAAATGAAATCCCGGAACCTGATCACTCGGTTGACACAAGCAAAGCCATGAAGATTTTTGACGTGGTCAATAAGGTAAGGGAAACCTATCCAGAAGCTGAAATCAAGTTTGAATATGGCAATTCTGTTTTCCCAACAGCAGTACTTCCTGTTCACAACATCAAAGACACCGGCAATGCATTGATTGTTCAACTTGTCCCAGATCAAACTACCTGCAAAGCTAAGGACCGTGCAACAACTCCTGAGGAAAAAGCTGCCGCTTGCTGCGGCCCGGTAAGCGAAAAACCTAAAGTAAGAGTTTCTCTAGCCTCTCTTCAGGTGGCCGAGAGTTGTGAACCCGGATCGGGATGTTGTTGAAAAAGATGCAAGACTCAAGACATAAGGTACAAGACAGAGACTAGAAGCGAGAGATTAGACATACTCTAGACTCTAGCGTCTCGTTTCTTGCGTCTTGCGTCATGACTCTTGCGTCTTGCCTCTTGCTTCTTGTATCTTGCCTCTAAAGAAATGAACCTATACCCAACCCTCCAACCCTACATTGAGAAGGCTCAGGCCCTTCCAATATCAGAAGATCGCAAAGCAGTTCTTCAAGTGTTGATTGATTATGTCCAAAGAAAAGTCGATCAGAATCAGGAAATCAACCTGAATTTTATCTGTACCCATAATTCCCGAAGAAGCCAATTTTCCCAGATCTGGGGGAAAGTAGCTGCGGCGTATCATGGAATTGATATTAATTCATATTCAGGCGGAGTCGAAGTAACTGCTTTCAACGAAAGAGCAGTGGCATCCATCAAAAGATTTGGCTTTAAAGTCAGCAAAGAAGGAGAAAGTAATCCCAAATACTTTGTATTCTATTCAAATGATGAAGACCCGATTGTTACTTTCAGCAAGGTATACGATGATGCAGCCAATGCCCTTTATGGGTTTGCAGCTGTCATGACCTGTTCCCATGCTGATGAAAACTGCCCTTTTATTCCAGGTGCAGAGGTCAGAATCCCTGTGCGCTATGAAGACCCAAAGGCCTTTGACGATACAGATCAGGAAGCTGAAATGTATGATACACGGTCCTTGCAGATAGCGTCGGAATTGCTTTATGTGTTTTCAAGGATTAAAAGGTAACAAAATTGAAATATACCTCAGGTGAAATAATGTTGAAATATGCTTTGCGATATATTGTATAAATAAGAATAGCCTAGAAATACCGATTGTCGATGAGGAGGGGAAATCACCTTTGAAACCAACTATAATATTTCAATTTATTTCCACCATATTTCTACCTATTTGATCCTATTTGTGTCTTATTTTAACTCCATATAAACCATAAAAAATGTCTGAAACCAAAAAAATAGCCTTTTTCGAAAAATACCTGACCCTATGGGTTGCCCTTTGTATTGGAGCAGGCATCCTGATTGGTCATTTGGCAGGAGACAGCATGTCTGTACTGTCAGACTTGGAGGTTTACAATGTTAACTTACCGATAGCCATCCTGATCTGGTTGATGATCTATCCCATGATGCTGCAGATTGATTTTGGATCGGTAAAAAATGTAGGGAAAGCTCCCAAAGGTCTGATTTGGACTTTGGTGATCAACTGGCTGATCAAGCCATTTACAATGGCATTTTTTGCTTGGGTGTTCTTTGATCAGTTATATTCAGCTTACATTGAGCCTGATATGGCTGGGGAATATATTGCCGGAGCGATTTTGTTGGGAGTGGCACCTTGTACGGCAATGGTATTTGTCTGGTCTTATCTGACAGATGGAGACCCTAACTACACGTTGGTACAGGTTTCGGTCAATGATCTGATTATTCTAGTGGCTTTTGTTCCTTTGGTTGGCCTGCTTTTGGGTATTACGAATGTGACAGTGCCTTATGAAACTTTGGTGGCTTCCGTGGTGATTTTTGTGGTCATTCCATTGATTGCCGGCGTAATCACCAATAAAAGCCTAATTGCAAAAAATGGAGAGGAATGGTTCAAAACAGTATTCCTACCAAAGTTTAAACCTGTCAGCATCATCGCTTTGCTCTTGACATTGGTTTTGCTCTTTGCATTTCAGGGGCCAAATATCCTGAACAATCCCCTGATCATTCTTCTGATTGCCATTCCGCTGATTATCCAGACCTATTTTATTTTCTTTTTGGCTTGGTTTGGAGGAAGAAAATTGAAGCTCCAACATGCGGTATGCGCCCCTTCGGCCATGATTGGTGCCAGTAATTTCTTTGAGTTGGCGGTAGCGGTGGCCATTGCCTTGTTCGGATTGGAAAGTCCGGCCGCTTTGGTTACTGTTGTCGGGGTGCTAGTAGAAGTGCCAGTGATGTTACACTTGGTGAGCCTGGCAAATAAGTGGAGGTATTAGGATCTGAGGAAATATGCTTCGCGATATAAATAGATATTTGCTGCGCGATATTTTTGGATATTTTATTCAGGGAAATAGATGGAAATAGGCTTCGCGAAATAAAGTTGAAATACCTTTTTTGCGGCTTTGCGCCTTGGCGTGAAATACGCTTCGCAAAATATGGTCGAAATAGGACCTGCCTTAGAAGGTTAATTTCCGATCATTACCTGGCATTGACCGCTTGAACGGAAATCCTATTTCAACCTATTTCCATTTATTTCAACTTGGTATGCTCCATGAATCTTTTTTCAAATCCTGCATCTTCTGTCTTCATCCAAACATCCCAAAAGGTGAAATACAGCCCATAGTTGCAGCGGTACCTCAGGTGGTGCAAGTCATGATGGGTAGCGCCCACCATCCACCGTGCCCATGGAGAGCGGATGGCAGAGGAGGCATACACTTCCACTCCGGCATGGTTGATCACTGCAGTGATGGACATGGTCACCAGCAGGGCGATCAGCACAAAAAAGTGAATGGGTAAGAACATTACCAGTACAGGAAGGAAAATAGCCTGCAACAAGGCTTCTATAGGATGAAAGGAAAATGAGGTAAAAGAACTGGTGTAAAGACTGTTGTGGTGAATATGGTGAAACTTGGTCAATACCTTGGGATGGTGCATCCACCTGTGCAACCAGTAATAATATGTTTCATGGATAAACAGGGCCAAAAAGAAGCTCAGGGGAACCCATAGCACATCAATCCAAGTCAGGTCAGTATACAACAGGGTATATCCCCGCTGCCAGGAAATGAGCATGATCGTTCCCGTAATTGCAAAGATGATACCGCCTAAAAAGGAATAGGTAATCTCTTTTTTAACCTGTGGTAACTTCACTTGCTGGTGGAGGCGGCGGTGGGGATAGGCATCCCCAAGCTTTTTATACACAAGGGTATGATATAGCCAGGCGAGTACAAGGTATCTCACAAATACCCCGATGAACAAAATCGTAGAAAGCAAGAGAAAATTAGCCAGCTGGGTGTAGTCGGGCCCCAGCAACCAGTCCAGATTGAAGTCCATGAATACATCTAAAGATCAGATTTGTAACCCAGACATTGAATGGAAAGTTTGCACTTTTTGATGAAATCCGACTTTTCACACCTGAAATTCTTCAAATCTGCTATTACGACAATAGCGCTTCAATATCATCTTTGCTCAGGCTCTTCATAAAGCTTTCTTCTGTGCTGATCAATTCACCGGCTAAAGCCATTTTTCTCTCCTGCAATGCCATGATTTTTTCTTCTACGGTATTCCTCGTGATGAATTTGTAAATCATGACTTTGTTTTCCTGTCCGATTCTATGTGCCCTGTCAATTGCCTGTGCTTCTACTGCAGGATTCCACCAAGGGTCAAGTAAAAACACGTATTCTGCTTTGGTCAGGTTGAGCCCTACCCCACCTGCTTTGAGGGAAATAAGGAAAATTTTCACAGAATCATTTTCCTGGAATGCTTTTACCTGTGCCTGTCTGTCCTTTGTAGTGCCATCCAAATAGGCATATTTGATTTTTTCATGATCAAGAAATTCTCTAATAATGGCCAGATGTCTTACAAACTGGCTAAAAATCAACACCTTGTGTCCTTCACTTGCCGTTTCATTGACCATATGGATCACATCTTCCAGTTTTCCGGAATCTCCATGGTAATTTTTGTCCGTCAATTTAGGGTGATTGGCAATCTGCCTCAGCTGGGTCAAACCCCGTAACAAGGTAAACTGCTGATTTTTTAGGCCAGGGATACTCATCTCGTTGACAATTTTTTCCCTGTAATAGCTTTTCACTTCTTCATAAGCCTTTTCCTGATCAGGCGTCATGGTGGAGTATTTCACGTTGATTACCTTTTCAGGAAGATCTGTAGCCACTTGGGTTTTCAGCCTTCTGAGGATAAAAGGTTTGATCATGGCATGTAGCTTGGCTGCTTTTTCCATGTCATTCTTTTTTTCAATTGGCTGCAAAAATTGCTTTTTGAACATGCCCTGAGTCCCCAAAAGACCTTTGTTGATAAAATTCATCTGCGACCAAAGATCCATGGTGCCATTTTCCACCGGGGTACCGGTCAAGATAAGCTTTTGGCGACAGTTCAATTCATTGACCGCTTTAGAAATGATACTACCGGGATTTTTGATGGCCTGGGATTCATCCAGTATAATGTAATTGAAGTAGTATCCTTTCAGGATATCCACATCCATTCTTGCAATACCATAAGAAGTGAGGACCAGGTCATACTTTGAAAACCTGCTATTGTCTTTGATTCTTTGGGTTCCAGTATAGGTAAGTATCCTTAATTTTGGGGTGAATTTTCTAGCTTCCAGTTCCCAGTTATAGATCAGGGAAGTAGGCATGACCAATAAGGAAGTCGCATCCGGATGTGCTTCTTTTTCATAGGCGAGCATAGCCAAGGTCTGAACGGTCTTACCCAAACCCATGTCATCTGCCAAACAACCACCGAAGCGGTATTCACTTAGAAAGCGCAACCAATTGTATCCGGCTTTTTGGTATGGTCTAAGTTTGCCTTTGAAACTTACAGGCAGCTCATAATCTTCTATCTTACTGAAATCCCTAAGCTTTTCCAGTTTCCTGCTCAAGGTAAGCTGTAGTAGGTTGTTTTGCTGCAATTCCTGAGCCAGGGCAATGTGGTGTTTTTTCAGTACGAGCTGAAAAGCCTCTTCCTGTTCCTGTTCTTCCAAAAAAGCAAACATCTCAGAATAGTTGATGAACCAGGAATTAGGAATTACCGCTATTTCACCATTAGGCAACTCAAATTCTGTTTTTCCCTGAAGTAGTAGTTTCCGAAGTTTCTGGAATGGAATTTCATATGGCCCGAATTTGATAATGGCATGCACATCAAACCAATCAATGTTTTCTTTGACTTCCACAGAAATCTGGGCATGCCCAAAAAAGTACTTTTTCCCCTGTCCGTTTGTGGATTGCCTGATTTGAATGCCTTCTTCCTGTAATCGGTCCCTATGAGTATTTATCCAGCCAAATGCTTTGGACTTGGCCATGGCATGACGAGAAGATTTTACTGGCAAATCCAGGTTTTTAAGGAAATCACCATAGGATTTTTCCTTTTCCAAATCCCTAATTACTTTGTGAAAAATATAATTGTCCCCAATATGTTCAAGTTCCACGTTATTATCACTTTTCTCTTCTGAGCGGAAATTGTAATCTCCATATTGGAACTGAAGGTCAAAAACTATCTTGTCTTCCTCCTCTTCCTCAATTACATTACCAAACAGATCTGTTTTGGGATTGGAGGGCAAATCACTAAGTGTTATCAATGCTTTTGGCTGACTTCTTTCCACTTTGATATCAAAACCTACGGCATATACATCAAAGGAAGACACCAGCTGGGTGACGAATTTTCTATAGTATTGTTCCTCTACCTTTTTTGGAATGACAATAAATTTCTTGTTCAAGAATGGGCGTAGTTTATTCCCATCCACTCCTTTTTTAAAGTTATAAAGTCTATAATCCACTACTAGCCAGGCAGGTTCATGACAGATGAGGTAGCCATTTTTGTATTGCCACTCCAATTTCTCTCCCTGATATTTAATGGTAGGAAAATAATGGGTGTTTTCCTCATTCCGTCTAAAATGAAAAAGTACTGAAGCTTGTTCCGGCATAATATCTATCTCTCTCCAGATGGGATTGCCGTCATTTCCCATTTCAAATAGCCTTTTTCCATTAAGGTTTTCAAGGATTTTTGCCCGTAAACCTTCCAATTTTTCCTCAATCAGCTCTTGTACTGCTTTGTTTTCTGTTTTAGGATCATATATTCTCCTGAGAAAGTCTTTTGGTTTTAACTTCTTGTGATTGAATTTCTTGACCACTGATTCCTGCTGCATCTCATCCATCCACTTGATCAGTTTGTAATCCACCTCGTCCAAGCCTGAAGCAAATTCAGGTGCATTGACATGAGAAATATTTTGGTGGGCAAAAGACAACCTTCCTTTTTCATCCAATTGCACGGCAAAGGATTCAAAAAGTAATCCCAGGAATTCATGGCTGAATAATGAATAGACAATTTCAAAAGGCTGTTCAGAAGAAACTTTCATAGAGCTAGTGTCAATCAACGGAGTGATTCCGAGTAGAAAACGCTTTTTTTCCAATTAAAACAGTTCGAAAAATAATGAAATATTTCTGATTTAGAAAATGAGACAGCGATATAGTTTTCTTTTTGCTCTAAGGGCAAGAAACTATTTTCATTAAAGGCTTATCCAATTCAAAAGAAGGTATATTGATGTGATATCCTAAAAAAGTAATATGTGTGTTTCATCACATGAGTTCTTCTTTTCTTCCGATAACTTTGATAAGTTATTCCGAAACGATATTTCAAGAAATCCCAGGAAAGGGACTGAGATATTCCTATTGGAATTACTTATGTTAGGAGAAAAAATCTCCTTTTTATTCAGTAAATTCATCAAAAACCTTCTGGCATATGGCGCATAAAGTGTCATTTGATTTGGATCATGTCATCCTTGAACTGGGACATTACCTTCCTGCACAAGCTCCGTTAAAGGACTTTGTGCATCACAATACCTTGCATGCTTTTCAGCACATGCCTTTTCATCAGGCACTGCAATTGGCTGCAGAAAATTTCGGATATAAAGTTTATTGGGATTTGGAAAAATTCCGGGAGCTCTACCACCAAAAGAAAATCAATCCTTTGATTTTTGAAAGAGTCATCATTGAACATAAAGGGTCCGATAAATTGGCTTATTGGAGTAATCTTTTATTGCATAGTCCTGTTCAGGAATATCCTGAACCTAAGGTTGGACGGATCAGAAAACTTTGGAAAACTGCTTATAACCTTAATTTGGATAAAGAGGTGCATCAGGTCCTCTTCCGGTTGGTCAGTTCTTATCTTGATCAGGGTATTGCCATATGGAAATTCCCTTCAGACACCAAAGGATTATTGGCAGGAATCAGGACTTTAGAAAAAAACAGCTTCAGCACTTTTATCAAGAGTGAAAGGGCGAGAAATCTTCTCTTCGAAAAAAGTACGAAGCTAGAAGATTTGCTCCACCTACTGGTTGGCAAAGAAAAATGGTATGCTCAGTACCTTTTTGATCAGCAATTTGCCCATCCAGGATGGTCAGGGATGGTGGCAGTGCTGGAACACCAGGAAAAATCTCTGTTGGATAAAAGGAAGGTTTCCCTTCATGACTTGATTTTTTTGGAATGTATACTTGAATTAGATGCCTTAGACAGGAGAAGGGGAGAAAAATGGTCTTCTCTGGGACCTTTTATCCCTGAGGATCTAAGCCCCCTTTTAGAATCTCCCCAAAAATCCGAGTGGTTTGAAATCCACAAACTATGGCAGGAGGCAATGGAGTGGTCTTATTACGATCAGGTCATCAAAGGTCTGCAGTTAAGTCATGCATCTGATTTCAAAAAAGAAGCGTCTTTTCAGGCCATGTTCTGTATTGATGACAGGTCCTGTTCCATTAGACGGTATGTAGAACGGTTTGCGCCTGAAGCACAGACGTATGGAACGGCTGGTTTCTTCAATCTTCCCTTCTATTTCCAGCCGGAACACGGCAAATTTATGACCAAGGTTTGCCCTGCTCCGGTGACCCCAGGACATGTCATCAAAGAATCTGAGTCCAAAATCAGACACGAAAAGGATGCCCATTTCAGCAAGCATTCCAAAGGGATTTTTGGTGGCTGGGCTATTTCACAGACGATGGGGTTTTGGTCTGCTTTGAAAATGGCGAAAAGTATCTTTTTCCCCTCAGAAACCCCCGCCATGGTTTCTTCCTTCAAGCATATGGATCCCAAAGGTAAGCTGAGTGTGGCATGTATCAATCCTGAACATAAGCATCATGGTTTGCAGGTGGGCTTCACTGTTTCTGAAATGGCGAACGCCATGGAAGGATTACTCAAAAGCATAGGTTTGGTAAAGGATTTTGCTCCTCTGATCTATGTGATCGGTCATGGAGCGAGTTCGGTGAATAATACCCATTATGCTGGATATGATTGTGGCGCCTGTAGCGGTAGGTCAGGTTCTGTGAATGCACGGGTGGCTGCAGCTATCGGTAATAATCCTGAAGTGAGAGAATTGCTTGCCCAAAGAGGTCTTGTAATTCCTGAAAGTACACAGTTTGTTGGAGGCTTACATGATACTACACGTGATGAAATGGAGTTTTATGATGTGGAGGATTTGACCGACACCAATAGAGTCCTGCATGAAAGAAATGTGCAGACTTTCGAAATTGCCTTGGACTATAATGCCAAAGAAAGGTCTAGGCGTTTCCATACCATAGACTCTAAGCAGGATGCAAAAAAAATTCATGAGCAGGTGAAAAAGAGGGCTTTGTCGCTCTTTGTCACTAGGCCGGAATGGAACCACGCCACCAATGCGCTCTGTGTTGTCGGAAAAAGGGAAAATAACCGACATCTCTTCCTGGACAAACGGGCTTTTCTAAATTCATACGACCATAGTATTGATCCTGAGGGTCAATACCTTTTTGGTATTCTCAAGGCAGTGGCTCCCGTTTGTGGAGGGATCAATTTGGAATATTACTTTTCCAAAGTGGATAATCACAGATTGGGAGCAGGAAGTAAATTACCACATAATGTGATGGGGCTGATTGGTGTAGCAAATGGCATGGATGGTGATTTACGCACAGGTTTGCCACTTCAAATGGTCAATATTCATGATCCACTTAGGATTTTGATTACTGTGGAGAATGATCCCGAAATACTGCTGAAAACCATCCAAACCCATGATGCTACCTATGAATGGTTCGTCAATGATTGGGTAAAACTGGTGTGTATCCATCCTGACAGTAAGCAGGCGTTTGTGTTTAAAGAAGGGGAATTTGTGGAATACCATCCCGTCACTTCCCACATCGCATCCATCGATGATCTCGATGCTGTGCTGGAATCTACTGCTGAAAATCTTCCTGTTTACCTCATCGCATAAGTCATGGAACATCAAGTCATGATCAGTTTATTTGTCTTGTTGCCACTATTGGCATTCCTAATTTCCCTGGTGCTGCCTGATAATCAGGAAAACAGTTTCTCGAGACTAGCATTTGTCACGGTAAGTTTGCAACTACTGGGAATCACAGGATATATCATCTATTGGATAATTGGAGGCATGAATCCGGTCAATATCCGTGAACTGGAACTCTACAACAATGGTAACTACCAGTTTCTGTTGGATTTCTATTTTGATACTATCACGGCTGTTTACCTTTGGGTAGGAGCATTTGTAACCTTCTTGATCACCCGATACAGCAGATTTTATATGCATTTGGAGGAAGGTTATAAGCGGTTTTTCAACACACTGCTTTTCTTCTTTCTGGCCTATAACCTAACGGTGTTGGCCGGTAATTTCGAAACCCTGTTTTTGGGCTGGGAAATGTTGGGAATTTCTTCCTTCCTTTTGATTGCCTTTTACCGAGACCGTTATTTGCCGGTTAGAAATGCGGTAAAGGTTTTTTCCATTTACCGGATTGGGGATATAGGGATTATCCTGGCGATGTGGGCAAGCCATCATCTTTGGCATGAAAACATCACTTTTATCAAGTTATTGGATGAAGAACTGGTTTCGGAACATTTGGCTTCCCATGGGGGGCTTGGGCTGTTTATCGCCATATCTTTATGGATAGCAGCAGCGGCCAAATCCGCACAGTTTCCTTTCTCATCTTGGTTACCAAGAGCAATGGAAGGGCCTACGCCTTCCTCAGCAATATTCTATGGTTCCCTTTCAGTACATTTTGGGGTTTTCTTGCTGTTAAGGACTTTTCCTTTTTGGGAGCACCAATTGACTGCCAGGATATTGATCGGGCTTTTGGGCTTTGTGACAGTAATCGTTGCCTATCCTATTGCGAGGGTTCAATCTACAATCAAAACCCAGATTGCTTATGCTTCCATTGCACAGATTGGCATCATGTTCATTGAAGTGGCCTTAGGCTTACAGACCTTGGCTTTGATCCATTTCGCAGGTAATGCATTTCTCAGAACTTACCAGTTATTGGTATCCCCTTCCGTGGTAGCCTATATGATTCGTGATCAGTTTTACCATTTCAAACCGCGTGAGGTTACCCTCGAAGATACCTTTCCCAAAAGGTTGGAATATAGTCTGTATATCCTTTCTCTAAAGGAATGGAATTTGGACAAAATGCTCAACAGGCTGGTCTTCAATCCGATCAAAAGATTGGGTCGGAAACTGGATTTCCTGACACCCAAAAATCTCTTGTTGTATTTTCTTCCACTCTATGGTTTGGGACTACTACTGTACTTCAATCAGGAATGGATACCAACCATCATTCGGGGCTTCATACCAGTTTTCTTTGGTTTATTGGGATTGATGATGGTCTTTAAGGCCTTCTCAGAAAGAATTTATCCAAGATTGGCTTTGATGTTGGTGATGGCCAACCATTTCTGGATTGCTTTGGCTGTTTCTTTCAATGAAAGCTTCGATTACAGCCAAACACTGATTTATCTCAGTGGGGTGGTGGTAGCGGGTGTGATCGGTTATTTGGCTTTGGATAGCCTAAGAAAGAAAGAACCAAACTATTTCGACCTCAATCAATACTATGGCCATGTGTATGAATATCCAAAGCTTGCCATGATATTTCTATTAGCTGCTTTGGGCGTCATGGGATTTCCGATCAGCCCAACCTTTGTTGGGGTGGACCTGATTTTTAGTCATATCCATGAAGATCAATATGTGTTAGCGGCATTTGATGCCATCAGTTTCATCTTTGGGGGTATTGCTCTTATCAGAATTTATGCGAGACTTTTCTTAGGCCCGCATGTCAAAAATTACCATACTACAGCTTTAAAATCTTCTTAATCAGTATGTAGCTATGTAAAATCAGTATTTGATTTTACCTTAAAAATTCCGGAAGACAATTTACCCTTCCGGAATTTTCCCTTCTTTTTTTAGATTTCGCCCATTATTTTCGAAAAAGTTAGTTTTCTGGTCTCCTTAATTCTTATTTTTAAACCATGAACAAAATTATAACAACTGCATTTCTGATTTTAGTCCTTTCGGGAACTTTAGTTGCCCAAACAGAGCAAAGAGTTTGGCTGATTGGAGGCCAAATAAGCTTCAACTCTGATAATAGCTTAAGAATTGGTACAGGCAATATTCCGGATACAAGATTTTCAACTAACGCTTATAGTTTGTTGCCCACGGTTGGATATTTTTTCAAACAAAATTGGGTAATCGGTGGAAATTTAGGCTATCATCATTTAAATTATAATATAACAAATGACCAAACCGGAGAAAATCTGAATAGTCAAAATCAGTGGTCAGGCCGTGGTGGAGTATTTATGAGACGGTATTTACCGATCAATGAACAAGTATTTTTTCATTTGCAAGGAGGTTTAGCTTACACATTCGGTGAATCCGAAACTATTCAGCTACAAAATGATGCAATCTTACGGAAAAATAGAGGACTCATCATGCACACACAAGCTGGAATAAGCTATTTTCCCAGAAGATGGATTGCTATAGAAGGGAATATTAATCCTTTTTCTTATAGTTTTCAACGGACAAAAACTCCCCAAACAACTGGGGACCAAAATGAACAGGAGCATTCCTTTTCGACAGGACTCAATGGCAATTTTTTATCTTTAGGCTTTAACTTTTTCATCAGCAGACCAAGATGAGGTATTTCATATTCACGATCGTTTTTCTAGGGTTAATGGGCTCTTCCTTTGCACAAGTTGAGAA
Organism: Fontibacter flavus; assembly: GCF_042432905.1. Taxonomy (NCBI): domain Bacteria; kingdom Pseudomonadati; phylum Bacteroidota; class Cytophagia; order Cytophagales; family Cyclobacteriaceae; genus Fontibacter; species Fontibacter flavus. The sequence continues at coordinate 30,945 of NZ_JBHLWI010000002.1, read as the reverse complement.
AGGACTTTGGTTTGTTAGTGGTCAAGTGAATATTGACCTTAACACTTACAAGTCTGATTTTATTTCCACTTCAGGTTCAAATTTTGAAAGCTCCCAGTTTACTCGAGCGATTGATTTTTCTCCAAGAGTGGGGTATATGGTAAGCAATCATTGGCTGATTGGGGCTGATGTCAATTTGGGTAAATTAAAAACCTCAAGAGATCAATTGGCTACCGGCGCAATTCCCACAAAATTACAGGAATGGATAGATACACATGGGGTTGGTTTATTTACCCGAAGGTTTTTCAATATGGATGAAAACTTGCAGGTTTTTGCAGAAGGAAGGATAGGATATTCCTGGTGGGAACAACGATTTGATAACAACAGCACCAATGTACAAACCAACCAAACGGTAAGAAATTATGTAGGTAGGTTGTCTGTAGGACTACATTACTGGATGCTTCCTAATTTATCTTTGGAAATAAATGCCCCCTTTTTAACCTTGAGTAGTCAAGAAGTCAATTTCCTTGAAACTGATTCGCGCCCAATACCCGTAAAACAAATAGATCGGGGAATCGGCTTTGCTTTTGGCCAATCTATCGGTATTGGATTCAACTTTATCTTCTAATACCATAAAATACATGGGAGGATAGTTTTGATTTGACTCAAACTTTTAAGATTTTGCTTGCTAAGAAAGTAAGTAAATGAGTGACAAAACGCTCCAAAGACAACTTGGATTAACTGGTTTGGTAGCAACGGGAATCTGTTCCATGTTGGGTGCCTCTATCAATGTGGTGCCTTTTATGATTCAGCGTCATGTTCCCGGTATCGGGCCATATGTCCTTCCTGCTTTTGTCTTTGCTGCCATACCGGCACTATTGGCTGCTTTTGCCTACGCTTCCCTGGCTACCGCCATGCCGAGGGCAGGTGGAAGTTATATTTATGCCAGTAGAGGGCTGAATCCATATTTGGGATTTGTGGCGAGTTTTTCACAATGGTTTGGTCTGTCCATTGTCATCGGTGTGGTGGCTTATGTAACTGTTCCTTTTTTGCGGGATGTGGCAGCAGCCCTTTCCTATGATGGTTTGGCTCAAAGTTTGGATACCGGTCTGGTGAGGGTAGCCCTTGCCTTGTTTTTAGTATGGCTATTTGTATGGGTCAATATTCTTGGTGCTAAATCTTACGAGAAAACTGTGATTCCCTTGATGATTCTGATGTTTGTCATGGGAGGAGTAGTGATTGTTGCCGGATTCAGTTTTTCTCAAGAGGAATTTGCTTCCGCTTTGATGGCAAAAGAAGGAAGGGATGTTTCATTGAATCCAAGCACTGAATTCCACTTATCCACATTTTTGTCTGCTGGAGCGCTCTTGTTTGCGAGTTTCATCGGGTTTGATAGCATTGCCCAAGCTGGTGGTGAGGCAAAGAACCCCACAAAGCGACTACCCTTGGCTATTGGCTTAACCATCCTGATTGTTGGGGCTTACTACATTCTGTTTACCTCTGCTGTCTATCATGTTGTGCCATGGTCTTTTGTAGCGGAAGAAGCCATGAAGCGGGATATTACGGCGCCAGGTTTGTTGGGCTATTTGTTACCTGATTACCTGACTGCAATGATTGTGTTGGGGGCAGCTATAGCACTTATCAATGATTTGCCTGCGATGCTATTATCAGTTTCAAGATTGATGTTTGCTTGGGCTGAAGATGGTATTTTTCCAAAAAAGATTACCAAAGTTCATAAAACATATCATACCCCTTACATGGCCATCATTTTGAGTGGCTGTATGGCTAGTGTAGGGATTTTGGGAAGTCATTTTGCAGGAGATTTCTTTTTGGGTATTGATATTATGGTCACCTCCATGATGGTCAATTTTCTCTTGATGTGCATCACTTTGTTGAGTATTGGCAAAAGAAACCCTGATCTGTCGAAAGAAATCAAAATAGCCAAAGATATAATGTGGAGAAAGATTCTTGGGTGGACTGGGACAATTGTGCTGACTTTCTTTTTATTGATCCACACTTGGAAGGACCTAAATGCAGAAGCGGGAGCTTGGTATTTTCACTCCACTCCCATTTGGTTGATCGTCATGGGTATTGGCTCTTGGATTTTCTGTTATAAATTTAGACTCATGAAAAGAAAAGGCTTGGATGTTGGCAAGCTGTTCAAAGAACTCCCATAAAAGATGAAAAAAAGCATGTATACAGAATTGGCTCCTGACTTGAAGATTTCAAGCGTTTTGACAGGGCTTTGGCAGATAGCAGATATGGAACGTGGGGGAAATACTTTGGACCCTGAAACCACCTCATTGGCCATGGCGCCGTATGTGGAGGCTGGCCTGACTACATTCGATATGGCGGACCATTATGGTTCGGCAGAAATTATTGCAGGTACTTTTAAGACCAAGCATGCTTTGGGATCCCAGGCTCAACTGTTGACCAAATGGGTACCCAAACCAGGCAAAAGCTCTAAGGCCGAAACAAGAAAAGCAGTAGAGCGGGCATTATACAGGTTAAACTCCAAAAAAATTGACCTTCTGCAATTTCATGCTTGGAATTACCTAGATCCCGTATGGTTGGACCAATTATTCTGGTTGCATGAATTACAACAAGAAGGCCTTATTAGGCATTTGGGTGTAACTAATTTTGATGCAGCACATCTCAGAATGGCCTGCGCTACAGGTATTCCGATCGTCTCGAATCAGGTTTGTCATTCTTTGATAGACCAAAGGGCCTCAGGAGAAATGGCAAAAGTCTGTAGAGAATATGGGGTAAAAGTGTTGGCTTTCGGTACTTTGGCCGGAGGCTTCCTATCGGAGAAATGGTTGGGAAAACCGGAACCCTCAATAGAAAATGGCGCCACCTGGTCGCAGATGAAATACAAGCGCTTTATTGATGCAGCAGGGGGATGGGATAATTTTCAGCAACTATTGAATAGTGTGGATAAAGTCGCCAAAAAGCATGAGGTATCCATTGCCAATATTGCTACCAAATACATTCTGGAACAGGAATATGTAGCGGGGGTAATTATTGGTGCCCGACTGGGTCAAAGTGCCCATATTGAAGAGACCAAATCCTTGTTTTCATTTGAACTGACAGATGTGGATAAGTTGGTCATCCAACATGCGCAATCGGTTCTGGATCCGATTCCGGGAGATTGTGGGGATGAATACAGGAAACCTCCCTTTTTGACCGCATCTGGGGATTTGAGCCATCATTTAGAGGCGATGCCCAAACCTTTTGATGTGGTAAGTGGGCCTCATGGCAGTCAGAAAGTTTTCAGCGGGACACCTTGGGAAGGCATGGCCGGCTATTGTAGGGCAGTCAGGAAGGGTAACCGGATTTCTGTTTCCGGCACAACAGCTACCCATGGAGATAAAATGATTGGTGGGAATGACCCTGCTGCACAGGCACATTTTGTACTCGACAAAATTGAGGGAGCGATCGTTTCCCTTGGTGGAAAACTTGAAGATGTGGTGCGGACTAGGATTTTTGTAAATGATGTGGATAACTGGGAGCCTGTTGCCCGAGCCCATGGACAGCGTTTTGCGGATATTCAGCCCGCCAATACTTTGGTGGAAGCCAAATTGGTCGGAGAGGGATACTTGGTCGAAATAGAAGCCGAAGCTGAAATTTGAAAGGTTTATTCATCAAAAAATATTTACTTATCCACATACTGGTTTACCAGTAAAACCCCTAGCTTATGAAGACTACATTTCTTTTTTTCCTTGCATTACTGATTAACTTATCCACAATACATGCGCAGGAAGAAGCCAAACCGGTTGGAGATCCAATTGTATTTGAAACAAGCCATGAAGGTACATTTCATGGTGTAAAAATGAGATACAAGGCTATCTCGGGAGAGACACATTTGAAAAATGAAAGTGGAGAACCCATTGCTGCCTTGTGGTCTACCGCATACCTCAAAGAAGATCCCAATCCGGGAAAAAGGCCGGTAACATTCATTTTTAACGGAGGGCCAGGTTCGGCTTCCGTTTGGTTGCATATGGGGGTTTTTGGTCCTAAAGTAGTCAATGTGGACTCAGATGCTAAAGAAGATGATGGGGCAGCACCTTTTGAGGTTATCCACAATGACCTGGCCCTGTTGGATATTACTGATTTGGTATTCGTAGATCCTATTGGAACTGGGTTTTCCACAGTGATAGGCAAAGGGAAAACGGAGGACTTTTGGGGTTTGATGGAAGATGCACGTTCTATTGCGCAGTTTATGAGGTTGTGGATAACTCAGCATCAGCGTTGGCAGTCACCCAAATATATCGCAGGAGAAAGCTTTGGAACAACCAGGGCTGCGGCCGTTACCGCCGCGTTAGAAGGTGGAGGTCAGACAATGGCATTGAATGGATTGATATTGATTTCTCAGGCATTGGATTATCATGGTAGCACTTCAGCACATGACAATATTGCCTCTTACTTTACTTATTTCCCTACCATGGCAGCAACAGCTTGGTACCATGGAAAAGCTGGTCAAGGCAAAAGATTGCAGGATTTTGTTCAAGAGGCAAGGGAATTTGCCTATGGTGAGTATCTGACTTCCCTGTATATGGGTAATCAGTTATCCACATCCGAAAAGAGCGCAGTTGCCTCAAAAATATCTTATTTTCTAGGCCTGAATCCGGAATATGTACTCAGGTCGGAGAATAGGATTCTTACTTCCCGTTTCAAAAAAGAACTGTTAAGGGCTGAGGGTAAAACCATTGGTACTTTGGACGGAAGATATCTGGGAGAAGAAGGAGATCAGACTGCAGATAGACCTACTTTGGGAGATCCTTCCAGTTATAGCATAGATGCAGCTTATACGGCTGCATTGAATGACTATTTTGCACAAATTTTGAAAGTGAAAGTGGATAGACCCTATTTGACTTCCAATAGGAATATTGGAGGAAAATGGAATTGGAGGCCTGTTCCTCAGGGAGCTTATTGGGAGCCTTCTTATGTGAATGTGGCCAGAAGTCTTGGAGAATCTATGCGCAGAAACAAGGATTTGAAAGTGATGGTGGCCAATGGATACTACGACCTGATTACGCCTTTTTTGGATGCGGAATATACCTTTGCAAGACATGATATTCCTATGGATAGGGTGAAAATGACCTATTACGAAGGTGGACATATGATGTACAACCATAAGCCTGATTTTGAAAAATTAGTGAAGGATATCCGGGAGTTTATGGGAAGCAAATGAAATTTACGAAGGAGGATTCCGGAAGGGTGAGGCAAAATTCGAGAAGCTATGAGGACAAATAGGCAATCCCTATGGGATTGTACCATAGAGAAGCCAAATTTTTATTTGATTAAGTGGAAATAGTAGCCAAAAAATCCTTTAAGAATTATCACATTTCCTAGCGAGCCGGTAATGCATTGTGCCAGCGGCACAACCTATCGGCAGAAAATATGGCCGCAAATTATGCACCGGTCCCATAGGGACCGCCTCTGATATTTCGCGGAGCTATCCTTTTTAGATGTTGATAATTTTACCTCTTTAGAATCATAGGAGTACACATAGAACAAGTACGTACAAAAGTTTTGACAAACTATGTGCTCTCCTATGTCTCTATTGTGATTTAATAAAAGGAGACAAGACTACTTATTTTTCAACATAGGAAACAGTCTCCTGATATCGGCTTCAGTGGGCTGTGTTCCATATTCGCAGATTTCGAACAGTTCCACATGTTTTGCCTGAGAGGCTTTTTCGGTTCCATACCATTTCTGTAAACTTGTCCTTGCTGCTTCTGAAACTGTTCCGGACCTTTTGGATTTCAGCCATTTCAGCCTTTCTTCTTTCTCCTTAGGCACTTCTTGCTCGTACTTTCCGATCCAAGGCAGCCATTCGTAAAACTGTGATTCATGGGCATCCATCGCATGTATCTTTTTGTCCAATACAGCGCTTATATCTACAGCAATGTCAGCTCTAAAAGGATATGGTTTCTGAAAATTGTCCTGAAAGTAAAGGAACACAGGGTTTTTGACCAATGGCGGTGTATCTGGAGCAATATTGGGAACCCCTACCATAAATGCTGCATCCTGTACCAAAATGGCGGTATAGCGGTGGTCAGGATGGTAATCATTAGAGCGGTGAGAAATTACCACATCAGCATTCCATTCTCTGATTTTCCGGATTATTTCTAATCGTATTGGCAAGGTTGCCAATAACTCCCCATCATGGTGGTCCAATACTTCATATTCAATACCCAATCTTTTGCCCGCTTCTTTGGCTTCATCGGTCCTTCTTTTGGCCAGTACACCTCCGCCCTGTTGCATGTGCCCTGCATCTCCATTGGTCACAGAAATGAATTTAACCTGGTGGCCCATTTCCGCGAATAAAGCTGCTGTTCCTCCCCCTTTGATGTCACAGTCATCCGGGTGGGCGCCGATCATGATGATTCTCAAGGGTTGGTTTTGTGCCTGAACTGGAAAGACGGAATATAAGAAAATGATAAGGCTTAGAAATTGTAGATACCTCATAAAAGGCTTGGTTTGAGAGTGATTGTGCTCTCTAATATAGTAAAAATCAGTATTACCGCGAAAGACTGGCCTTTCAATCCTCCTCTGTTCGGGATTAGTAATCCTTTTCAAAAAAAAAGCGGCAAGTTTCCCTGCCGCTTTTTTATATCTGCTTCAATACTGATTACATCTTTGCAGAGTAGTTAGGTGCTTCCCTGGTGATGCTCACATCATGTGGATGGGATTCTTTTACACCTGCAGCAGTGATTTTGACAAATTTACCATCTCGCTGGAGGTCTTCCACTGTTTTGGTACCGCAGTAACCCATACCGGCCTGCAGACCACCTACCAACTGGTACAATACCTCTGATACCAAACCTTTGTAAGCAACACGACCCACAATGCCTTCAGGTACCAATTTTTTGATGTTGTCTTCTGCATCCTGGAAATATCTGTCTTTTGAACCGGATTCCATAGCTTCCAAGGAGCCCATGCCCCTGTAAGTTTTGAATTTTCTTCCTTCATAGATGATCATTTCACCTGGAGCTTCCTCTGTTCCGGCCAATAAGGAGCCGATCATAATAGAGCTGGCACCTGCAGCAATGGCTTTGACCAAATCACCTGAATAACGGATTCCCCCATCTGCGATGACTGGCACGTTTTTCCCTTGTAATGCTTCAGCACATTCAAAAACTGCAGATAACTGAGGTACACCTACCCCTGCAATCACACGGGTAGTACAGATACTACCTGGTCCCACACCTACTTTAACCGCATCCGCTCCCGCTTCTGCCAAAGCCAATGCGGCTTCAGGAGTTGCAATATTGCCGACAATCACATCCAAATCAGGGAAAACCGCCTTGATTCTTTTGCAGGTCTCGATAACACCTCTGGAGTGACCATGTGCAGTGTCAATAGACACAACATCCACTCCTGCGTTTTTCAATGCTTCTACCCTTTCAACGATATCGGCGGTAACACCTACAGCAGCACCTACTCTCAGTCTGCCATATTCGTCTTTGCAAGCATGGGGCTTGTCTTTTCTTTTCAGAATATCCTTGTAGGTAATCAAGCCGGTGAGTTTATTCTCCTCATCGACGATTGGTAATTTTTCGATTTTGTATTCCTGTAGAATTTCTTCTGCTTGCTCCAAAGAAACCCCAGCTTTGGCCGTGATCAGACCTTCAACTGTCATGATGTCTTTGATCATCACATTCGGGTCTTTGATAAACCTTAAGTCTCTGTTGGTGATGATACCTTTTAATATCCTCTGATCATCCACTACTGGAATACCTCCGATATGGAATTCTCGCATGATGGCTTCTGCATCTTTTACCCTGGCATTGATATCCAAAGTAATCGGATCCAAAATCATACCCGCCTGAGAACGTTTTACCTTTCTCACCTGAGCCGCCTGCTTCTCAATGGACATGTTTTTGTGGATAAATCCCAAACCGCCCTCAAGGGCGATGGCAATGGCCAAATCAGCTTCCGTTACGGTATCCATAGCAGCGGAAACCAATGGAATGTTCAGTCTGATGTTCTTGGTAAGTTGTGTGGAGGTGTTGGTGTCGCGCGGAAGGACTTCTGAGTACCCTGGGACAAGAAGCACGTCATCGTAGGTAAGTGCTTCGTAGAGGAATTTATCGGAATTTCTATTCATGGCAAATATTGGTTAGGTAACCCTATTTGCCCGTCAAAGATACAAAGATTTTCGATTGTCAATCAAACTGAATTCAAAATAAATTTAAGTTTTCATGATTTTCTTTAACCAATAGAAAATTTTCTTCGGGTTTGTTCTGCATTTAGACATGAACATACCCGGCCTGGAATATCTTTTAACAGTGGTTTTGTCTGAATTAAACAGTCATTTCTATTCGAAATGATATCGTTTTCCGATCAATGAAATGGGCTTTGGTTCAGTTTTTTGGTTTTGATGGCACGTACTATGAAATAGAGCATTAAACCTATCGGCCCCATCATGAAGGTGAAAAGCAGGCAAGGTAATAATACCCACCGGCTGATATTTTTTTCCCAGGAATCCTTACTGATCCACATGCCTACAAACAGGTCAAATGCCAGATAATGTATCCATCCTGCCAACAATGCTTCGTCTGAACTGAAGACCGTCCTTACCTGCTCCAAGCTATCGAAGTTAAAATCTGCCAAGCTGCCTATACCTGTAAAGAGGTAGAACAAATACATAATACCAAGTACAATCAACACCCCAGAAAATAGGGTTTGATAAATCCATTTGCTGGGATAGAAGATAAATAAGGCAATCCAGGAAAAGATGGCCAATAAACTGGCCATGCCGAAAATGGCTTCTAGTGTCATGGGTGAGATATTTTGGTCTGATGAAATTTACACAAAATTTCCACTAAATACTTCTCCTCAACCTGGAAATTTACCTAGGAATTAACTTTCTTGGGGCCAATTGTAAGCTATCCAAAAAAGGGGTTAAGCCTATCGCCTGATTTCAGTACTTTCGACTTATGCTGTTTGTTCCTTCTTTCGGGCGATTTTGGCGATGTAAAATCCATCAAAACCACTTTCCTGGGCCAAAACTTTTTGGTCTTCGATCAGTTCAAAGTCTTTTCCTTTTTCAGAAGCAAGAAACTTTTCCACTTGCTGTTGATTTTCAGAAGGTAAAATGCTGCAGGTAGCATAGACCAAAAGACCACCAGGCTTGACCATGGAGGAGTAGTTCTGTAAAATCTCCTGCTGAATACCCTGTACCTTTTCGATGGACTCGGGACTGAGTTTCCATTTGGTATCCGGGTTTCTTTTCAAAACTCCCAAACCTGAGCATGGCACATCCAATAATACCCTATCGGCAGATTCTTTCAGTCTTTTAATGGTTTTATTACCTTCAATCACCTTTGGTTCTATGATACTTACCCCATTCCTTCTCGCACGCAATTTGGTGTTCTGCAGTTTCCATTCTTCGACGTCCATAGATAAAATCCTGCCTTTGTTTTGCATCAGAGCGGCTAAGTGCAGGGATTTTCCTCCGGCACCTGCGCAGGCATCGATCACCCGCATGCCAGGTTCTACATCCAAAGCTGCTGCAACCAATTGGGAAGATGCGTCCTGAACTTCAAACAAACCCTCCTTGAAAGCTGGGTTTTTAAAAATATTCTGTCTTTGAGCCAAGACCAGGGCATCTTTATAGCCTTTTGGTGCATAGGTCTGAATGCCTTCTGCTGCCAAGCGGTTCATCAAGTCCTCTCTGGTAATCTTTAAAGTATTGACACGGAGGACAACTTCGGCTTGCTGGTTAAGGGTATCGATTTCTTTGTCCCATTTTTCTCCCAGCAATTCCGAACCCATTTGGTCCATCCAATCCGGTATGGATTGCTTCAAAGCCCTGTTTTCTTTGATCCTTTCGAATCTTGCTTTGATTTTTTCCGGCTCAAGACCTTTGAATTCCCGCCAATCTGGAAGGGATTTGCCCTGAAGCAGCCAGTAAGTGCCAAAAAGGTGGTAGAGGTCTTTGGATGGGCTGACCTCATTGATCAGTCTCCACCAGCGGACCATTTCATATACAGATTCAGCGACAAAACCCCTATCTCTTGCACCCCATTTAGGGTTGGACTTCAGGGTTTTTTCGATGACTTTGTCAGCGTATTTTTTTTGATTGAATATTTCGTCAATGGCATAAACCACACCTTTGACTGTATTAGGGAAAAGCTTCATGCTACAAAGATAGTCATTCCCTGACCACAATAGCATGTAATTAAACTTCCTTCTTTGTTCATCCTTTGCTATTTTTAAGCCATGGGACAGAAAAAATGCCCTCATTGTGGGGAATGGTCCAAATGGACCACGGACATGAATGACCTTTGCGAGCATTGTGGAAAACCTCTGGGAGGAAGGGATTTGGAATACCATGAAATCAGAGAAAGAGATAAAAAAGCAAATAGGGAACAGTGGATTTTTGATATCAAAGAGCATGATGGACCGGTAGTCGTATTTTTGAAAAAGGCAGGTAACCTTTTTTATACCATATACATGGCGATATTGACCTTTTTGGCTTGGTTGATTGCTGCCTTACCGGGATAATGAGTGTAATCAAAAACCCGTACTTTCTGATGGCCTGCCTTCTTTTTTGGGTCAATCAGTACTTGGAAAAGGAGCTGGGGATTTTTATTCCTTGGGTACATGCCTATGGGGACGACCTCTTGGCCATGCCGGTGGTTCTGGGCATTACCCTGCAAATATTTCGTTGGATACACCCGTCGAAAGCCCAATTCAGGTTTACCAAAACTCAAATCGTGGTGGGCTGGCTTTATTTTTCTTTTCTTTTTGAATTTCTTCTGCCAAAATGGTCTGATCTTTATACCGCAGACCCTTGGGATGTCCTGGCATATGCCTTTGGTTCGCTTTTATTTTACCGATTGATAAACCGATACTGAAAAAATGATCCGGATCAGAGAACTCTTCAAAGATTACCAGCAACAATTGATGGCGCTTTACCCAGCGGAGGAGGCTGAAAGTTTGGTGATTTGGCTGTTTGAGGAATTTTTGGGTAAAAAAAGGATGGATATCATCAAGGATGATGAAGTGGAGTTTTTGCCTGAAAGTTTGGTGTCTGCCTTAGAGCAACTGTTAAGCGGCAGGCCCATTCAGTATATATTAGGAACAGCTCCTTTTTATGGGCGGGAGTTTGAGGTTAGCCCTGCTGTGCTGATTCCTAGAAATGAGACGGAGGAACTGGTCCATTTGATCATCAAAGAAAACCCACAAAAAGGCCTCAGAATTTTGGATATAGGAACAGGTTCTGGTTGTATTCCCATTTCCCTGGCCTTGGAAATGCAGGATGCGGAGGTATATGGGGTGGATATATCGGATGAGGCTTTGGAAATGGCGGAACGCAATAATCTGGTTTTACATGCCTGTGTGAAGTTTCAAAAACTGGATATTTTGACGGAGGAAATCCCTTGGACGGGTTTGGATATCGTGGTCAGTAATCCTCCTTATGTCCGGTATTCTGAGAAGGAAATGATGCACCGTAATGTTCTGGAACATGAACCTCATTTGGCCTTGTTTGTTTTTGATGAGGATCCTTTACTTTTTTACAGGGAGATTGCTCATAAAGCCCGAAGGGCATTGAAGCCTGGAGGCAAACTCTATTTCGAGATCAATGAAGCCTTGGGGGTTGACACAAAAAAACTGATGGAAGGTCTTGGGTACTCTCAGGTGAGGGTGCTTAAAGATCTGAATGACAGGGATAGGATGGTTGTGGGAGTCTTTAAGGGATTAAAATAGTTAAGGTTTGAATTTTTTTGGCAGGAAGGTTTCTGATAGAATGCGGTTTAAGCTTCAGTATTGAAAATCTGCCCAATCCAGAACAGGCCCTTGGAATTAAATTCTGAGATGCCTTCCGGAACGGCAATTATGGTAGTGGGCTGGATCTCCAGAATATGACTCCCCTCTGCATTTTTGATCTCTATCAGGCTCCCTTCAGGAGCATGAAGTTGTACATCGCATGCGGTAAACCACTTTTTGAAGTTGCCGTTTTTCACTGGAAAATACCTAATAGATCCATCCCATATGACCAGATCGAAAAACTCCAACATAGGTTCTAAGTCAAAAACCTTCTGGTGGTCAAATCCTACAATATTGGCTGCTCCATGCTTGGAGGCGATGAGGTATTGCAAAGACTCATTCAAGTAATCGCCGTTTTTAACGCCTAGAAATTTAACTGGATATTGTTCTTCGAGCAGCTTGAAGTTTTCCTTTTGGAATTCCAAATCGGCCAAAATCAAATCCACCTTGATCCCCCAAGAAATCACTGTGAAGATTTCCTCTTGGGCCACCATGACAGTAGGCACCCATTCCAGAAGTGGGGCAATCTGCTCAAATGTAATACCAGTAGTATCCAAAATGACCAATGCTGGTTCCTGTTGTTCTTTGACGAAATGATGGGAAGACATGTTAAATTACCAATTACCAATTACCAATTATCAATTACCAAAACTCAAATTCCAAGCTCCAAAACACAAACTCCAAATTTCAAACTCCAAATCTGATGTTTAGGCTACAATTTTGCCTGAAAAGGATTAAGCCCAGAGAGTTTTGAAAAAGCGCTGAGCGTTTTTAAAGGCCAGTTTTTCCAGTTGAGACTGATTGAGGTTTTCACCCAGTTTATCCAGGATACTTGGGTATTTCGAAGCATTTTCCACAATGGGGAAATAGAAAGGATGCCTGCTTGGATCCGGAAAGTCTTTGGTATAAAAGAAATCTGCACCAAAACACATTTGTTCTTCCGCTCCTATTTCAAACCCGTGAAGAATATGTTCGAAGACCCTTTCAGGATGTTCATTATCCAGAAATGCCCTTAGGAAGTTCACGCCGATCAGCCCGCCCCTTTTGATGATTTCCTGTGCAAATTCATTGGGCAGGTTTCTTTTATGGTTCCAGATGCTACGGAAATTGGAATGGCTGGCCATTACCGGAACATCAAGCTTTTGGGTATCAATGTGCTTGAGGATACCTTCAGCCAGTAAATCAGATGTATGGGAAAGGTCGATGGCAATTTTTTTACCTGAAATATAATCTAGTATGCGCTTGCCATCATCTTTTAATCCTATGCCTTCGGTATAATTACCGCCTCCAAACCTGTTTTCGGTATGGTGGGTCAAACTGATATATGCCATTCTTCTGGTCATCTGAATCAATTTGTCCAGCTGCTCGAATGCTTTTTGGATAGGAGCCTCTTCATCTGCCAGCCCTGCAGCATTTTCAATGGCGGTGACCAATCCAATTTTGGAATTAAGGTTGATGTTCTTCAAAAATTCAGCATCAGCCTGCACCACTTCCTGGGCATGCATCATCAACATTTCGCGATATTTATAGGCCTGCAGGGTGGCCAGTTCCATACTTCCAGGCCTTACATCAGTGTATATGGCACATATTTGCAATTTGACATTGCCTAGTTGTAGTAGAGGGATAGCACAGGCAATATCTTCGGATTTATCTGCCGCTGCTTTTGGGGTTTTGGCCAGATAGGATAAGATGTCGCAATGGGTGTCGATGATGGGTATTTGCATGATGCTGAGATTGAATATTCAAAGAAACCAAAAAATGAGCTTTTTTTAATATTTTTAGCCTTTAAATCAAATGTTAACTTAAGGACTCAATACATGCCTATCGCCAAACCCATCAATTTTCAGAAGTGGATTGAAGAAAACCGTCACCTTTTGAAACCACCTGTAGGAAACCAAGTGATGTACAAAGGGAACGACGATTTCATCGTGATGGTGGTTGGTGGGCCCAATTCCCGAAAAGATTTTCACTACGATGAAGGAGAGGAATTTTTCTACCAGATAGAAGGGGACATAGTCCTGAAGATCGTGGAAGATGGAGAGGTAAAGGATATCGAAATCAAAGAGGGTGAAATGTTTTTGTTGCCCGCTAGGGTGCCCCATTCACCAAGAAGACCAGCCAACACCATTGGTTTGGTTCTGGAGCGATACAGAAGACTTGGTGAGCAGGATGGGTTTATCTGGCATTGTGAAAACTGCGGTCATAAACTCTATGAGGAATTTGCTGAAATCACCGATATCGTGAACCAATTGCCTCCTATCATGGAGAGGTTTTGGAGTAATCCCGAGCATACCAAGTGCAAAAAATGTGGGACGGTGATGGAGAAGTAAGCTGTTCGGGATATCGAAAAGCGATAAAGACAAATAGGCAATCCCTACGGGATTGAATGCTGCTGTTCGGGATTTACAATCCCGAACCTTGATAAACCGGATTTAAAAATCCGCTTACTGACAAACGATTTTAAGTCTTATGTCTTGCATCTTGTATCTTGGGTCTTGCGTCTTATTTCAAATTCAAAACTTCAAAACCCCGCTTTCTTTTCCTTTGTACAGAATCAGACTTTTGGGTCTTTTGTCTACATAAAAATTGATGATATTCTGCTGTCCTTCAAAATGTTGTAATAATACCTCATTATGTATTTCAACGGTTTTGGGTAGCGGTACCTTTTCGGCCTCTAAATAAAACCAAGCCGCCTCCTCCTCGATTTCAAAACCCAGGTAATTTAACTGCACTTTTTTACCATTGATGAAGATCTCATTTTTGTCCAAAAGGTAGGCTTTGGCCATTTCTTCCAATGCTTTTCGGTCGGTAGGATTGAGAAAATCCACTTTAGTATGGTGTATGTCACTTAAAGCCACTTCCAGATCATCCCAAAAAATCTTTTGGGCGATTTCCAGACTTTTATTGTTGGGGTTATATCTAAGCTCAGATAGGCTGATATAGAAGGGGTGATAAAACACCTTCCATCCCAAAAAGAGCATGAAAATGTAATTCAAGTGCATGATGTAAGCTTATTTTATTTTCTTTGCAAATTATACAATAAACGATCATACCTGAAAATTAATTCAGGTGTAAAATAATAAAGCATTTAATGGGACAGTTTCAACTGTATTTTCAATTAGGTATCCAGCATATTCTGGATTTGGACGGATTTGACCACATCCTCTTTGTCGTGGCACTCTGTGCAGTATATGTACTTAGAGATTGGAAAAAAATCATCATCCTGGTCACGGCTTTCACAGTAGGCCACTCTCTTACTTTGGCACTTGCAACGCTGAATGTTGTCAAAGTAAATACCGATCTGGTGGAATTTCTGATTCCGGTAACCATTGGTATAACCGCCTTGAGCAATATCTTCAAGCCCAAGCCCAGCACAGGTCGAGGCGTGCAGATCAACTATCTATTTGCCCTTTTCTTTGGTTTGATCCATGGTTTGGGTTTCTCCAATTACCTGCGGTCCTTGCTGGGCCGAGAGGCTTCCATCTTCGAACCATTATTGGCCTTCAATATCGGGTTGGAAGTTGGACAGTTGGTCATTGTGGCCATATTTATGGTTGCTTCCAGTATCTTGGTCGGTATTATCGGCATCAACAGAAGGGATTGGGCCTTGGTCATCTCGTCTATTGTGTTGGGGATGTCCATCATGATGATGATCGACACCAAGTTTTGGTAAAAATTATAAGATCCCGACAGAAGGATGTTTGGAATTATTGAATAAACACAGGATTCATCTTATATTACAAGCTTGCATGCGGTTTTCCGCAGCAACAATGCTAAAATCACGCTTATGAAAAAACTACTTACTTTAACTGCATTTGCACTGGGTATTTTCTGTACCATGCCAGCATTTGCACAGTGGTCAGAGCAAAATCATGCCGAACGCTTTGAGCAGCTCGGCACAGAACTTCGCTCACCCAATGTGTACAGGACGGCATCAGGAGCCCCAGGACATATGTATTGGCAGCAAAAAGCTGACCATGAAATCGAAGTGGAACTGAACGATGACAACCAATCCATCAAAGGTTGGCAGAAGGTTACTTACTTCAATAATTCTCCAGACCCTTTAAAATATCTTTGGATCCAATTGGACCAAAACGAAAGGGCAGCTGATTCTAACACACCTAAAATCGCTGAAAGCAGGATCAATCCAAGAATGAGCCTTCGTCAATTGGAAGGTATTCTGTGGCATGATCAGGATTTGGGCTACAAAATCCATTCAGTAAAAGACATGTCCGGAAAAGATATTCCTGTGACTATTGTGAAAACCATGATGCGTGTGGATCTGCCTCAACCTTTGATGCCTGGGCAGCAAATGGAATTCACCGTGGATTGGAGCTTCAATATCCATGACAGGATGAGTTTTATCGGTGGACGTCCTGGATATGAGTATTTCCCTAAGGATGGTAACTACCTCTACACCATGGCTGAGTGGTTCCCAAGAATGGCGGTTTATTCCGATTTTGAAGGATGGCAGCACAAGCAGTTTGTAGGCAGAGGTGAATTTGCCCTGACTTTTGGTGATTATAAAGTTAAAATCACTGTGCCTGCTGACCATATGGTAGGTGCTACCGGTGTATTACAGAATCCTCAGGAAGTACTGAGCGCCACGGAAATGCAGCGATGGGAGCAGGCTAAAAAATCTTATGATAAGCCTGTTGTCATCCGTACACAAGCTGAGGCTGAAAGATTGGAAAAGCAAAAAGCAAAAGACAAAAAAACCTGGGTTTTCCATGCTGAAAATGTCAGAGACTTTGCCTGGACATCTTCCAGAAAATTCATTTGGGATGCCATGGCGGTAAAACAAGGCGGTAATGATGTCATGGCGATGTCATACTACGGTAAGGAAGGCAATCCGCTTTGGGAGCAATATTCTACCAAAGTTGTGGCCCATACCATCAAATCTTACTCAGCACGCACCTTTGATTATCCTTATCCGGTAGCCATTTCCGTGGAAGCTTCCAACGGTATGGAATATCCAATGATATGTTTCAACTATGGTCGTCCTGACGAAGATGGTACCTATTCAGATGCTGTCAAATACGGAATGATCTCTGTAATCATTCACGAGGTAGGACATAATTATTTCCCAATGATCGTCAATTCAGACGAACGTCAGTGGTCTTGGATGGATGAGGGTTTGAATACTTTTATGCAATTTTTGGCCGAACAGGAGTGGGATAGAGATTATCCTTCCAGAAGAGGTCCTGCTCACAAAATCGCGCCTTACATGGCCAGTGAGAGACGATTGCTGGAACCAATTATGACCAACTCTGAAAACATCATTCAGTTTGGTCCAAATGCATACGCTAAACCTGCCACAGCCCTGAATATCCTGAGGGAAACCATCATGGGAAGAGAGTTGTTTGATTATGCATTCAAAGAATATGCTCAAAGATGGATGTTCAAACACCCAACTCCAGATGATTTCTTCAGGACGATGGAAGATGCTTCCGGCATTGACCTTGACTGGTTCTGGAGAGGTTGGTTCTTTGGAACAGACCCAGTAGATATTTCTTTGGAAGCGGTGAATTGGTACAAGCTGGACAACAGAACGCCGGCTGAGAAAAAAGCAGATCAGAAAAAAGCCTTTGACAGAGAAGAGAGTTATGTCAGCAAAACGTATAATGCAAAGGATATTGAACAGACTGTGGTTGAAGCTGATCCAGCTACACGTGATTTCTACAATAGCTATAACCCATTCACGGTAACTCCTGAAGACGAAAAAGCCTATAAAGACTTTATGGCTTCTTTGAGTCCTAAGGAAAAAGAATTGATGAACTCCGGATTGAATTTCTATGAAATGAAATTCAAGAACCTAGGAGGTTTGGTGATGCCATTGATCATTCAATTCAATTATACTGATGGTACTTCTGAAGTAGAAAGAATTCCTGCTGAGATCTGGAGACTGAATGAGTGGGAAGTATCCAAAGTATTTGCGAAGAAAAAAGAAGTGGCAAGTGTGGTATTGGATCCATTCAGAGAAACTGCTGATATCGACGAATCCAATAACTACTGGCCGAGACAGTTTGTGCCAAGCAGATTTGAAATGTTCAAAAGTGCAGGAGGTGCAAGAGGTGTTTCTACAGGCGACAATCCTATGAGACGCGCTCGAAATAGAAAGTAATACTTATTGAATGAAAATATAAAAGCCCTGAGAAGTTGATTTTCAGGGCTTTTTTGGTTTTATGTAGTTTTGCGTACGGCAAAAAACCAAATCATTGAGGAAACTCAGTGGTGATCATTTCATCGATTATCTGAGATAAAACTCCAAGCTCCTGTGAAATGATTTCCCATACTGCACTTAGCTTTAGATTGAAACACTCGTGGGCAATGAAGTTTCGGAATGATTTGACTTTATACCAGGGATAGGCATAACGGTTAAGTATTTCATCATCAACATGATTGATGGCCTCTCCAATAACAATAAACTGCATCAATACTGCTTGATGCACCAACTCATGCTTTTCAAAGGATTCTTTTTCCAAGCCTTTGGTAAATCTAATTTCTGTTGCTTAACTTGATCCGTTGAAAAACCACCGGCAAAACATGAAAAAACTTCTGAGTATTCTCCTGATCCTTTTGGGGTTTCAGGTATCTGCACAAGAGCTGTATAACTCTTCTTTACCCTTAAAATACCGCAACATAGGCCCTTTTAGAGGAGGGCGTTCTGTTACTACAAGTGGTGTGGTAGGTGACCCGCTCACCTATTATATGGGCACCACTGGCGGAGGGGTTTGGAAAACCACTGATGCGGGACAGCAATGGGAAAATATTTCCGATGGTTACTTTGGAACGGGATCGGTTGGAGCTATTGCTGTGTCTGAAAGCCATCCGAGAATTGTATTCGTTGGAATGGGAGAACATGCACCGCGAGGTGTGATGACTTCCTATGGCGATGGGGTCTATAAATCCACTGATGCAGGGAAAACCTGGAAAAAGATGGGCCTTGAAAAGACGCAGCATATTTCCAGGATTATTATCCATCCCGAAAATCCGGACATCGTCTATGTAGCGGCTCAGGGAGCATTGCATGGTCCAAATGAGGAAAGAGGAGTGTACAAATCCATAGATGGAGGAGAAACCTGGGAGCGAGTACTTTTTGTGAACACGCTCTCCGGCGCTGCTGACCTGTCTATGGACATGCATTTTCCAGAGGTGCTTTATGCTGCCATGTGGGAACATCAGCGCTTGCCTTGGAAGGTGATTAGTGGAGGTGATGGCAGTGGACTATACAAATCTGTAGATGGTGGTAAAACCTGGAAAAGGTTGGAGAATGGTCTGCCCAAAGAAATGGGTAAAATGGGGATTGCTGTTTCCAGGGCAAACTCGGACAAAGTATATGCGCTGATTGAAAGTGATTCCGATAAAGGTTTAGGAGGACTTTTTGT
The DNA here is from genome assembly GCF_042432905.1 of Fontibacter flavus. Lineage (NCBI taxonomy): Bacteria > Pseudomonadati > Bacteroidota > Cytophagia > Cytophagales > Cyclobacteriaceae > Fontibacter > Fontibacter flavus. Next base: position 11,794 of record NZ_JBHLWI010000002.1, on the reverse strand, counting down.
GTCAGAAAATGGAGGAAGCAGTTGGTCTAGAGTCAGCAATGACAACCGACTGGTTCAGCGTGCCTGGTATTATATTGAAGTTTTCCCGGATCCAAATGCAGAGAATACAGTCTATGTGCTGAGTGCTCCTGCGCTTCGTTCGATAGATGGAGGCAAAACCTGGGAGGTCTTGCCTTCAGCCCATGGGGATTACCACGATATGTGGATCAATCCACACAACTCCAAAAACCTGGTTATCGCAGATGATGGTGGGGCAGCGATCAGTTTCAATTTTGCGCAGACCTGGTCCAGACAGGATAATATGCCTACCGCACAGATGTACCGAATCAATACGGACAACCAATTTCCTTACCGCATCTATGGTGGACAGCAGGATAATACTTCTTTGGTCATCAACAGTCTTGCTTTGGGAAGAGGTGGCATTACACAGGAACATTGGAATTATTCTGCCGGAGGGGAATCTGCCTTTTTGGCTTTTGATCCTGATGATCCAAGGTATGTGCTGGGAGGAAGTTACCTGGGAACCATTGAGGTACTGGATACCAAATCCCAATCCTCTACTAATATCATGATTGCCCCGATCCAATATCTGGGAAGGGATGCCAGTGATATGCGTTACCGATTCAATTGGAATGCGCCTATCATTTGGTCTCAGCATGAGCCAGGCACTTTCTACCACGCTGCACAATATGTGCTCAGGACCAGAGATATGGGCAATTCATGGGAAGTGATTTCTCCGGATCTGACCCGAAATGAAAAAGAAAAGCAAGGCAAAGGAGGAGGTCCTTATACCAATGAGGCTGTAGGGGCAGAAAACTATGGGACCATTGCCTATATCATCGAATCCCCTCATGAAAAAGGGGTTTTCTGGACAGGAAGTGATGATGGTTTGGTGTATTTGACGAGAGATGGAGGTGCAACATGGAGCAATGTAACGCCAAAAGGAATGCCCGAGACTTTGGTCAATGCCATTGATGTTTCTCCCCATGAGCCAGGAACGGCCTATATCGCAACTACCCGTTATAAATTCAACGATTATACTCCAGCAATCTATAAAACTGCTGATTATGGTAAAACCTGGACCAATATCAGTAAAGGGATTCCTTATGGCGCCTTTACCAGGGTAGTCCGTGAAGATACAGAGGTAAAAGGTCTTCTTTATGCAGGTACCGAAACAGGCATGTACATTTCCAGAAATGATGGTGCGAGTTGGGAATCATTTCAGTTGAACCTGCCCCTTACCCCCATCACCGATCTCAAAATCGCACATAATGACCTGATCGTCGCTACCGCTGGCAGGTCCTATTGGATTTTGGATGACTTGAATGTGGTCAGGGAAATGAAAAAGACTGTGGATAAACCACAGCTTTATACCCCTGATGATGCGATTATAGGTCATTGGTATTCAGATATGAACAGTAATTCTGCAACCGGCATGGATCCATTTGTTGGGGTAAATCCTGCTTCAGGTTTGGTCATCTACTACCATTTGCCAGAGGGCATGAAAGAAGGTCAATCTTTGGATCTGGAAATCCGAGACGCACAGGGTAAGTTGGTCCGTAGGATTTCAAGTAAGTCGGATCCCAAATTTATCCAATATGCGGGAGGACCGGCACGTGAACCTGTCTTGAACTTGGAAAAGGGTCTGAACCGCTTTGTCTGGGATCTGCGTCATCAAGGGATGCCCGGTATTCCTACCGCATACATTGAGGGCAGCTTCAGAGGACATATGGTAGTTCCGGGAACTTATACCCTTCATTTGAAATCTGCTTTGGGTGAGTCATCTGTATCCGCTAAAGTCTTGGAAAACCCCTTGTTTGAGACAACTAGAGAACACTATGCCGAATACGATACCTTTATGCTGAAAATGGAATCTGAGCTGACCGAAATGCATCAGATGGTCAATACTGCCATGGATTACCAAAACCAACTCAAAGCATTCTTGGGCAGGATAGAAAAGGATGAAAACAGAAAAGCATTGAAAGAAGAGGGTGAAAAGCTGCTTCAAGCCATGCAGGCCTGGGATGAGGAGATGGTTCAGCGAAAATCCAAAGCCTATGATGATGTGGAAAACTTCCCTAACAAGTTTACAGCAAACTTCCTCTTCCTGATCAATCAGACCGAAAGTCAGATTCCAAAAGTGAATCAAGGCTCAAAAGAGCGTTATGCTGAACTTTCCCAGCAATGGAGTAAGCTAAAAACAGAAGGTGAAAGATTGATGAATACCGCAATACCTGCCTACAATGCCAAATTGCAGGAGGCTGGTATTGGGGTATTGTTTGTGAAGTAAAAAAAAGATTATGTGAATATCCGGAATTACACCAATAATCAATTCAAAAGTGGAATATTAGCAAACCGATATTTATGTATACCTGCCCGATGCCAGGCAGGTTAGATACTATAGATATTGAATCGAAACAACCCATAATTCTAAGAATTGAAGCTGTTGGCAGAGAAGCGTATAACTGCAAAAGATAAACAGTAATTTTACTGAAAGTTTTAAAGAAGAGGCCCTGAACAAAATCAGGGCCTCTTTCATCTTTAATTTTTTGAGGTTTCTTACCCTTTGAGTCTTTTTAATTAATCATTGGTAATTGGAAATTTAAAATTTAAAAAACACCCCGGGTGCCCCTAACTGCACCCAGGGCTATTGTTGTATTCGCCGAGGCAAGGCACAACAATTTCTTAAAAAGTTATGGTGTCGGTTTAGTCGAATTTATACTCACTTTTCAATAACTCCACGGTTACCGTTTGGGCATTTGAGGTGATGATTCTCCACTCTTGGATTATATTTCCTCCCCAAAAACGCATTTCAACTTTTAAGACATCATCCTCTACCCGCCACTTGCCTTCGTAATCAGCAGTAACGATCGGTGGCGTGCCGCACCAACCCGAATTGGCCCTGTTGATCAACTCACCGTTCCTTTTGAACGAGTAGCCAAAAGTGTTGTCCGGTAGTTTATTGATTCTTTCCAGTGTGAAACCATTTTCCTGCCATCCGGCAACCGTCCAGGAGCCCAGTGGAAATTCTCCAGCTTCCAGAGACATGGTATCCTGTTCCATACAGGAAGTCAGGAAAAAAATCATCGATAATACCAGTAAGACTTTTTTCATTGTTCACAAAATTTTGGTTCCGTCGCCTAGACGTAAATGACCATGGTGGATGTTGAGTTGAATTGAAAAAATAAATAGAAAAATGTTGAGAACAAGGGTTTATAAACCCGAAATAGCCAAGTTTCATTTATTACCACATAGGTAAATAGTTCACATAGTCTGCTTCGCGGAATTTCATAGGCGGTCCCTATGGGACCTGTGCATAATTTGTGGCATCTATTTCTACCAATAGGTTGTGCCGCTGGCACGGTATATGCTTTTTACAATCCCATTGGGATTTCCTATCGGTAGAAAATTATCGTTTCAGGTCAGGCAACAATCCCATAGGGATTGCCTGTTTGTCATTCCCGCTTCTTGAAATCCTTATTTGCTGCCATCTCATTGTTAGCATTGTGATAAGCAGATCACGCTTCGTTCATTTGGAAAACCCCTGCACTTATTCGGAAAATTCCTGCACTCATTCGATTCTAGGTCCGATTGGGAAAGGCATCTGCTAGTTTTGGTTCACTAATCAATTATACTTAACCAACAAGATTATGAACAGAGAAGTAGTAGTACTCAGAAGTTTTTCCACTGCCTTGGCTGCCGGTGTGGTTTTATTGGCATCAGTAGCTTTCAAAAATAACGGCAACCATCATTTTGAAGAAATAGATGTGCAGAGAATCAATATTGTAGAGCCTGACGGAACGGTCAAGATGATCATCACCAATGTGGATAAGTTTCCAAATGGGGATGCCCAAATCAACGATAGGCCTACCAATGCAGACAGAAAGAAGCGCTCAGGTATGCTCTTTTTCAATGAGGACGGCATAGAGGCAGGAGGTTTTATCTATGATGGTGCGCTTACCGAAAAAGGGCACAGTGCAGGTTTATCCCTTACTTTTGATCAGTATGATGGCGATCAGGTGATGCAGTTGCTGACCACGGACAGTAGGCAGGGGGATAGAAGAAGGGTGAGCAGCAGTTTGGTATTTATGGACAGACCTGAGAAAGAATCCCAACAAAAAACGATGGAGATTATGGCAGAATTGCAGGAATTGAGAAAAACCGATCCGGCTGCAGCAAGGGCAAAAATGCAGGAATATCAGGAACAGGACCTGATCGGTGGTGCGCCTAGGGTCATGCTGGGCAAATCCGGTAGCCAAAACAACGGTCTGTTCTTATTTGACGATCAGGGCATGCCAAGAGCCATGTTCTACGTGGATCAGGCCAATCAGGCCAAATTGGATTTCTTTGATGAAAAGGGTGAAGTGTTGTATTCCTTCCCTCCTGCACCTGAGAAAAATTGATGTTTTGATGGGGCAAAAGAAAATTTGGATAAGAAGGGATTAAAAATCCTTCCTATCATGGTGCGGGAATGGATGTCCCAAAAAGCCAGATAACTTTTCCAAAGCTTGTGTTATTTTAATATTATTAAGGCTTAACTCAACTTTGGAAAAGTTTTTTTAACCCAACTGAAAATTTGCTAAATGTGAGGAAGGTTATACTTTTGGGTCGGGCACCTTTTGACAACTAGAATGCTGTTATGAAAAAATTTTTGGAATCGCTTTATCTGAACAAATACTTTTTGGCCTTCATTGTCATTTTTGCCTATCTCGAATCCATTCAGATCCGGTTTTATTTTTCCAGAAAATTTGATTGGTACCTGTTTACACCTGAAGCTGCCATTGGTCAGCTCTTCAATGCCCTGATCTTATTTATAATCATCGGACTGGTGATCAGAAGGTCTCATAATCAATTTTCGCTACCAAAGGCAATTTCAGTTTTTGGTATTTCATTAGTACTCTATTTGATTGTAAACAATCTATTTTCCTTCCTGATAGCCTTGATTTTCAATACTGTGGAAAGGAACTTTAATTTTGATTCTCTGGCTTCCTCCAATATCAAATATGTCTTGGATGTCTTTGTTTATGGGGGATTTTTCCTGGCGCATTACTATTTTCAAAGGTATAAGGAAGACCAGGAAAGGATCAATCAGCTCGAAAAATCACAAATGGAAAGTCAGTTGTCCAAGCTCAAAGCGCAGTTGGATCCTCATTTCTTGTTCAACAACCTGAATGTGCTGGATCAGTTGATCGAAGAAGACAGGGAAAAGGCCTCGCGTTTTCTCCATGATTTTTCTGAAATTTACCGGTATGTGTTAAAATCTTCGGACAGGAAACAGGTTCCCTTGGTCGAGGAACTGGATTTTGCTGCTCGCTATTTCAGATTGATGCAACTGAAATATGGAGAGGCCTATTTGTTGCAGGTTTCTGGTGTACCCGTTGAAAATGCCTTTTTGCCTCCCTTAAGTTTGCAGCTCCTGATCGAAAATGCCATCGAGCATAATTTGGGTACTGAAAGTGTCCCTGTATCCATAGAGTTGATGGTGGATAACCATACCAACCATACCATTACGGTAAAAAACACCTTAAGACCTAAAAAAAGCCCCAAACTGCATGGAGGTAGGGCTTTGGAAAACCTCAAAGCCCAATACCAGCTTTTTGGAACTGATTTACCGGTCATTAAGAAGAGTGAAGATAATTTTGAAATCCAATTACCCTTGATATTTTCAGATGTGCGTTGATGTATTGATTATAGAAGATGAACTGCCTGCTAGAAGAAAGTTGAAGCGGTATATTGATCAGCTGGAAGCTGAGGTTCAGGTAGCGGCAGAATGTGCCACAGTGGAAGAAGCGATTCTCTTTTTTGAGAAAGGTGGAAAAGCTGATCTGATTTTCTCAGATATATCCCTGCAGGATGGCAATGCCTTTGAAATCTATCAGGAAATAGCACTGAAATCCCCTATCATTTTTACTACTGCGTACGACAATCATATGTTAGAGGCCTTTGAAAGCAATGGGATTGATTACCTTTTGAAGCCTTTTACCTTTGAGCGCTTTGAAAAAGCCTGGAAGAAGTTTCTATTGTTTACCCAACAAAATTCAAGCTCAATCAAAGCTAAACCAAAACCCCAAGCTTCTGAATCTTTCAAAAGCAGGTTTATCATCAACACAGTAAAGGATAGTTATTTTTTGGAGATCGAAAATATAGCCTATTTTCTAGCAGAAGGCGGAATAGTGAAAGCCACTGATATTCAAGGCAAAGGCCATATTCTAAATACGCCCACTTTAAAGGAAATCGAAGATACCGTAGATCCAGCCCAGTTCTTCAGGATCAATCGGGCGGAATTGGTCCACAAGCCTGCTATTGAGAGGATGGAGCGTTATGGTAAAAACAGCCTGGCTATCAAACTTCGGGGCATCAACAAATCCCTTATTACCAGTCAGTCGGCTACTGCGGCATTTAGGGACTGGGTGGAAAAGTGATTTTTAAGACGTAAGAAAAAAGACACAAACTCCAAATTCCAAAACTCAAATTACAAAACCCAAACTCCAAAACTCAAATTCCAAATTCGAGAACCAAAACACAATCAATATCCTGTCTTCAAATTAAGTTAGGGTGTTCTGTTTGAAGCCAAAAACTGTGGGTGGAGAACAGGATGTGAATAGATAGAAACAAGTTTGGCTTCTAAGGTCTAGTGTTCTTTTTCTGCTGAAAATAATTTTTTCATCAAGATAAACTGTGGTAAATTTTAACTAAATTTTCCCCTTAAAGTTATACCATGCGTAGTTTCATCCTGATCCTGATCACTTTTTTCAATTTAAATGCCTTCGCCCAAAATCTACCTTTTGAGGGCTACATTCTTTACCGCTACACTTATCTCGATTTGGAAGGTAAAGACATTACAGCTCAGAAGTTATTGGAAAATGATTCTGTTCAGCACTATTACATCAATGCCTATAATTATGTGGCCTATGATGAAAATCAAAATTTGAAGCAGCTTTACAATGCTTCCTCAAACCGGTATTTTTTTTCCCGGGCCAATGACATTTATGTTTTGGATGCAGGGGAGACTTCTCAGCCTAAGCCTATGTTTACACTTTCTAAAGAAAATAAAGAAATCCTGGGATTCAATTGTACTGCTATTGTAGAAGGAGAAGGTCCTAAAGCCAGTATTCGCTATGTTTCCGAAGACATTTGGGTCGATCCCAAGCCATTTAAACGACATGTTATGGGAGGCTGGGGTCCTTTTTTGGAAGCAAGTAAAGGAAAACTTCCTTTGGAATTGATTTTCCATAATAAGGATCATACCATGATTATGACCGCTGTTTTGGTCCAAAGCATTCAGATTCCTGAAGAAGCCTATGATATTGATAAGTTGATTGAGAGAAGTAAAAAATGAAACTGACCAATTTCTAACTACAGCTAAATCATTCACATTTTTAGGTTCGATTTTTTTCAAGCTTCCCTCGTAATTAATAAAATTTGTCCGCCCACGGTCAAATTTGCATTCAGGTGGACATCGCAGATTTTTGGTTTTCTCTAAAATTGGGGAAATTTCAGGTTTTTTTCCTTTGGCATCCCAATTGGGTAAGTTAAACAAAACCCAATTGCCATGTTGAAGAACTTTCTGCTAACCGCCTGGAGGATCATGGTCCGCCAAAAAGCCTATACCGCCATTAATATTTTGGGTCTGAGTCTGGGAATCGCAGCCAGTATGTTGATCATCATCTATGTGGCTGATGAACTCAGTTATGATAAATTTATCCCGGATGTGGACAGGATGTACCGTGTCACTTTACATGGGCGCATGAATGACAATGATTTTAACATTGCTGTTACTTCAGGTTCTATTGCCCCAGCGCTCTTAGCGGAAGTCCCGGAGGTGGAGTCGGCGACTCGATTGAATATGTTCAGGACCATGCCCGTGCAGTACGAGGACAAAACATTTACGGAATCCCACTTTTTGATTGCAGACAAAAATTTTTTGGAATTTTTCTCCATAAAAGTGCTGCAAGGTGATCCTCAAAATGCCCTCAGCGGGGTAGACAGGGTTGTCCTTCCTGAGTCGGTGGCCAAGCGGTATTTTGGAGATGAAAATCCCTTGGGTAAAATACTGTTACGTGGAGCAGAAAAGAGCCCCATGGAGGTCTCCGCAGTTATTGCAGATCCCCCTGCTAATTTTCACCTGGCCTATGACATGATTCTTTCCAATGAAGCAGGACAATTTGGATTTGATGAAAACTGGACCAACAATAATATTTACAATTATTTCAAAATTCATTCAGGAGCCGATTCAGATAAAGTGAAAGTAGCCCTGGATGGCTTTGTACAACGGTATGTGGGTGCCGAACTGGAAAAGTTTCTGGGCATTTCCCTTGAAAACTTTTATGCAGCAGGAAATAAGTTCGGTTTTCAGATCCAACCTGTACAGGATATCCACCTGCGCTCAGAGGTGAATGAAGAAATCAAGCCTGGAGGCAGTATTCAGTACCTGTATATTTTTGGTGCGATAGCTTTATTTATTATCGTGCTGGCCTGTATCAACTTTATGAACCTGTCCACAGCACGATCGGCCAACAGGGCTAAGGAGGTCGGGGTCAGAAAAGCGGTGGGTGCCGGTCAGACCAAATTGATCCTACAATTCCTCTCCGAATCCCTGCTGTACAGCTTGATCTCTACCTTTTTGGCGGTGTTCATTGTCCTGATGGTTTTGGAACCTTTCAACAACCTTTCCGGCAAGGATTTGAATCTGGGGATTTTCCTGAATCCTTTGGTGATTCTGGCACTTTTGGTATTTGCTGTATTGATAGGCTTAATGGCAGGTTCATATCCAGCTTTTTACCTGACCTCTTTTACTCCCTCTGCAGTTTTGAAAGGAAAGGTCCGTCATGGAGTCAGAAGATCCTCTTTGAGAAATGGCCTGGTGGTTTTCCAGTTTTTCATATCCATATCACTGATCATCAGCAGTATGGTGGTGTACAAGCAACTCAAGCATTTGCAGGATGTCAACCTGGGTTTTGAGAAGGAGAATGTGGTCAACCTGTACCATACCATGTCTTTGGGGCAGAATGGAAAGGCTTTTAAAGATGCATTGATGAACAATTCGGAGTTTGTGGCAGCGAGTTTCGCTAATAGGCTTCCTCCAAATGTGGGTTGGAATTCTGTTTTCAGGAATCCCGAAACCGCACAGGATTTTATGTGTACCTTATATATCGTAGATGAGGACCACTTGGATGCCATGGGCTTTAAAATGGCAGATGGCAGGTTTTTTTCAAAGGATTTTGTCAGTGACAGCACGGCCATCATCGTGAATGAGACAGCTTTTAAGATGATGGGCTGGGCCGAGCTTAATGGACAGCGATTGAGTGGATTTTGGGGAAATAATGACGAGCCTGTAGAGAAAAACATTATTGGGGTAATCAAGGATTTCAATTTTGAAAGCCTGCATCAGAGCGTAAGGCCTTTGATTATAAGTTTGAGTACTGTGCCCAACTATGAGATGGCGGTTAAACTTTCCCCAGGTCCTGTAGGCAAAAAACTCGAAGTGTTGGAAGAAATCTGGAAAAAGCATGTGAACGGGGCGCCTTTTGAGTTTGCTTTTGTGGATGCAAATTTTGATGCGCTGTTCAAAGCGGAGCAAAAAATGGGAAATATCATCTTGGTCTTTACAGTATTGGCGATCAGTATTGCCTGTTTGGGACTATTTGGCCTGGCTGCCTATACTACAGAGCAGAGGACCAAGGAGATCAGCATCCGAAAAGCCCTTGGGGCTACCGTGCCACAGTTGGTGACCTTGTTGAGTAAGGATTTCACACTATTGGTATTGTTGGCCTTTGGGATAGCGGCACCCTTGAGTTATTACCTGATGAACAAGTACTGGTTGCAGAATTTTGCCTACCGGGTGGATATTAGTTTGTTTTTGATGGTGCTGGCTGGACTGCTTTCCATTTTTATTGCTTGGTTGACGGTGAGTTTTCAGTCATTCAAAGCGGCGGCAAGTAATCCTGTGGATTATTTGAGGAATGATTGATGGTTAACCCGCTTCGCGAATTTTGCAATTTCGTGAAGCGATACAGCGTATTTTTAATCCGGATGGACAGTGGAGAAGAAGGGATTAAAAATTTCAAACAGATAAGTTTCATTTCTTTTTACAACATAGATTCATAGTTCACATAGTCTGCTTCGCGGAATTTCATAGGCGGTCCCTATGGGACCGGTGCATAATACGACACCTGTTTTATTTACCGAGAGGTTGTGCGGCTGGCACGGTATATCTATGTTCCAATCCCGTAGGGATTACCGATCGGTAGAAATTAGCGTTTCATATCAGGCAACAATCCTGTAGGGATTGCCTATTTGTCTTTCCTGCTTCTTGGAATTAGTAATTTCGTGAAGCGAGAACGCGTTTTTAATCCGCATGAACAGCTTGGTTTTCCACAAAAAACCTTCCTTATTTTGCGCCTTTGCGTCTTTGTGTGAACCATTTATTTTTTTCTGCCAATGCGGTGAGTTATCCTCAATGGATCTTCGTGCCTTAGCGCCTTTGTGGCGATTAATATTGAACCCCTTAATTCCTAAAAATCTTAATGGTTCAAAAAAACGCTTCTTCTTTTTAAGACAATTGATGACAATTAATTTTTTATCCTGATCCTTTTCGGGATCTTTGGTAAAGGAAGAAAAAAGGAGTTTTTATGGAAAAGCAGCAGTATTGTCCGATATGTCAACAGGAGGTGGATTATTCCTCCAGGTATCCCAAGTATCTCTGTAATACCTGTATGGACCTATGTACTGATGCCGAAGGAAGGCCGGTGGCCTTTTACAATACCACCATTTTAGGTCAGGGCTGTCAGGGGGAATACAAGGATATGGGAGAGCGCTATGGCGGAGACAACTGCTATGTAAAAGGTATCCCCTGCAAAGCCGAAGAGCATCATTTTGGAGGAATTGTGGTGGAGGTGGTGTGAGTATTTTTTAGAGATTTAGTAATTCTAGATTTTCGATAATAAGATTTTTGGTTTCAGGAATAATTGATTTCCTAAAGGGGACACCTAGCATCAGGACTTTACTGCAAAATCCTAATTGAGAAAAATTATATTCAATTTTTGAGACTTCAATTTTATTAGAAGGATAACATAAAAAACCAGATTTGTTTTTAGCATCATTAAAGGAGCTGTATGCAAGAATCTGATGCAGGTCTTTCCTATGTTCTTCTTTCAAATTTTCATTTTGGTCAAATTTATTATATAGATGAGACTTGTATTTCGCATCTATAAATACCACTTGATCATCTTTTAACAATACTCCGTCTGGCTCTAAGTTATTTAAGCTCCACTGGAATCTCTTTTTAGCATTAGAGTAGATTTTTAGGTTGGGAATAAATTTACCGCCTATCGATTTGGCAACTTCTTTAAAGATATACTGAATAAACTTTTCAAAAACATCAGCAAAGTCTACTCTCCATGCTGTACCATCGATTAAATTGAAATTTAGAATTCTATTGGCAATTAGCTTTGCTTCTTTTATCGTCACACCATCCGCATTCGTTATATGAATTTTTGGAGTGATTTTAGGTTTGTGGAAATATAATCTTTCATCTAAAAATGAAATTCTTTTCGAAATTGGAGTCCTAATACTTATTGGTGTATTGGAGCTTAATAATTCTGATTTGCACAAGTCGTATACAAATCTGATTTCACTAAACTCCGAGTGGAATTCGCTTAAAAAATTTTTTCCTGACTTCCGCAGATTATTCACCGTAATTTTTTAAGTTATTGAATTTCAATGTTTATGGATTCTTAAGTTTCGGTTTTGGGTGTCCCAGGGGATGATTTTATTAAATTAGTCCATGTTTGTC
>NZ_JBHLWI010000019.1:0-42622 GCF_042432905.1 Fontibacter flavus | reverse complement strand
AGTCGACCAGTATTATACGTGTCAAGGAAAAAATCTAATCAAAAATCCCCAATCATGACTTTAGATTTTCAAAATCAAAAAATTGCAGCATAAAAAAGGCTGCCCTTTTCGGACAGCCCCTTTTTAAATGTCATCCATTTCCCTTTCTGGCCAATAGGGACCCTTCAGCTGAAGGCTAGAATTTTCCTGTTTTATCTCAAAATTCAAGTCCATTTTCTCCTTTTTTTGATCATGGATATTCAAGCAGGCATTGAAATGGACCAAATCAAATTCCACTGTAAATTTTCCAGTGAACTTGGAGATAAAATCAATACTTCCATCTAATATCACATTTTCAGCAACAGCCCCTTCCCTTTTGTAATAATAGGAGAGAAAAATACCGAGTTCTTTTTTGTTTTTTTCTAAAATTGAACGAATAAAATTTTCTGAACATTGTTCAATTTTATTTTCTGCTAAGATAAATTCCCATGATTCCTGCATAATCAAAATTAAACATTTTGTGTTTCATATTTTTTCTGTTTGGCAGAAAAGCTGAAAGCACTTACCTTAGAAATGAAATGATTTGAAGATTATGAATTATCCCATCTACCTGGATTATAATGCCACTACACCTTGTTTAGAAGAAGTTGTTGAAACCATGTTGCCCTGGTTTGGTCAGCATTTTGGCAACGCATCAAGCAAAAGCCACCCTTATGGCTGGGTGGCAGAAGAAGCCGTAGAAGCAGCTAGAGAACATATAGCCAATTTGATAGGTGCAAAATCCAAGGAATTAATTTTTACATCAGGAGCAACAGAGGCGATCAATTTGGCCATTAAGGGCATTTTTGAATATTATCATCCTGAACACCAACATTATATCACCTGTCAAACGGAACATAAAGCAGTATTGGATACCTTTAAAAGTCTGGAGAAAAAAGGAACTGAAGTTACTTATCTTCCTGTAAATCAATATGGTGAGATCAGTGTTGAAGAATTAGAGGCATCCATAAAGCCATATACCAAAATGATAGCTTTGATGTGGGCGAATAACGAAACAGGGCTAATCCATCCCATGGATCAAGTCAAAAAAATTGCTGAAAAACATCATTTGATATTATTGACAGATGCGGTGCAGGCGGCAGGGAAAATTCCAATTGATGTGAATGGCGTACATTTAATGGCTATATCTGCTCATAAGATGTATGGTCCAAAGGGCGTAGGCGTTTTATATATTAGACATAATCATCCTTTACCCAAACCTTTGCCACTGATTGAAGGAGGAGGGCATGAAAAGGGCTTTAGGAGTGGTACTTTGAATGTACCAGGGATAGTCGGAATGGGGAAAGCCGCCGAAATAGCAGGTAGGAAGATGATGTCAGAAAGTTTACGGACTGAAAAGTTGCGGGAACAGCTTGAGCAAGGCATTCTGATGATTCCCGGGACAAGCTTGAATGGAAGCCCTGCTAGTCGATTGCCTCATGTAAGCAATATTGCATTTGAGGGTGTCGAAGGGGAGGAACTGCTTAGAAAAATCAATAAGTTCGTTGCAGTGAGTTCAGGTTCTGCCTGTAGCAGTATTTCTCCAAAACCTTCTCATGTACTTACTGCCATGGGTTTGGCTTCTGAATTGGGTAGGTCCTCTATTCGTTTTAGCTTGGGGATGAATACCTCTGAACAGGATATTTTAAATTGTATCGAACATGTTCAGAAGGTGATGCAGGAATTGAGAGGGTAGGAAAGAGGGGAAGACGCAAGAAGGAAGACTCAAGAGCCAAGTTGCAGGACGCTTGATGTTCAGGAATATTTTAGAAATTTAAGATGTTTTATTGGCTATTTATCAATTTTGCATAGTCTTCAGGAGTATCTATGTCCACAGCTCCTTTTGGAAAATCAACCTTTTCTATATCGTCTAAATGTTTATAGATAATCTTTTTAGCACCTTCCTTGCTTTTGAGTTCCAATAGTTCATTAAAGTACTTTTGATCAAAAAGTACCGGTACACCAAATGTATCCTGATATGTAGAAGTGATGATTCCTTTTTTTGAATTTAAATACTTGTTTATTAATAAGTTGATTGTATTTGGTTCGATAAAAGGTTGATCTGAAATCATCAGAATGACTGCGTCAAATTTCTGTTGTTGAAGCAGGTGTCTCAAGCCGGTTTGCATGGATGAAGCCATTCCAGAATTCCAATCATTATTGATAACTACCTCATATGGAGCAAGGTTGATTTCTTGCTGAATTTGATTCAGGTTAGCTCCAAGTACCAACACCATTTGATCAGCCATAGAACCATGAGCAGCATGCAGTGAAATTTCCAGTAAGGTTTTTTCTTTGAATTTTAGTAATTGCTTAGCTTGTCCTAAGCGGGAAGAGGAACCTGCAGCAAGAATTATAATTCCTATTTTATTGCTGCTCATCTTTCTTCTTCATGAATTGGACCTTCTTTTTCCCGTAGATGCATCCCTGTCTTTTGGGAAAGGACAGCTTTGATTTCGGCAATGGCAGAGAGCGCGATTTCTTCAGATCCTTCAGCTCCGATATCAAGGCCTAAAGGACCGTAAATATTGGATTCATTTATTAGTAATCCTTGATTTTTAAGTCTCTCAAGGAGTTTTAATGTTTTTTTCTTTGGTCCCAGGATACCAATATAGGGAAGGTTTAAGTCTTGGAGATCCTTTAAAATAACCGCTTCATATTCAAAATTGTGGGTCATCAATAAGGCCACGGTGTTACTGTCTGCTGAAATTTGTTTCACAGCTTCATCCGCAGGAGCTACAATGATTTTGGAAGCCTGAGGATATCTTGATTCAGTGGCCTGGTTTTTCCTCCCATCAATCAAAGTCAAAGTCCATCCTAATAAATCCGTCATTTTAGCAATGGGCAAAGTGTCGTTGCCCGCACCAAAAAGCAAAACCTGTACAGGTGGTTTGATACATTCATAAAAGACATAAATATCGTCCCATTCTGGATAGTGACAGATTAATTTCGTGGTTTGTGCAATATTTTTTTTCAATTCTGACTGAATAAACTCAAAAAGATGATGGTCCAGTACTGAAGAATTCCCTAAAAACTGACCGTTTTTATACAAAATAATGGTTCCTATTTGTTGGGATTTGGCATTTTTTAAGGAAAATAGGGTTGTTAGAAATGTTGTTTGTCTATCCTCCAAAGCCTTTTTGAGCAATTCAATCGGGTTATTTACATCATCCTTGTTGATAGGCTCAATCAATACCTGAATAATGCCGTTACAGCCTAGACCGATTCCAAATTTCTGATCATCTTCATCAGTGGTATCATAAGTAACCACCATTGATTTTTGTTGAAAGATGACAGATTGTGCTTTTCTCAGGGCATCTCCCTCAAGACATCCACCACTGATCGCTCCTGTGAGTTCTCCGTCTTCTGTTACGAGCATGCGGGCACCGGGACGTCTGTATGCAGAGCCATCTACCTTCACTACTGTAGCTAAAGCAGCTTTCTGATTTCTGGAAACACATATATAGTAGGCCTGAATGATCTGATATAATTCTTTCATAATTGGTATGCTTGGAGACGAAACTACTTAAAAAAATGAAAAGCTTAAAGGGGAAAGTGCCAGAAGTCCATGATTTCAATCAAAAGGAGTGATGCTGAAAAATTGTTTGGGCGATAAAATAGGAATTTCTCAAAAAAACCTAGTATTTTGTATTATATGGCAAAATCAAGAGAAACCTTTAACAAAAAAGAGAAGGAAAAATTAAGACAGAAAAAGAAGCAGGAGAAAATTGACCGAAAAGAATCCCGTAAATCAAACACAGATAAATCCACAGATTTTGAAGATATGATTGCTTATGTGGATGAATTTGGAAACATTACCTCAACGCCTCCGGATCCTACCAAAAAGAGAAAAGAAATAGATGCGGACAGCATTGACATCGGAGTACCTAAAGCCTCTAAAATTGAAGAGGATGCAGAAGGAAGAAAAGGCAAAGTGACTTTTTTCAATTCCTCAAAAGGATATGGATTTATCAAAGACGAACAAACTCAGGAAAGTATTTTTGTACACCTTTCCGGATGTATAGATCAGATTAAGGAGAATGACAAAGTCACTTTTCAAACTGAAAAGACACAGAAAGGCCTGAGTGCTATTGAAGTCAAACTGGTAAAGTAATTCAAGTCTCCTTACCCTAATATTTCTCTAACTTTCATGTTTTACAATTGATCATTATCCTCAGGGATACATGATCAATATGTAAACTGAAATGCATGACTATCGATTCATGAAAATGATTCTGATGGTCTTTCTTTGTCTTTATTTTTTGAATACTATCCGATTTGTAGCTTAACTTTATAAGTTCAATGCACTCTATTTTATGAAAATTGCAAGCCTTTCGGAAATCAAAAAAGAACTGAGTTACCTTAATGAACAAGAGTTGATGTCGATGATTCTTGAGCTTAGTAAATTCAGTCGTGAAAATAAAGCCTTCCTATATTTCAAACTATTTGAAAGGAACAATCCGCGATTATTTGTTGAAATGGTGCAGGAAGAATTGGAGATGGAGTTTATGAAAGCCAATACCAAGCACTACCATTACGCTAAGAAATCTGCACAGGCAATACGTAGAAAACTTAATAAAAACCTGAAACTGACCAAAGACAAGACCGCTCAAATTGAACTGATTATTTATTTTTGCCAACAGATGAAGCTGTATGGGTATCTTAATTTTCATCACCCTGTGATTGACAACCTATACAAAGTTCAGATAGGCAAGGTGGAAAAATTGATCTCAGGATTACATGAAGACCTTCAATATGATTTCCAGTTGATGCTTGAAGAACTAAAGGCTCCTATGGTAAATTGATGTTTAGAACCAATTAGTAAGATTTGCTGTATATACTATTGTGAAAATCTTTATAGTAATGTTTACCTTTTTTTTGGTCTTGTATCAACCCGCTTTTGGGCAAAAGGTGTATGTTGGTTTGTCATCTCAGTCAAAAGAAATTTCCGATAAGCGTTATCAGATCGATGAAGTGATTGACCTTAGAATCAAAAAAGGGAAAATAGGAGATGTACACGATATTAACGGTAAACTTCAGGCGGTTGAATTGAAGGAAGGTTTAGATGATGAAGCCAGGCAATTTTTTAAACGTAGAGTTAATCCCCTAGGGCAAAATGTTCAAAATATACAGGTCAGAATTTTTGAATTGAACCTTGTTGAAAAAGCTGGTTTGAAAAATAAAGTTTATGAAGGTGATGTTCAGTTAGTGATTGGATTTTTTAAAAAGGGAGAATTTGAACCTTTCCATTTGGTGGATTTTACGGGTTCCATTCAGTATAGAAGATCTCCAAACCGGTTGGATATAATACCAGAGGTGGTCAATAAGATTTTTCTGAATGCTTCGGAATACTTTGATACCTGGATGAATATGCAGGTGATGAACAATCCCAATTTGGCTACAGAGGTTCAGTTGGAAATCATCGATCGTGTTAAGGCCAGTCATCAGGACACCGTTTATTATGACCCAAACCACCCTTTGGTTTGGGAGGATTTTGCTGATCAACCCAGGGGTAAAAGCAAATTCAATGCATCAATTTTCACGAGTTTCGCAATTCAGGGAAAGACCACAGTAGAAGCTGGAAAAATCATTCAAATCCTTGAATTTGATATTTACATGTTGCCAAATCAATCTTGGGTGAAATCCCCAAGTGATTATTCTCTGAATCATGAACAGCGTCATTTTGATGTGGTCAGGATTGTGGTAGACCGGTTCATCCATACATTAAAAAGTTTGAACCTGGACCCTGATTGGTATGAGGCTACCTTAAATGACACCTATCTGGATGCTTACCGGGAAATGAACCGCCTTCAGGAGATTTATGACAAGCAGACCCGGCATGGTATGGATACCGTAGAGCAGGAAAGGTGGAACAGGATGCTGGATGAGGCTTTAAAAGGAAATTGGAGTGAGATTGATCGGGTTTTAAGCAAATGATTCGAGCTAACGGAAAAAAAAGAAGGCTGATACTTATAGCTAAGGTATCAGCCTCTTAATTAGGCCATAGGTAATGTTATGGTTTCATGTATCAATTAGTACTTCAACTGTTCATCCTTATCCCAGATTCCCCAATAGGCACCCACATCGCCTTCAGTCCCCACTTTCCAAGATTCATCGAAAGAAGAGAAGTAATGAATGTCTATTTTTTCTTGGTTTGCCCAGGTTTGGATGTTGATGAAGTATTTCATAAAATTTTCATCAGAAGGGACTGCACCATAAAGAGGCGTACCTTGGCTGGGCCAACCTGTTTCCGAAATGATTACCTTTTTACCCTTTCCGGCTCTTAAAGCTCTTTGATACATATCTTTGATATACACCAAGGAGTAATCCTGCATACAGCCTTCCCAATATGGATAGCAATTGGCCAGTATCACATCGCAGGCATTGGTGATTCTTGGCTTCAGTTCAAACTCATAATAGGCATCCACATATCCCACCGGTACTTTTGGGACCGCCTGCTTGACATGTTCAATAAAGCCCAATAGTTGGTCTTCTGTCAAGTCTTTTCTGTACATGACCTCATTGCCCACAGCAGCGATATCCACATACCCTGCTTTTGCCAACTTAATCAAACCAGCTACTTCTTCTTGATTGATCTTATCATCTTTTCCCAGCCAAGCGCCCACTAGGGTTTTCATGCCGAGTTCTTTGGCAATGATAGGAATCAATTCATTTCCTTCGGTACAGGAGAAGGAGCGCACCCATTTGGTATAAGGACGAATGATTTCCAATCTTCTTCGTACTTGTTCTTCAGAAAGTTGATCTCCTGGTTGTTGACCCTCTACGTATGGACTAAAGCATAATCCGTGCATTCCACCTTCCAGCACTTCATTGAAGAGTTCAACAAGTTCTTCCTTCGAAAGTCTCTCAAAATTACGTCCTGTAAGCGCCAGGACTTTGTCAGCATTAAATGACATAATTATAAGTATTTTAGTTGTTCATTTTTATTCCATAACCCCCATGACTCACCTACATTACCTTCATGCCGCACTTTCCAGGATTCATCAAAAGACGAGAAATAGAACATTTCCACCTGTGAGTCCTTAGCCCACCGCAGAGTGTTTATAAAGTAGCGCATGGCATTTTCAGCGGTTGGTTCCGCTGCATGTAATGGGCTTCCTTTATCCGGCCAGCCAGTCTCCGTAATAATCACTTTTTTTCCATTAGCAGCATTTTTGGTCAATTCATACATTTGACTCAAGTGGCTGCTAGCTTGAGAGATATGTATACCTTCCCAGAATGGGTAGCAATTGATAAGAATTACGTCACAAGCATCGATGAGTTCCGGGTGAGAAAGGAATTGATTGTAGGTATCTACATAAGCTACAGGTACATTCGGAATTTCCTTTTTTACTTGATTGATGTAGGAAATTAGCTCCTCCAAAGTCAATTCTCCGCGCATGAGCACTTCATTTCCTAACACAGCAATATCAACCAATCCTTCTTTTGCCAGAGAAATCAAGGAATTGATTTCGTGCGTATTCACTTCTTTATTTGAGTCTATCCAAGCCCCAGTCATGGTTTTCAGTCCATAAGTGCGAGCAGCCTTGGGAATCAATTCATTACCACCCGTACAAGAAAATGATCGTATCCACTGTGTATGAGGAGCGATAATTTCCATTCTTCTAAAAATCTGTTCTTCACTCAATTGATCGCCAATCTGTTGTCCTTCCAGATAAGGACTGAAACAAATGCCATGGAGACCAGTATTCAATGTATTACTGAATGCATTTTTTATATCAGAGGCAGAATTATTGGTGAAATCAAAATCTGTTTTTAGGGTTTCTTTTTCTCCTATAAAAATGGAATCATTGTTTTGGTAAACAGTGGTGACTTTTATTGGATCAGTATTTTTGCGTGCTTGTAATTCTGCCCGGATCTCATTAGCCCTTGCTTCATCTACATCATAGTCGTGCATCAGGTACATAGCCGCTATGGTTCCGAGCATGGGCAGTCCGGAGAAGAACAACCTCAGACCGGTAACGGCCCCTTCGGGCTGTACGGCAGCATTTCCATCGAAACCTACAACAGTCAGAATCAACCCGCTCAATCCACCTGCAATGGCGAATCCGAACTTTACCATGTACCAATAGATGGCCCCAAACACCCCTTCACGGCGTACACCATAATTCAATTCGTCCAGGTCGATGACATCGGCCGTCATGGACATCATCAGTACAAAAAGACTGCCGATTCCAAAAGAGTGGAAGGGGAGAGAAAAAATAAACATCCAGGGCTTTCCAGGTACAAACAGGAACCATAAAGATGCATAGCCTATCAAAGCGATGCCCTGAGAAACCATGAAAGCATTTTTCTTGCCAATCTTTTTGGACATCCAGGCCACTATTGGGATGACTATAAAGGTGGTGACCAATGCACCCACACTACCGAATATAGGCGTCCAATATCCTGCAGCGCCTGCATCACCGTTGAACAAATGCCAAACCACAATAAAAAAGACGAAGCCTGCCACCGTGTTGAATGCATTGAAGATAAAAAATGTAGAAATACAAAGTTTTCTAAATGGTCTTGAAGAAAATGCCTCTTTAAACCCTCGAATGATTTGTGAAACACTATCTCCTATGGCATTGAAGGTGAGAGGAGAGAAGTTTTCGTTTTTGGTGGATTTACTGCGAATGAAAATAGCAGGAACCATGGCACAAATGGCAAAAATGACGCCTACCCAAATTGCAAGCTGACGGGTAGCCGCTTCAGGAGTTGTGAACCAGTTAGGCTCATACATAATCACCCAAAACCAAGGGGCAATTACCCAAGCCCATTGCCCAATCCACTGTGCAATAGCCATAATTTGAGTGCGCTCGTGGAAATCCTCACTCATTTCATAGCCCATCGCTACATAAGGCACACTGAAAATGGTAAGCCCGATATAAAAAGCAAAAGAGCCGAGTAGAAAATAAGTGAAGTTGTAAGTCACGCTGTTTTCTCCGTAAAGTTGCCACATCACAGAGAAGGTCACACCCATGACAATGGCGCCGAGAAACACATATTGTCTCCGTCTTCCCCATACTGATCTGGTGTTGTCAGAGATGAAGCCCATGATAGGGTCGGTTACAGCATCGAGGATACGGGGGAGAAAATAGACGATTCCCCACATCCAGCCAGGGAATCCTAAATTCTGCACAAGTACCACCATGAATATTCCAAGTGAAGCTGGGAACATCTGGTTGGCTAGCATTCCGACACCAAAGGCAATTTTCTGTCCCATGGGGACTTTAGCTGTGGCTGTTGACATGGTTTTTGGGTTTGGTGGTTAATTGAGCGTTTGAAATTTCAGAATATGTTTATTTAAATGGAGGTGCCATGACTGTTTGTAAAAGTTTTTCACTATCACCACCAAAGGACTTTCTGATCGGATTGCCATCCCTTGTTAAGCTTTCAAAAACACCCTGATCGACTAAGTCCCATATGGCATATTTTGCTTCTCCTATTTCCGTGAATAAGCCAAAATGATTTTCCGAACCGATCGGATTTCCGGCATCCTTCCAAGGTTCATTAAAACCTTCAAAAAAGAAACAGGAAATACCCGCCTTATTTGTCCATTCACGCATGAGTCGGTAATAAAGGGCCTGTTTGTATTCATCAGTTGCCCGGGATCCATCAGGGCCATATAAACCGTCTGATATGGTCGCCCAACCTGTCTCACCGATATGCACCGGTTTGTTTACTCCTAGACTTTTCATATAGTTGGTGACCGAATCATATTGGGACTTGGCAAATTCCAAGGCTCGCATCATAGCCGCATCGACTTTTTCTATCTCAGACCATTTGGATTCTTCTACAGGGACTCTCCAAAATTCTGGATTATAGTGAGAATTGTGATACGGGTAGGTGTGCATGGATATAAAGTCCACTGAACGAATCAGTTCATTCAGGTCTTCTGTATGATATTCATGACCTCCGCCTCCCCAAGAGGAAAAATCATCCGAACTGGTAATCCAAAGATCTTTGGGTAATTTCCCTTCTGCTTTCAAGGATTGTAAATAATTGACCCATTTGAGGATCACAGAAGGCTGAACGTAGTAACTGGTGGCCCACTTCACCATGGCCTCATTGCCAACAGCCAATACTTTTACGATATCCGGATATTGATTGGCCAAGGCTACGGCCCGGTTGATCTCTTCCTCATTTTGCTCACTTTCCACATCGTGGTCAGGTTCAAGACCGGTCCAGGCATTTTTACAATCTATCCAAGCACCTAGCATCAAATACATTTCGAAAGAAGGGTCTTCTGCCTTAATTTCGGAGATTGCCTTGAGCAGATTGGAGGCATGGGCAAATTGTACGTTGTAAGTCCGAAGAAGTCGAATTCCCATCGCATGTAAGATTTTTACATCTTCTTTCAATTGTGCTACTGTAGGCTGTATCTCTCTTGATTTAGCTCTGTATCCTTCATAAGAAATGGCCTGATAAGCCGGATTGCCTAATATATCTTTCGCTGTCACTTCTTTTTGTTTAATTGTGTTATCTGAATCTTCTCTTTTTTTACTGCTGCATGAAAAAGCCGCCGTCAAAGCCATTCCAATGCAAATTGATTTGATGAGGGTTGAATTCATAGTAAAGTAATTTTTATTATTAATGCCATAAATTATTATTTAACAATGTTTTATAATATGTTAGTCCAAACCCTAAAGGGAAAAGTGGCTCTATAGAACTGTCCCAAAAATTAGGGCCATACTTACCTGTGTAGTCCTCTTCTGACTTTGGCCAGGAGTGGGGGAGTTTTCCTTTGAAATCAAATTGACCAAACAAAACCTCAGCGATTCCATCACCTTCAGACCCAGGCAACCAGGCCGCAACAAAGGCATCGCTTTGCTCAATTTGACGGGTGACTACTAAAGGTCTTCCTGAAATCAACAGTACCACTGTTTTGATTCCTTTCTCTGCATAGGCAGTGATATAATTTTGATGGGCTTCGGTAAGCGTCAGTTGATACTTATCCATTTCTCCACCAATGTCTCCGAAAAACTCAGCATAGGGAGTTTCACCTACCACTATCAAGGCCACATCAACATCTTCAATAATACCGGTACCATCGGGATCAAACCTGACTTCATGATCGGAAAACTTTTGGATTCCCTCAAGAATAGTCGTGGCGCTTTTATAGTTTTCTGTGGTTCCCTGCCAATTGACCGTCCAACCGCCCGATTGGAGACCAGAGTTGTCTCCGAATTCGCCAACCACGACGATCCTTGCTTGCTTATCCAACGGCAAGACATTGTTTTCATTTTTAAGCAAAACCAGGGATTCCCTTACAGCTTGCCTTGCAATACCCCGATGTTCTTTTTTCCCTATTTCCCCAATTATGCTTTTATCCGGAAAAGGGTTTTCAAAAAGTCCAAGCCGGAATTTCTGTCGCAAAATTCTTCGTACAGCATCATCAATTCTCTCTAGGGCAATCTCCCCATTCAAAACACCTTCTCTAACACCATTTTGAAACAGATCCAGATCCCCATCTACCGCCATCACCATATCAATACCTGCATTGATAATATCATTCTTTCCAAAGCGGGAGTAGGCCTTCCAGTCTGATACGACAATCCCCTCGAAACCTAATTTTTCCTTCAGGAGACCAGTGATCATCTCTTGATGTGCATGCATAGAAATACCATTCAGGGTATTGAATGAAGCCATAATGGAGCCCACTCCTTCCTCTGCAGCAGCCTGATAGGGTGGAAGTAATCGTTGGAGCACTTCTTCCAAGCTTAAAGAAGCATTGCCGCCTTCTACCCCAAAATCCGTAGCTCCATCTCCAATAAAATGTTTGGCCGTCGCCATGACTTCCATTTTTTTTCCCTGACCTTGATATCCTTTTACAGAAGCACGGGTCAATTGGGTAGTTATTTCGGTGCTTTCAGAGAATGCCTCGTAAACACGGCCCCATTTTTCATTAAAAGGAATGGCCACGCAAGGGGAGAACACCCAGTTAAATCCAGTGGCCTTTGACTCGATAGCTGTGATGGCAGCTGCTTTTTCTACCAAATCAGCGTTTCTTGAAGCACCTAAACCAATATTATGAGGAAAGATGGTAGCGCCATCATAGGTGTTTTGACCGTGTACTGCATCTACCCCAAAAAGCAAGGGAATTCCCAGTCGGGTGTTCAATGCCTCTTGCTGCATTTCGGTGAATTTGGCCTGCCATTCTGCTGCATCATTACCAGGAAGAGGACCTTGGGTATGGATCACCGAACCGATGAATTTGGTTTTGACATCTTCCAAACTGATATCATCAAAATGGCGAACCTGGCTCATTTGACCGATTTTCTCATCTAGTGTCATTTGAGAAAGCAGTTCCTCAATTTTATGCTCAATCACTGTGTCCAATTTGATTTTCATTGCCAATGGGAATTTTAATAAAAAATTACCTTAACATGGTCTTATCCAGCTGAACCACCAACTGACCTACTTCGCCTGTCCGATTGAATATTTTCTCACTTGTTTCCTTGTCCAGATTTAACCTTTCATGGACGGCTTTTACGCCATTTCCGAAACTTACATGTATGCTGTTTTTATCACTTATTTCATAAATTACAGGTACCTGACAGTAGGTGAAGCAGAGAGAATTTTCTCCAATAGGAAACTGAATCGTTTTTCCATGTACATCAACATAGCTAAACACCTGTCCTTCGGTCAGGAATTCTGATTTTCGCAGCATACAAGGATTGAAAGAAAGGCTACCCTCTTTCACAAAAACCCCCAATTCTCCAAAGCGGGAAATAATGTCTTCTTTAACTTGACCGGTCATCCCTGGCTGCTGCACGCCTTTATTGGCTGGAGTATGGGAATAGGGATCTGTAGGAAAAGCACCGTAAAGGGTAGGGGACTTATGTACACCGATTCCCTCATTGATCTCATAGTAATGCGCCAACAGCTTATCAACCAGTTCCTCATTTTCCCCATCTTGAATGGCTTTCAGGCAACATTCCATTACTGCCAATTGCAACTTGGAAACCATGTGCCAATAGATGGAACCCAAACCTTCATATCCATAGAAAGTTCCTGATCTACCGGTAAATGCCTTGTGGTTAAAAACCTTTTCGAAAATCTGTAAGACTCTTTTTTTGCTTTCTTCTGTCAGAGGATAAAGTTTACTATCCAGTGCA
The DNA here is from genome assembly GCF_042432905.1 of Fontibacter flavus. Taxonomy (NCBI): domain Bacteria; kingdom Pseudomonadati; phylum Bacteroidota; class Cytophagia; order Cytophagales; family Cyclobacteriaceae; genus Fontibacter; species Fontibacter flavus. Next base: position 29,483 of record NZ_JBHLWI010000019.1, on the reverse strand, counting down.
TCAAGTGCAATTTTTAGATCGGATACGTTTTTAAAATTACCGTTGAAATGAAAGTCGCCATTGACATCTTCTTCAATGATACTTTTGTTACCTGCTTTCAGCAAACTATTCAGGAGATTTGATTTTGCCACCTCTGTGGTTGGAATATTATTCTTTTGGAGGAAACCAGGTAAGTTTTTGTTGGGATACAACAAATAACTATACTGATCCTCTCTGAAGAGCGCACTTGCCTTGAGGCTGTCAAGTGTTTTAAGCACTTCTTCGGAAGATAAACAGCCTGAACTCAAAACAGCCACTTGTCCTTCCAGCATTTCACTCAGATAAGAAATGCTGACTTCCTCATCATTTTCAATAGTCATCAAATTATAAGCATGATACAAATTGTCAGCCCGCTTGTTGGCCTGAGTTGAATGGTCCAGGTAATTAAGACAAAGGCTTGAAAATTCGCTGAGCTCCTTTATAGTTAGTGGACTTCTTTCGTTAGAAAAGGATTGCTCATAGATAAGGGACCTGTAATTGCTCCCGGCAAGACCTAAACCATCAAGGATTGTTTTTCTGTCTTTGTCAGAAATCGGACCTTCAAGTAAATGCTTATGCTTCGATAGGACTTCCCGGGTGTTTTCAAAGAATGACCTTAATTCATCTGAAATCCTGACTTCCTGAATTGTACTCTTTTCAAGGATTTCATGGAAAAAAGTCATGAACCTTCTTAAGTAATAGAGTGTGACCATGGAGACTCCATTGCCCACCAGGGCATTGTTGGCATCATTCCATTCTGGCCTCTGTGTATTCATCCAGATACCTCCCTCAGGAATGAAATTGGAGATCTTGGCCAAAACTGTAGTCAGGATTTTTTCAATAAAATTCACATGATGGATATGTCTTTCCCTGTTTTGAAGTAGGGCAGCATCAGCGCCAAGTTCAGACCAACGTTTCTGAATAACCTGGTCGAGTTGGTGATCAAAATCAATCGTATCCTTTGGATTTTCAAGTATTTCTCTGTAAGGCTTGATTTTATAAGGAACGTTGGCATATACAAAAATCTCCTCATTGAAATAGGAGGCAAGTCTTCCTGGGGTATGGTTTTCAGAAAACTCCAAAAACTTCAAAAGGTAAATGATCTGATGATCACCCCAGTAACCAATATAAGACCAGGGATTATCTGCTTCGATTCTTTCCCAATCAATCCCATGTTTGGTGACTCTGTAGGGATTATAACCATCAAATGTTGAGGCATTTAAGAACTTAAAAATCATGCCATCAATGAACTCAGGGTAGGAGTGGGCCAAAGCTTCCCAGTTCTGAAAAATATCTCTCCAGTTTCCCGCATAGTCCAGCACTTTCGATCCATCCTGTTCATTCCGGGTATTGATCGAAAACTGGTTCCATGGCCGGCTGGGGTCTCCATGCCTCCGACTGAATTTAAGAGGCAGATACTCTAATATCAATCGCTTTAGATCGTTGTCTTCAGTTTTTGATGCAAAACCCTTTAGTTCAAAAAGCGATAATTCTTGCGGTAGGGCATCTACACGGTTTTTATGTTTTTGAAAGACAAGTTTGTTCGCTTTGGAGAGATAGCTTTTAAGATCTACTTTTTCTAATTGGTAATTGTTATCAAATATGCCTCCTCGCATGATATTGAACATGGCATTGGCAAAATGACGGGTATCCCGTAGGCGATCAGCAGTCAATTGTATACCGTCAGCTCCAGCATTCAATTGAATGAGTTGCTGTGTTCCGGTTTCAATGTCTCGTTTTATTTTTTCAATCAGCTGCTTATCACTTCTGATGGCTTTGGAAAGGGCAGCAACTTGGGCAGCATTTTGGTTGATATCAGCTATCAAGAGCCATTCTTTCTTTTCTTTAGCGGACAATTTAATATCGGCTTGGACAAAATAGGCGCCTTTTTCCGCTTTGACGTCTGATTCTTCTGATATAGTTTTTCCGTTTCTGAAAGCTTTTAGTTGAGAGGAGGAGAGGAGGTGCCTGGCATTTTCCATCCCCAATGACCATGCCACTGTAGCCTTCAATGCTTCACTTGGTTCCGCCTTGTCAACAATGATGGCGCTTAGGGCAAAAATACCAATGCCGGATTCTTTTTCCAGTTCATTTCTTTTGTATGCATCGACAAGATTGCTTCGCTGACCTTGAAGTGCAGAGCCTACACCATAAGGCATGATGTTCTGAATACCGTCCAGCAAAGAAAGTTCGATCTCACTGGTTCCGTTATTAATTAATTTGCTGGTTTTTACAAAACCATATCGGTCACTGGAACACCATTGGTACTGGAAGCTGATTTTTAAATCATGGTTGATTTCTTCAAATAAAATCTTGTTGCCATAGGAATTTTTATAAAGATTTCTTTGTAATTGATATAGATTGGCAAATTGTATGGAAAAAGGCTCCCAAACATGAAGTATTTCATCTTTCAGAACACGAATGATGGATTTCGAGCCTGTGATTTCTGAAGATTCTATGATTTTGTCATCCGTGTAGTAAGGAAATAATGCATTTTCAGGATCCTTTCTACCGGCACTCAATCCACCGTTGCTTCCAATAAAGAGCCAGTGGTTTGAATTGCTGATGATGCTCATGAAAAAAGTGCGCATGTGGTCTACATTTGAAATCTGGTAATAGATTTCATTGTCAATATGGACCTGGCTTAATTGTGGAGTTTCATTTATTTTCACTTAATGATAGATTTGGGTTCGATAATTAATTGACACAATTATTCTGGCTCAGTTTTGAAGCGGATTATTTTTTTTTACCAGAGGATCAAAACATCAAATCAAGATGAGGTTATTGCGTTGGAATTAAAAAAAAATTAATACATCATTTCTTTCTCATCTATACTACAAAAATTCTAATATTATACATTAGTTTAGGTAAAATCTCTTAAATAGGCCCAATTTCAAATATTTTTGTATTACTAGTAAGTTTTACGTTTCACTTAAAAATTCTTTTTATAAAAATTAATTATGTTTAGAATTCATTGGTGTCTGATAGGTTTAACTTTTAGAAACGTTTCTCTTGAGATTTTTTACTGGAATTTGAATCATATATATTTCCATGATTTCATTGTTGCTTTACAGTCGTATGAAAACTTCCAAATCTCCTTTTTATATGAACCATTTCTATTTGTTATATAATTTACATTATGTTAAATAAAGAAATGTAATCTCTTTCAACCTGATATTACCTTTCAAATGATTAAGTCCCCTTCTCATTCATCTGGTATTTGAAATTGTGAAAAAAATCACTAAGCTTAAAACTTATTAGCTTCTTCTCATGACCCAAAATAAAACAGCAGTTTTTGGCCGCATTTTAGGACCAGTAATATTTCTTATCGTGTTGTTTTTTTTGGAGCCTGCAGGAATGTCCAAGGATGCCTTGGCCATGTTGGCTGTAACAGTTTGGGTGGCAACATGGTGGATTACAGAAGCCATACCAATAGCAGTTACGTCTTTATTGCCTCTGGTTTTACTGCCTACCCTTGGAGCATTACCTATGAGTAATACAGCTTCCTCATACTCTCATCCTATGGTCTTGTTGTACATGGGAGGATTTATGATTGCTATGGCAATAGAAAAATGGAATCTCCATAAGCGAATTGCCTTGAATACCATCGCATTAATTGGTACTAATATCCAAAGAATCATTTTAGGTTTTATGCTTGCCACCGCATTTTTGTCAATGTGGATATCCAATACAGCCACTTCCCTGATGATGTTGCCCATTGCAATTGCTGTGGTAAGCCAGCTTTCCGTTACGTTAAAAGAGGATTCGACCATCGATGACCACAAAATCGGTAAAGCCCTGATGTTGGGAATCGCTTATAGCGCCTCAATTGGAGGAATGGCTACTTTAATAGGGACGCCCACAAATATTATTTTGGCAGGAGTTGTCAAGGAAATGTATAATTATGAAATCAGTTTCTCTTTGTGGATGCTATATGGTTTACCTATTTCAGCATTGCTTTTATTCATTTGCTGGGTTTATTTGGTCAGGTATGCCTACCCTTTTGGAAAAGATTTTTCTATAACCGGTGGTAAAGATGAAATTGAAAAACAGCTCCAACTTTTGGGACCAATATCTGTTGAAGAAAAACGTGTAGGCTTGGTTTTTGGTCTTGTCAGTATTACCTGGATTATTCGCTCTTTTATTCTTCAGGACCTTATCCCTGCTTTGGATGACACCATGATTGCCATTGCTGGGGTTATTTTGCTCTTTGTTGTCCCCTCTTCTGATAGTAAAACTAAGTTGTTAGACTGGAAAACTGCCGAGCGTATACCTTGGGGTATTTTGTTGCTTTTTGGAGGTGGTCTATCCTTGGCCGAAGGTTTTAAAGTTACTGGTTTGGCTTCTTGGATAGGCAATCAATTTGTTTTCCTGGATTTCATCGCTTTTGTTTTATTTTTGTTAATTATCATTGCTGCAGTTAACTTCTTGACTGAAATCACCTCTAATGTGGCCACAGCATCCATGATACTTCCAATTCTGGCGGCGGTGTCTTACTCGATGGGTGTTCACCCTTTTGGCTTGATGGTGGGTGCTACGATGGCAGCTAGCTGTGCTTTTATGCTTCCAGTCGCTACACCTCCCAATGCGGTAGTATTTGGTTCTGGTTACCTGAGTATGCCGGATATGTTTAAAGCCGGTTTATGGATGAATATTATTTCGATTTTGATCATTACATTATTCACTTACTTTGTCCTCCCTTTGCTATGGGGATTGGACTTAGACACCTATCCCTTTTAAATTCTATATTTTTGGCCTAGAATCTTAGGGTTTGGTTATCCATTAATTTACGTTGATTAATATTTAAGTAATACTATAAAAAAATGCTGATTAATTATTGATAATCAGCATTTTATATATTTAATTATTGTTATTAACTCTCTTATGATCTGAAGATGATAGTTTTCAACTTATAACTTTCTAACCCAGATATTGCGAAAGCTGACCAAGTCTCCATGATCCTGAAGTTTGATGGGCAGTTCATTGGGATGCGCTTTGTAATTTGGGATACCGATATATTCTGTAGGACCTTTGATTTCTATATTGTTTTGGACTAAGATCCCGTTGTGTACCACGGTAACTCTTGCTGGGGAAACAAGCATTCCATCCGAATTGAACCTTGGTGCTGTAAAATAAATATCATAAGTATTCCATTCTCCCGGAGCTTTCATTGCATTCACTAATGGTGGATATTGTTTGTATATACTCGCTGCCTGTCCATTTGAATAAGTTCTACTTTCATAAGAATCCAGGACTTGAACTTCATAGTGGGACATGAGGAAAATCCCCGAGTTGCCCCTACCCTGTCCTTCTCCTTTGATGACTGTTGGCGCCGACCATTCTATATGAAGTTGCATGTCTCCAAAGCCAAGTTTGGTTTCAATATCACCTTTTCCTGGTGCTACTGTCATGACCCCATTTTGCAAAGTCCATTCAGGATTTTGACCTGTTTTTGAACTCACAAAATTGCTTAGACTGCTTCCATCAAAAATAACAATGGCATCAGATGGGGCTTGATGATTTTCATTTCCAGGCTGCACTTTTCTAACAATTGGCTCCCAGAACTCAGTCGCCTGAGGTGGAAGTTTGATTTCCTGTTGCTGCGCAAAAACAGGGAAAGCCAGCATGACAGCTACAAATCCCACTGAAGTGGTTAAAATTTTTCTCATAGGTTTAATGGATTTGGTTAATGATTCCAAATTAAGCCATTTCCCAAGCTTTCAAAAACCATTGATGGATTTTCATTTTTTTGATCAGTATTTTAGGAGTAAATTTCTCAAAATTTCGACCATGAAGAAAACGCTACTCCTCTTGTTCCTGCTTGTTCTTTCTTTTGTACAGGTTAAGGCCCAAAACACCTATTATTTCCCCGGCGAAACTTTCTCCGAAGAAATCCCCACACCCGAATCTTTTCTGGGATATGAAATCGGTGAATGGCACACCCGATATGACCGCTTAGTAGCCTATTTTGAAAAATTGGCTGAAGTTTCAGATATGGCGGAATTGCATACAATTGGCTATACCAATCAGCGCAGACCTTTGGTCGTGTTGGTGATCAGTAAAGGCCAAAATATCCAAAACATAGAATCTATCAGATCCAACCATCTCAAGTTGGTAGATCCTCAAGCACCGATGCCCGATGTTTCGAGTATGCCAGCGGTAATCAATCTGGCCTATAGTGTTCATGGAAATGAGCCTTCAGGAGGTGAAGCATCTATATTGACTGCTTACTGGTTATTAGCATCCAAAAGTGAGCTAGCAAAAGAAATCAGGGAAAATGCGGTTGTTTTGATCGATCCCGCCATTAATCCAGATGGCAGAGACCGTCATTCCAATTGGGCGAATATGCATAAAGGCACTCCTCCAGTTGCGGATCCTTTGGATCGCGAGCACAATGAGATTTGGCCATCAGGAAGGGTCAACCATTATTGGTTTGACCTGAACAGGGATTGGTTGCCATTGGCGCAGGTAGAACTTCAAACCAAAATAGCCTGGTACCATACCTGGTACCCGAATGTTGTTGGAGATTTTCATGAAATGGGTACAAACAGCACTTATTTCTTTGAACCGACCAAGCCTTTTGGTAGTGAAAATCCTGTCATTCCCAGAAAAAATTACGAAGACATCAACAGTAAATTCGCGGCCTATTTTGCAAAGGCGTTGGATGATATAGGTAGCTTATATTGGACCAAAGAAGTTTTCGATAACAGCTATCCCGGCTATGGTTCCACCTATCCGGATATTCAAGGAGGGCTTGGATTGGTGTTCGAACAAGGTTCTTCAAGGGGCCATATTCAAAATTCCCAAAGAGGGCCTATCACCTTTGCCTTTACAATTCGCAATCAGTTGAGAACCTCAATTGCGACTATGGAAGGGGGTGTTAAGGAAAGGGAATACATGCACCGCTACCTGAGGGAATATTTTCAAACCGCCATATCTGAAGCAAATAGTAGCAGAACAAAGGCTTATGTTTTTGGAGATGAATTCGACCAGTCCAGAAATAGATTGTTTCTCAAGTTATTATTAGATCATAAGATTAAAGTATTTGAAAATGATAGAGAAATAAATGCAGAAGGTAAGTCATTCAAAAAAGGTAAATCATGGGTTGTACCGACTTCTCAGCCACAGTATAGAATGGTCAGGAGTATGTTTGAAAAAGTAACGGAATTTGCTGACTCTGTATTTTATGATGCTTCTTCCTGGACCATGGCCCTTGCTTACGGCATTCCCTATTCCTCACAGACAGTTGCAAGTACTGGAAAGGAGTTAACCACTCTACCATCTTTGGAACTTCATTTTCCTCAAGCTGGCAAGTATGTTGCCTATCTCGTAGATTGGTCAGATTATTTCGCCCCAAAATTCCTTCATCATTTGCAGGCATCTGGGGTTCACGTAGAGACCACTGCACTGCCATTTACTTCAAATACTGATCAGGGATCTAAAGATTTCCCTGCGGGTTCCCTGGTTATTCCAACAGGATTTCAAAAATTATCAGCTACTGAACTCCATGAGGCAATTGCCCTGGCTGCGAAAGCCAGTCAACAGCATGTTTATGCTACTACTACTGGTTTTAACTTAAAAGGCATAGACTTAGGAAGCAATAATATTTCAGCAGTAAGAGAACCTAAAGTGCTGATGTTGGTGGGACAAGGTACTTCCCAATATGAAGCCGGAGAAATCTGGCATTTGATGGACACCAAAGTGGGCATGTCTATTAGCAAAATTGATCTTGGCTTATTCGGAAGGGTTAACTTGTATGATTACAATACCCTTATCCTGACTTCAGGTAGTTACAATTCATTAGGAGCGGCTCAGATTAATCATTTAAAAGATTGGCTAAATAGAGGTGGGACAATTATATCCCTTAGGATGGCCAGTCAATGGCTACAGTCCCAAGAAATTGCGAAAGAGGAATACCTGACTACTGAATCTGCCAAAGGACCTGATTTTGTTCCTTTTGCTTCAAGAAGAGACTTTGAAGGAGCACAGGCTATAGGGGGAAGTATTTATTTAGGCCATTTGGATATTACCCATCCTTTGGGATTTGGTTATAGAAATGTTGAAATCCCGGTATACCGCAACACAACGATTTTCTTTAAGCCTTCCAAAAACAAATACCAAACTCCTGTAAGGTATACCCAAAACCCACTTTTGGGCGGTTATGTATCATCCAATAACCTAGAAAAAGTTAAGCAAAGCGCTAGTGTTCTGGTTTCACAGGTTGGTCAGGGAAGAGTGATCCATTTTGTGGACAATCCCAACTTTAGGGGGACTTGGTTCGGAACGAACAAGCTTTTCTTCAATGCCATTTTCTATGGTGATAAAATGTAATTAAGGTTAAAGAGCCAAGTAAAAGGGCAAAAGGTAAAAGTTGGATTACCTTTTGCCTTTTTATTTTTTACTTTAAAACTTTTCCCCTTCTAGATAAAAAATCACCAACTTTGTAACAAATTCAATTTCAGTGTCAAAATCGATCCTACTTTTAACGCCCCCATTTACCCAGCTCAATACCCCCTACCCTGCGACAGCTTATATTAAAGGCTACCTAAACACACTTGGTAAAACTTCCTTTCAAGCTGACTTGGGAATCAAAGTAATACTGAGGATTTTTTCAAAAAAAGGGCTTCAAAAGGCTTTTGACAGGATTGCAAAACAAGATATCAGTCAACTGTCGTCTAACAGCAAAAGGATTTTCAAATTAAGGGATGAATATATCCAAACTATTGATCCTGTGATCAAATTTCTTCAGTTCGATAATCCCACTATTGCCTACAATATTTGTGAAGGAGATTTTTTGCCCCAGGCTTCCAGATTTGAGCAAATTGATGATTTGGAATGGGCTTTTGGTACCATGGGAATCCAGGATAAAGCCAGACATCTGGCCACTTTATATTTAGAAGACTTGGGTGATCTGATTCAGGAAGCGCTGGACGCTAACTTTGGGTTCAGTCGTTATGCCGAACGTTTGGGAAGGTCTGCGGTATCTTTTGATCCTCTTGATGAAGCTTTGGAAAAAGGACTCTCTTTTACGGATGAGTTTTTGATTGAAGAACTTGAAAAGGAAATCCAAAACGCCAATCCCTCGCTGGTATGTTTTTCTGTTCCCTTCCCAGGCAACTTATATGGAGCCTTACGCTGTGGGGATTATATCAAAAAACATTTTCCCAACATCAAGGTCGCTATGGGAGGCGGATATCCCAACACAGAATTGAGATCGCTACAAGAACCTAGGGTCTTCCGTTATGTTGATTTCATAACGCTTGATGACGGAGAGAGGCCTTTGACTTCCCTTCTTGAATATTTGGATGGTGAAATTGATGTTTCCCAACTGAAAAGAACTTTTCTTCTTCAGGATGGTAAAGTAGAATATATCAATGGTTCACCTTTAACAGATGTGCCTTTCAGCAAAACAGGGACACCTGATTACTCGGGATTGCCTATTCATCAATATCTTTCAGTGATTGAAATTGCAAATCCCATGCACAGACTATGGTCTGATGGCAGGTGGAACAAGCTTACCATGGCCCATGGATGCTATTGGAGAAAGTGTACTTTCTGTGATATCAGCTTGGATTATATCAGAAATTACGATCCTATCAGTGCATCTTTGATCTGTGATAGAATCGAAGATTTAGTGGCCCAGACAGGCGAAACAGGCTTTCATTTTGTAGATGAAGCTGCGCCGCCTGCTTTGATGAGAGAGCTGGCATTGGAGATTCTAAAAAGGAAACTCAAGATTACCTGGTGGACGAATATCCGCTTTGAAGAGCGCTTCACTTTGGATTTGTGCAGGCTGCTTAAAGCTTCAGGGTGTATTGCTGTGTCCGGTGGCCTGGAGGTGGCTTCCGATAGACTGTTGGAAAAGATGCAGAAAGGCGTTACTGTCTCCCAAGTGGCCAGGGTTGCCCATAATTTTACAGAATCAGGGATCATGGTGCATGCCTATTTGATGTATGGATTCCCTACCCAGACAGCACAGGAAACCATTGACAGTTTGGAAATGGTACGTCAGCTTTTTATGCACAATGTATTGCAATCAGGCTTTTGGCATTTATTTGCCATGACTTCACATGCCCCGATAGGTTTGGATCCAATGTCCTATCAGGTTATCAGAACTGGGCCTGAAAAGGGACTATTTGCAGACAATGACTTAAGCCATGAAGATCCATTGGGTGCAGACCATGAAATGTTCAGCGATGGTTTGAAAAAAGCATTGTTTAATTATATGCATGGGATAGGTTTCGATTTTTCACTTCAGGATTGGTTTGATTTCAGGATTCCGAAAACCACGGTTTCTCCTAACTTTATTTTTCATGCCATTCAGTTTGAAGGTTATCAGGTAATGAAGCCCAATGCAAAAATGGTTTGGCTTGGTAATTCCCCGGAAATGAATACTTACCAATACACCAAAAAAGGTAAAGTTATAGAAGCTGCAAAATTGGTCTTTGAAAACAAATCCCATAAAGCTGAAATCAAGTTGAGCTTGAAAGAAGCAGAATGGTTGATGAAACTGTTACCTCTATTGATACCGCAGCAGAATAAAAAAGAAATGACGCTCAAGGATTTTCAGGAGCAGTACTCAGATGAAGGATTAGGCAATTTTAATCAGTTTGTACTATCCAAAACCTGGCAACAATTGCTGCAAATTGGCCTTGTATTGGTATAAAATGAAAAACCCAGCCTAGAAGACTGGGTTTTCACTCACTTTAACCACTAACAACCATAAAACAAATTCATCATGCTCAAAGCAATCTGAATGATGAAAAACATCAATTTGTCGTAGTCTGTACGGGAATCGAACCCGTGTTTTATCCGTGAAAGGGATACGTCCTAACCCCTAGACGAACAGACCATTCAAAAAGAAAACACTGAAGTTTTTCAGTGTTTTCAGTAGTCGATACGGGAATCGAACCCGTGTTTCATCCGTGAAAGGGATGCGTCCTAACCCCTAGACGAATCGACCATTTTTTGGTTTGGGGTACCCGTTTTCTTAACGGTGATGCAAATATAGAGGGTTAATTTTACATTGCAAAAAATGACAAAAAAATATTTGGTTTAACTTTTCAAAACCCTGAAAATTAGAGAAAAAAATATTTTTTAGCCTTTGACAAACAACTTTATTAATTTCGCAATCACATTTTGACATCAATTATAGAGATGAGAAATAAACGCGTTGCCATAAATGGATGTGGCAGGATCGGGAGGTTAACGATAAAGTTATTGATGGAAAAAGAAGGGGTTGACCTGGTAGCCGTCAATGACCTTACAGATCCTCATACCCTTGCCCATTTGCTGCAATATGATTCAGTACATGGTAAATATCCATTTCAGGTCAAGGTTGTGGATGGTGATATACTGATTAAGGATAAAAAACTTAAAATTTTTGCAGAGAAGGATCCGTCTATGATTCCTTGGAAGGATTTGGATATTGATATCGTATTAGAATCCACTGGCCGTTTTACGGAAAAATCCCAAGCTGAAGGTCACTTACTTGCAGGAGCCAAAAAAGTTATCATTACCGCACCTGCCAAAGGTGATGGAGTACCTACGATTGTATTAGGTGTCAATGACCATATCCTGACCGGTGAAGAGCAGATAGTTTCAAATGCATCATGCACAACCAATTGCCTGGCTCCCATGGTGAAGATTTTAGAAGAGAATTTTGGTATTGAAAAGGGCTTTGTTTCCACGGTGCATTCATACACCAATGATCAGAACCTGCACGATGCGCCTCATAGAGATTTGAGAAGAGCTAGGGCTGCGGCATATTCCATCATCCCTACAACCACCCACGCGGCCAAAGCTATGGAGCTAGTGCTGCCGGATCTACAGGGTAAAATTGAAGCTTCTGCCATGAGGGTTCCCGTACCTGACGGTTCTTTGACTGATTTGATAGTGGAATTAAAAAAGGAAACTACTACGGAAGAAATTAATGCGATTTTCAAAAAAAGTTCAGAAAATGAGCTTAAAGGAATATTAGAATATGTTGAGGATCCAATTGTTTCAATTGATATCATAGGCAATCCTCACTCCTGCATATTTGATTCAGGACTTACTTCAGCTAAAGGAAATCTCGTGAAAATTGTAGGCTGGTATGATAATGAAGCCGGTTATTCCAACCGGTTGGTAGATTTGGTGGATAGACTCTAAGCTAAAGTCTATTCACCGTTTTCTATTTTTTTAACGTGAGGAATTAAATAATCGATTGTTTTGTCCACAGCATCCAAAAATTTTTCCAAATGCTCCAAAAATGCCGGGCCAAAGCCTTGGGTTTCGATGATATCTTTTCCTTCTGTTACAAGGTCATTGAGTAAATGAATTTCAAACAATGCCAAAGAAGGTTTAACCTTATGTCTTATTTCCTGAATGATTTCTTCATCCTGCAGTTCAGCGCCTTCCAGGTACTTTTCTTTTAACTCCAATAAAGAATTATAGATAGCCATTACCAGTTCTGCCCTGAAGTCGGCATCACCATCTATCATTTCCTCTATGCGCTCAAAGCTAACGGGTGGATTATTTTGCATGCTCAAAATCAGTGTTTTGCATTTTTGCCAGCAAGGTAACCTGTACTCCAGGCTGCCTGAAAATTAAAACCTCCAGTGATACCATCAATATCCAAGACCTCACCGGCAAAGAACAAACCATTTATTAATTTGCTTTCCATTGTTTCTGGGTTGACCTCTTCCAATTTTACCCCACCTGCAGTCACAAATTCCTCCTTAAAAGTGGTTTTTCCTTCAATGGTGACAATATAGCAAAAAAGATTCTGAACTAGTTTATGGAATTGTTTTTTTGCGATATTTTGCCAGATACTGTCGGGAAAAATTTCCGATTTTTCAGTCAAATGTAACCATAGTCTTTGTGGTAATCCAAATAATGGATTGCCTGCTATTTTTTTCTTAGGATGCTGGTTTTTAAAGTTTTGCAAATTTGAAATTAGACTTTCTTCCGTCCACTCATGATTCCAACGGATATGGGCTTTTGCTTTATAATTTTTTTCATAGAGCCATTGTGCACCAAAAGCTGAAAGCTTCAAGACTGCCGGTCCACTGATTCCCCAATGTGTGATCAACAAAGGACCTCTATAAGACATCTTAGTGCCCTCAAGTCGTACATGCGCATCAGGAACTGATATTCCCATTAATTGTCTGATAGGTTCTTGGGGCGTATTGAAAGTAAATAATGAAGGAACAGGCGGATTGATACTGTGCCCAAGTTTTTGGAGAAAGTTAAAGCCATCAACTTTGGGACTGCCTCCAGTACACACAATCAGCCTGTCAAAAACCAATGTTTTATCCTTGGATTGTATCTTAAATTGGCCTTTCTCAACATTAATCGACTCAAGACCAAAGTTGAACATGAGCTTAATCCCAAGGTGGTTTGCCTCTTTTTGCAAAGCATCAATGACACTTTGAGATTGATCACTTACCGGAAACATTCTGCCATCACTCTCAACCTTCAAAGGAACTGAACGTGATTCAAACCAATCAACTGTGTTCTTGACGGAGAAATGTTGGAATACTTTTTTAAGGAATTTTTCTCCCCTAGGGTAATTTTTAACCAGTTTGGAAACCTCAAATGCTGCATGGGTAACATTGCATCTTCCTCCCCCAGATATTTTTACTTTGGATAAGGATTTTGAAGTCTTTTCCAAAATTGTAACCTCTGTATCAGGACCAGCAGCGTGGATAGCTGCAAAATACCCTGATGCACCTGCCCCTACTATCCCGATTTTTAATTTAGTCACCTCTCCTATCTTTTCTTTCCTGATAATGACCCCATAATTCCTCTAGCCAATTCCCTAAATATCGTCCTTCCAATTTGTCTGACCATGGTATTTTTGGACAAATCCTCGATCATCGAAGTTTCTTTTGGAGGCCTACCAGGACTTCTTCTTTGCGCAGTGGTACTTTCAGCTGCTTGCTCTGCGGCCATTTGTTCAGCTCTTGTGATCTTTTCATCCAAGATTTCAAAGGCACTTTTACGGTCAATTTCTACATTATATTTTCTTACTAAACTGGATTTGTTGACCAAATCATTTATTTCTTCAGGTGCCAAAATATTCATTCGGGATTCAGGAGATCTGAGCAAGGTGTGGGCCAATGGTGTAGGGATTCCTTTTTCATTGAGTGCAGTGACAAGTGCCTCACCAATTCCCATGGAAGTCAGGATTTCATCAGTTTTATAAAAATCCGTCAAGGGGTAATTTTCAGCTGTCTTTTTAATGGCTGTTCTATCCTTGGCTGTAAAAGCCCTCAAGGAATGCTGTATTTTTAAACCCAATTGACCCAAAACCTTTTCCGGTACATCTGTAGGTGTCTGCGTACAGAAATAAACCCCAACCCCTTTTGATCTGATCAATTTTACGATAGCTTCAATTTTGTCGATCAGGTCCTTTGATGCATTTGAAAACACCAAATGTGCTTCATCAATAAAAAGACATAGTTTCGGTTTGCCGGTATCCCCTTCTTCAGGAAAAGTCTCATAAATCTCAGAAAGCAAAGAAAGCATGAAGGTAGAGAATAACTTTGGCCTGTTTTGAATATCGGTCAAACGTATAATCGAAATAACTCCCTTACCATTTTCAGTCTGTACAAAGTCATTTACATCAAAGGACAATTCTCCAAAAAAGTTCTCTGCTCCTTGCTGCTCTAGTTCTATGATTTTTCGCATGATGGTATTCACCGTAGCAGGAGAAACAGCACCAAATTCCTTCATGATCTCTTGTTTACCTTCATTGATCACATATTGCAGGACTTTCTTCAAATCCTTTAAGTCCAACAAGGGCAAATGATGGGTATCACAATACCTGAAAACAAGTGCTATTACTCCCCTTTGTGTGTCATTCAGTTCTAAAATCTGTGATATCAGTACCGGTCCAAACTCAGAAACAGTGGCTTTGAGCTTTACTCCTTTTTCGTTGGATATGGACATCAGCTCAACAGGAAATTTTGTCGGTTCATAATCTATTCCAATCAGACCGATTCTTTTCTCAATGATTGGGTTCATCTGACCTGCCTGGGCAAGGCCAGAAAGGTCTCCCTTAAGGTCCATCATCACAGATGGGATACCGTGGTGTGAAAGTTGCTCTGCCAAAACCTGTAGGGTAATCGTCTTACCTGTACCGGTAGCGCCGGCAATCATTCCGTGCCTATTGAGAGTTTTGAGTGGTATTTTGATCTGGGCTTGCGGAATAGGCTCATGGTCAACGATTCCCGTACCTAATATGATTGAGTCGCCTTTGAAAGTATATCCTTTCTCTAAATGCGCTTTGAATTCATCTGTTTTGGACATGGTAAAAATGATTTTATTTTATGCTTTACAAAATAAGAAAACATTTATGTGTATCCACAATTTTCCGCTTATCTTCAAAAATTAAAATCACTACATGCATGAAAAAATTCTTATTTCTTGTTTTTGTTCCTTTGATAATAGCAGGATGTACTAGTCATGGTAAAGAAGATGTCATCAACTCCTCCCCTGTCCGCTTGACTCTGGAAGAAGCTAATCGATTAGCAGCCCTACCGCTACATTGTATGCAAGTAGAATATCCCAATAAACTCAACCAAACACTTGATAGTGAGGAATATTTGAAAGGTCCAAAGGCACTTCATCCCGCCTTTTACGGTTGTTTTGACTGGCATTCAAGTGTACATGGACACTGGATGTTGGTCAGTTTATTGAGGCAATTTCCTGATCTTGAAAACCAGGAGGAAATTAAGATGAAGCTTTTGGAAAACATAAGTGCTGAAAATATTGCAGCCGAGGTAGAATATTTCACTTTTCCTCAGAACAGTAGCTTTGAAAGGACTTACGGATGGGCTTGGGTGCTGAAATTGGCTGAAGAGTTACATGTATGGGATGACCCTTTGGCAAGGACTCTTGAGACCAATCTTCAGCCGCTTACTGACTTAATGGTGGAGAAGTACCTGGAATTTTTACCCAAATTGATTTATCCTATTAGAGTTGGAGAGCATTCAAATATTGCTTTTGGGCTCACTTTTGCCTACGATTATGCCAAAACATTGAACAATCAGGCTTTGGAAGAAATGATCCGAACCCGTTCAATGGATTGGTTCCTAAAAGATGCCAATTGCCCTTTGACTTGGGAACCTAGCGGTTTTGATTTTTTATCCCCTTGTTTTCAAGAATTGGATATCATGAGAAAAATATTGCCTAAAGAAGAATTTAAAAGTTGGTTAGTACAGTTTATGCCAGAGCTTTCAAAGAAGCAATTTTCTTTGGAACCTGGGAAAGTGAGTGACAGGACAGATGGTAAGCTTGTCCATTTGGATGGCTTGAATTTTAGCAGGGCTTGGGTTTTGTATGGATTGATAAAAGACTTTCCCAATGAATATGGGCACTTGATGCCCATGGCCAATGAGCACATTGAATACTCCCTTCCTTCAATCGTTGATGATAACTATGAAGGCACTCATTGGCTTGGTTCTTTTGCTGTATATGCCTTGCAACAGGCTCCATGAAAAGAGAGTGGTCAAAATATTTTGGTCCAGGCCCATTGATTGCTGCGGCCTTTATTGGTCCTGGGACTGTTACAGTTTGTACACTTGCTGGAGTTAATTTTGGTTATGACCTGCTTTGGGCATTGGGATTATCCATCATCACTACCATAATCCTTCAGGAGTCAGCTGCACGAATTGGTTTGGTCACTCAGTTGGGACTTATACCCAATATTCACAGAACCATTCAGAAAGCAGGACTGAGGTATTTTTCAATTTTTTTGGTTTTGATGGCCATTGTATTGGGAAATGCAGCTTATGAGGCCGGAAATATCAGTGGCGGGTCCTTGGGTGCAGAACTGTTTTTTGACTTAGGTTCAATCCGTTTCCTCCAGCTTGAAATTAACCTGATGAATTTAAGTATTGGTATCATTGCGCTATTTCTGCTTTACAGTGGGAGTTATAAACTGATTACCCGTGCTTTAACGTTTTTGGTTATTCTCATGAGCATGGCATTTCTACTGAGTGCAATGATGGTCAGACCTTCAGTTCTTGATTTGATAAAAGGAATGGTACCTACAATCAAAACGGACAACATCCTTACTATTGTGGCTTTGATCGGTACAACGGTGGTTCCTTATAACCTGTTTCTTCATTCAAGTTTGGTGATTGAAAAATGGAAAAGCATTAAGGATCTTAAATTTGTGAGGTTTGATACTTTTCTATCAGTAGTGCTTGGAGGTGTAGTTTCTATGGCAATTGTCATCGCAGGGGCAGCTGGTTCCGCCTTGGAGGTCAGCAGTGCTTCGGATCTGGCAAAAGGTCTAGAACCCTTAATGGGTTCAATGGCTAAATATTTTATTGGTTTTGGGCTATTTGCTGCTGGCATAACTTCAGCAGTAACAGCACCTTTAGCAGGCTCATTGGTGATCACCGGCTGTTTTGGATGGACTTCCAATATTAGCGGAAAGCCTATGAGATGGAGTATAGGGCTTATTTTGGGTCTTGGATTGATATTTGCATCTCTTGGAATTCGCCCTGTCCAACTCATTACGATTGCTCAATTGGCCAATGGCATTCTTCTCCCCTTACTTTCCGGCTATGTAATTTGGCTGGTCAATAAGAAATCTATTATGGGAGAATTTAAAAACACCATATTTATGAATGTACTCAGTTTAATGGTATGGCTCATCACCTTATTATTGGGCGTATTGAGTGTTATGAAAGTTTTAGGTTTACTTTGAATCACTGTTTATTTTAATTACCTTTTTATTCTTAGTTAACATTAAAATTTGAAATCATGAAAAACCTGCTATTTCTTGCTGTATTTGTCTTTGGAACTTTTGTGTCTCATCAGGTTGAAGCCCAGATACCAAGTCTTCCTAAAATTGATTTACCTACACAGGTACTTGGTGCCCTTAATACTTTTGATGGTCTTGGACTTTCATCTGATCAGGAAAGCAAGTTGAAAATCAATAATCAAAGCTTTACCAATGACATGTTTAAAATATTGGATAGTAATGCCACTGATGCCATCAAAAAAAATCAGTTTCTAGATTTAAAAAAGACCCGTCAGAATATTTTACTTGGTTTGCTGGGGCAACAGATTTTGGGTAAATACAACAACAGTGTCACCAATTTGATCAAGCCTTTCAAAAAACAATTAGGACTTGCTGCGCTTGCCTTTTAGAAAAGTTTCAAGAGATATTTTCGATAATTATATTTAAGCCATGGGAATTTTATTTAATTTTCATGGCTTAAATATGTTTGACATGCTCATGAAAAGACTTCTCCTTCCATTATTTATTTTTTTACTCGGTGCCTGTTCACAGGATAATTTTGACGCAAATATTTGGTTGACTGATCCATCTTCAGATATTTTATTTCAAGAACAGAATAAAATAACCTTTTCAAGAAGTAATTTCTCAGTCCCTGTCATTGAAATTAATCCAGAAGTGAGTTATCAGGAAATGGATGGATTTGGATTTACCCTAACCCAAGGAAGTGCTAAACACTTATTGGGTATGACTGAAGAGGCAAGGGCTGCATTATTACAGGAATTATTTGGTGATGGCGCAAATGACATCAGGATTAACTATTTAAGATTGACTATTGCAGCTTCCGATCTGAATGAAACCGTTTTTTCCTATCATGACTTGGAAGAAGGTGAAGAAGATCCATTATTGGAAAAATTCGATCTTGGACCTGACAGACAGGATGTGATCCCTGTTTTGAAAGAAATTATTGCCATCAACCCAGATATCAAGTTAATGGGCTCTCCTTGGTCTCCCCCAGCTTGGATGAAAGACAATAAGGATACGAGAGGAGGAAGTTTATTGCCTGAATATTATGAAGCCTATGCGTTGTATTTTGTGAAATATATCCAACAAATGGCTGAAGAAGGTATCATCATTGACGCTATCACTGTTCAAAATGAACCCTTACACCCAGGAAATAATCCAAGCTTATTGATGCTGCCGGAGCAACAGGCCGAATTCATCAAAAATCACTTGGGTCCGATGTTTGAAAAGAATGGTATTCAGACTAAAATCATCATTTATGACCATAATGCGGACCGCCCTGATTATCCTATCAGTATTTTGGATGATCCAGAAGCCAAAAAATATATTGATGGATCGGCCTTTCACCTTTATGGAGGAAAGATAGAAGCACTTTCTGAAGTCCATTTGGCACATCCTGATAAGAACCTTTATTTTACTGAGCAATGGATTGGTGCCCCAGGAAACTTGCCAGGTGACCTAGCGTGGCATGTCAAGAACCTGATTATCGGAGCAAGTAGAAACTGGGCAAAAACTGTTCTAGAGTGGAATTTAAGCTCTGCACCTGATCTTCGTCCTTTCACAGATAGAGGTGGATGCAGCTTATGCTTGGGCGCAGTGACGATCAAAATCAATCAGGTGTACAGAAATCCTGCTTATTACATTATCGCCCATGCTTCAAAATTTGTAGATGCTGGTTCTCTTAGAATAGACAGCAATGAACCGGAAGGTTTGGCCAATATCGCATTTCAAAGACCTGATGGTAAAATTGTCCTGATCGTGCTGAATGAAAGTAAAGCTGCCCAATCATTTGGGATTAGACTTAATGATCAAATAGCTTTGTATGAACTGAATCAAGGTGCTGTGGCTTCTTTTGTCCTGGATAATTGATCATACAATCATAATGTTTCGATGGTGAATCTTGCCTACAAAAGATCTAAGAATATACTTGGTCTCAGGTAAAGGTTTCACCATGGTTATCATATTGATGATATCCGTATTCTCTTGAAAGAAATCATCATGGTCAAAAAAGCCATACCCCCGAAAGACACCATTTTCAAAATACAATGCGCAGCTTTCACCTGTATTCTTGCCTTTCTCTTTGATAATGATGGAGCCATGCTGACCTCCTAAGGAGTTCAGCAGTTTTTGTGCTTTCAGGTTATAACCTTCAACAGTCTCTTTGTTACAACAAGCTCCCGAACACTTTTCAATTTGGTGATCATAACAAGCCCCGGTAGTTTTTTGAATACCGGTCAATTTCGGGCAGAGGTTAAACTCTTCTGTTTTATCCAGGATGAATTTCCATCCTTCCGAATGGCTGTCGAATTCATAGATACTTTTTAGATTGCCGGTATTTTTTCCAACTTGAAAACGGATAAAACCATTGCTGTCCTCGTATTGAAACAGGCCCCAACTACTGCTCTTGAATTTCAACGCTTTGTTGTATTTCGGCCAAAACTTTTTAATTTCTGAAACTTCAAGTAGGTAGGCTAAAAATTCAGATCCGGTTAATTCCCAGCTGACATCATATATTTCGGATTTCAGTTGTAGTTTTTCTTTTGAATTGCCTGAAAAATGGCTCTTGAACCTCGCTTTGATGTTGTTTGCCTTACCCACATAGATGACTTGACCTTTATCATTGTGGAAGTAATATATTCCAGTCTCTTCAGGGAGTTGTGCATATGTTTCTTTGCTAATATTGGGAGGCAGAAAAGCTTCTCCGTTATTCTTTTTGAGGTTTTGAAAAATCAAATCAGGAGATTGATTATAAATTTTTTCAAACAATATAGCTGTGGCCTGTGCATCGCCAAATGCCCTGTGCCTATTTTCAATGGAAATGGATAACTGCTCACAAAGTCTACCTAACCCATAGGACCCAAAACCAGGGAATGCTTTCCGGCTCAATCTTACAGTACAAAGTTTCGGCGGGTTGAAATCTATGCCATGTGCTTTAAATGCTTCTTTGATAAAGGAATAATCAAAATTGACATTGTGGGCAACAAACACCCGGTTTTTTAAAAAATCATACAGTTCTTCAGCTATTTCAATGAAAGTGGGGGCATCTTGTACCATGTTTTGATTGATGCCGGTCAATCCTATGATAAAGTCAGGAATATGCCTTTCCGGGTTAATCAATGTTTGGAACCTGTCAAGAATGCTATTGCCATCAGTGACAATCACAGCAATTTCAGTAATTCCACCCATATTGGGATTACCTCCTGTTGTTTCAATATCGACAATAGCAAACTCCATTTTGATTAATTTTCTTCAATTTTAGTGAACTTCTAGATCAAAACAGATTTTAAAGGTTTTTTGTGTCAAGGATTGTCAACTTTTGTGATTTTTCTTTTATAATTCTCAGCCTCCATTGGTAATTTTCTTGAAGTGATTTTTTAAAAAGTTTTTTATATTCAAACATCAACCTTAAAACCCACCTATTTTGAACAGAAGAGAATTTGTGAAATTAGGCGCTTTGCTTTCTGCTGGTTCTGCACTTCCTATTTCATTTTCATCAGCATACAAAGCAGATAAAGCATATACTGTTGGCATCATTGGTTATGGTGACAGGGGATCTGGTTTGCATCATGTGCTCAATACCATGCCGGATAAATTCAAAGTTGTCAGTATTTGTGACAATCTTGAGTTTAGGCTAACTCAAGCCAAAAAAAACTACTCAGCTGGCGTTTCATTTTTTGATGATTATAGGAAATTTCTTGAGCAGAAAGAATTGGATATCGTCATAGTATCTACTCCATTGTATCTCCATTTTGAGCATGCTTTAGCTGTTTTGGAAGCTGGTAAACATCTTTTTTTGGAAAAGACAATGGTTTTCAATGTAGATGATGCCCTCAAATTGAATGCTTTGAGTAAACAATATAAGAATCAGATTATCCAAATCGGACACCAATACCGATATTCTCCACTTTATTTCAAGGTAAAGGAAATGATCCAAAATGGATGGTTAGGCAAGGTGACCCAAATCGAGGCAAGATGGGACCGAAACCATAACTGGAGAAGGCCTGTTCCTTCACCCGAGCTGGAAAGGCAGATCAATTGGCGTATGTACAAGGCATATTCAGGAGGTCTTGTCGCAGAATTGTTGTCCCATCAAATGGATTTTATCCATTGGGCTTTTGAAACATCACCAAGCTCCATTTACGGAGTTGGTGGGATTGATTATTTCAAAGATGGAAGGGAGACTTTTGATAATGTACAAGTCTTGCTACGTTATGATAAAGAGGGTATGATTGGAAATTTTGGAGCAACATGTGGGAATCAGCAAGAAGGCTATTCTTTCAAAATAAAAGGTACTAAAGGAATGAT
This sequence comes from Fontibacter flavus, assembly GCF_042432905.1. Taxonomy (NCBI): domain Bacteria; kingdom Pseudomonadati; phylum Bacteroidota; class Cytophagia; order Cytophagales; family Cyclobacteriaceae; genus Fontibacter; species Fontibacter flavus. The sequence goes on along the minus strand of NZ_JBHLWI010000019.1, from coordinate 7,399 downwards.
TTCTTTATTGACCAACGAGGGTGTATTTTACCCGGAACCTGAAACTCAAGCTGCTCTTCAGCAAGTCGATGGGGTTTCCGGAGCCACTAAAATCATTTGGTCAAATGACCAAAAAGCTGTAAGAATATTGGACCAACCGACTAAGGATGGTTCTATTTATGCTTTGGAGGATTTTTATAGGTGCTTGGTCACCGGTGATCAACCCCATTCCAATGTTCAAAATGGAGGCAAGACAGCCATTGCAGTGGCTTTGGCCAATAAGTCGCTCTATAATGGTACAAAAGAGCTTTGGAAGCCAGAATATGAACTCTAAAGTTTTTTTCATGAAAAAGGGAATGGTTTTATTTAAAAAACAAAAAACCGGCAATCATTTGCCGGTTTTATGAAGTGTTTAAATTATAAGGGTAATATCGTTTAACTTTAAAGTATTCTTTCTTTAACTACAATGTAAATTTCTGAAATAATGGACTAGATTAAAATACCCCAAAAGGGGTATTTTTCACTTTTTATGATGAACTGCATTTTGTTTATTTTATGACATATTGCTCAATCAGCTTTTCTGCACATCGCTCGCCATCCATAGCTGCAGATACAATGCCCCCGGCATATCCAGCACCTTCAGCACAGGGATATAATCTTTTAATGATAGGATGTCCGAATGAATCTTTGTCTCTAGGAATCCTCACAGGAGAAGAAGTCCTGCTCTCTACACCAATGATCTGAGCTTCATTGGTTAAATATCCCTTCATTTTATTGCCAAATGCAATAAAACCTTGCCTCAATCGCTCTGCAATAAAATCTGGTAATACCTCGTACATATCAACGGACCTTAAACCGGGTTGATATGAGGTGTCCAGTAAAGATTTACTTACTTTTCTTTGTGTAAAATCCATCAATCTTTGGGCTGGAGCTGTCTGGGTCTCCCCTCCCATCTTCCAGGCTTTTTGTTCTACTTCCGATTGAAACATCATAGCGGCCAATGGGCCATATTTTTGGTATTGCGGCAGGTCTTCCAATTCGACGGCAACTACCATACCTGAGTTGGCATATTTACTGTCCCTTCTACTTGGACTCATGCCATTGACAACAATTTCGCCTGGTGAAGTTGCAGCTGGGACAATAAATCCACCAGGACACATGCAGAATGAAAAAACACCTCTTTGTTTCCCTTTGAAGAGGGTTTGATGAACCAAGGCATAAGAAGATGCCGGTAGATAAGGGCCTCTATCTATCTCACAATGGTACTGGATTCTGTCAATTAAATTTTGACTATGTTCTACCCTTACGCCTAATGCAAATGGTTTGGCTTCTATCAGAATATTTCTTTTATGGAGCAAATGGAAAATATCCCTAGCCGAGTGGCCGGTGGCCAAAATGACACCCAGACCTTTGATTTTTTCACCATCTGCAGTGATGACACCTTTCATTTCATTGTCTTCAAGAATGAAATCAACCACTTTGGTTTCAAAAAGGACTTCCCCTCCGGCCTGAATAATGCTTTCTCTTAATTCAGCTACCAGTTTGGGTAATTTATTGGTCCCGATATGGGGATGGGCATCGACCAAAATTTCTTCAGTCGCACCATGGGATACGAATATTTCCATGATTCTCCTGATGTCTCCCCTCTTTTTCGAACGGGTATAAAGCTTACCATCGGAATAGGTTCCTGCTCCTCCTTCACCAAAGCAATAGTTGGATTCAGGATTGACGATATGGTTCTTGTTGATGGCTGCGAGATCCCTTCTTCTTGCCCGTACATCTTTTCCTCTTTCGATGAGGATAGGTTTCACCCCCAGCTCAATGGCTCTCAGCGCTGCAAAAAGACCTGCAGGACCAGCTCCCACAATGATGATCGGATCTTTTCCGCTTACCTTTTGGTAAGCATGGGGAGTATTGATAAGGGGAGTCGGGGTTTCATTAACAAACACTTCAGCAGTAACATTCACTTTGACCTGCCTTCCACGGGCATCAATGGAACGCCTTACCTGCCTGGCAAAGGCTTGTTGGTTATCAGTGTTGATGCCTGCTTTTTTCAAGGCTACCTGCCTGAATAGGTTTTCATCATAAGCCTCTTCCGGGCTCAATTGTAATTGTAGTTCTTTTTTCATTTGGTAAGGTATTTATCCTTAAAATTTAGATGCGAGATGCTAGAAATTAGACACTAGACTCAAGACTTTTGATGTCGGAAGTGGGAAGGTGGATTTTGGGTTTTTTCACCATTAAGTAATTAAGAGAGTGAAGAATTTCATTTAGACCTTAATGAAAACCTTAATGCCTTAACTTCTTAATGGTTCAAACTTCCATTTCCCACTTTCGAAATCCGACTTTCATTCCTCATTTCCGAAAACCTCCTTCACCACCCAGCCTTTTCCCCATTCATCCATTTCACTCTGGCTCCAAAGTTCGGGAAAGAAAATGACTTTTTGGAAGCGTGGTGGGAGATACTTTTGCCAATTGGTACCACCTGTAGCAGCGATATCCACAGGGTCTCTCTGTAAATATTTTACCGCCGATTTGTAATGTGCCAAAGGCCAAAAGACATTAGCTTTGATATCTAGTGTCTGCATTAATTTTACCAACTCACCGTCCTTGTCGGCACATTCCTGATATTTCTTCCAGATATTTTTTGATCTATATGTTTCAATAAGCTCTTTTAGTTCTTTTCTATATTTTTTCTCAAAGGATTTTAATGTTAATGTTTTTTCACCGGTGGCCAATTCTTTAGCCCCATGTTGCCAGTATAAATGGTCAAAAATAACATCTGTATCTTTTTCATTGTGAAGCGCTTCTCTCCTATCAGTATGGATCAATTGATGGACATCTGTTGACAGGATTTCAATAACCCTATATTGGGCACTTTGAAAACCACTGGAAGGTAATAATGACATCCTAAACTTTAGAAACTGTTCCTTTTCCATACCTTTCCACATGACTTCAAAAGATGAGATTAACTGATCAAAGTACATGATTACCCTACCAAGCCTCTCTTTAAAAAATTTGCTGTCTATTGGTTGCCTTTCCGCAATCTGCTCAAGTTCCCAAATGATGAGCTTAAAATAGAGCTCTGTTATCTGATGATAGATAATGAAGATTTTTTCGTCTTTAAAGGAAGTTCTGGGCTGCTGCAGAGAAAGGAGAATATCAAGGTTGATATAATCCCAATAGGTCATATAATCTGCGTACAATAAGCCTTCCAGATAAGAAGATAAGTCCTGTCCGGATGCTTTGAATTTTTCCTGAAGTAGCTCTATCTTCTCTAAAACGTCTTTTGGGTAATTTGCTGGGTCCATATGTTAATTTTTTGAGCGATAAGGTAGTATTTTAACCTGCTTCTTATTTATTTCAGGGCAGGAAATGAGCCTTAGTGCTGTAAAATTCCATTTTAATTAGCAATAAACCAAAATACTTATGGAGCATACTTCCAACGCCCACAAATCTTTGAAAAAGGATCTTTTTGAAGGAGTGGATTTTTATCAGGTTGATGACCTGTTGACTGAGGAACACAAACTGATCAGATCTTCCATCAGAGACTTTGTCAAAAAAGAAATCAGCCCGTACATTGAAGATTGGGCACAACGCGCGCATTTTCCATATGAAATCGTCAAAAAGTTTGGTGACGTAGGTGCTTTTGGCCCGCAAATTCCAGCTGAATATGGCGGTGGTGGTATGGATTACATCGCCTATGGACTGATCATGCAGGAGATTGAAAGAGGTGATTCGGGCATGCGTTCCACCGCATCTGTTCAGGGTTCTTTGGTCATGTATCCTATCTATAAATTTGGCTCTGAGGAGCAAAAGAAGAAATACCTCCCCAAGTTGGCTTCAGGTGAAATGCTAGGTTGCTTTGGACTGACTGAACCTGACTTTGGTTCAAACCCTTCCGGCATGGTGACCAATTTCAAAGATATGGGAGACCATTATCTCTTGAACGGTGCCAAAATGTGGATTTCCAATTCTCCAAAAGCGGATATTGCCGTAGTATGGGCTAAGAATGAAGCAGGCAGGATCCATGGCCTGATCGTGGAAAGAGGTATGGAAGGCTTTTCTACCCCGGAGACTCATGGTAAATGGTCTTTGAGAGCTTCTGCTACAGGTGAACTTGTTTTTGATAATGTAAAAGTTCCAAAGGAAAATTTATTACCGGGTAAAAGCGGTTTGGGTGCACCGATGATGTGCTTGGACTCAGCCCGATATGGTATCGCCTGGGGAGCTATTGGTGCGGCCATGGATTGTTACGATTCCGCTAAAAGATATGCTCTTGAAAGGATACAGTTTGATAAGCCTATCGGTTCTTTCCAGCTGATCCAAAAGAAATTGGCCGAAATGTTGACAGAAATTACCAAAGCACAGTTGATTACCTGGAAACTTGGGGTCATGATGAATGAAGGGAAAGCCACTACTGCCCACATTTCATTGGCTAAACGCAATAATGTGGCCATGGCGTTGGAAATTGCACGAGAAGCAAGACAGATCCATGGTGGTATGGGGATTACGGGAGAGTATCCGATTATGCGCCATATGATGAACCTGGAGTCTGTAGTCACCTATGAAGGCACCCATGATATCCATTTGTTGATCTTGGGGCATGATATTACGGGAATTCCGGCGTTTAAATAGACTATTAGAGGCGAGAAGCGAGCTTGTCTACCTTTAGGTAGGATCTAGATACAAGACACAAGATACAAGACTCAAGACTCAAGAGAGAGACCGCTGGGGGATTAGAACCTCGGCGGTCTTTTTTGACTAATATTCAAATTTGAAGGGGATAAAAAATAGGATTTCAGATTTAGAGGGTTGAACTAATCAGAAGTTAAGAAATTAAGGGTTTCATTAAGTTTTATTCGAACCACAAAAGATAACAAAGGACGCAAAAGTACTTTTTGGATATTTCAGGATTTTGGAGGAACGGATTCATGGAATATTGGTAATTGATAATTTTTGAGTTTCTCCCAAAGTACCTTAATGTTTTTCTTCATTTCCTTAAATCCTAAATGGTGAAAATAAATTCCAAAATGGCTATTAACGCATTGTGCCAACGGAACAATCCATCGATGGCCAAGAGACATCTTCGCTCTCCCACCGTCTTTTAGGGACGGACCCTAATTTCAGGAAATTTTAGAATCATCGCAAACGGTCTATTCCAATCAATCAATAGGCAATCCCCAGAGGGATTGATGGGTATAAGTTCCCCCTTTTTCCTACCGATATGCAATTCCTAAAGGGATTGGTATAAAGACAACCCGGCAACTTTGACAACCTGATAACCATGACAACAAAAAAAGCTACCCCAAATTGGAGTAGCTTTTTTAACTATTTACTAATGCTTATCTATTGTTTCACCAACCTTCCTTGAATATAATGATGATTGACTTTCACCACTACATTGTAAAGGCCTTGGCTAAGCCCATCTAAGTCGATGTTTCTGACGAAGCTGTTTTTCTCAAAAGAATCTTCAGTGAAAACTAACCTTCCGGCAGCATCAAAGATTCGGATTTCCACATCAGCTTCCTCAATCAGGTTTACAAGGATATTAGTTTCCTTCAAGGCTGGATTTGGATAAATCAACATGCTGCTGGAACCTGTTTCCCTAAACAATTGGATTTCCCTACTGATAGTTTGTCCTGCACGGTCGGTACTGTGGACTCTTAAGGTTGCTGTCACAGGTGGTATACCTTCGCCCTTCCAAGTTACAGCATTACCTTCAAGACCGAAGTTGGAATCCTCGTCCATAGAATACATATGGATATCATCCAAGCTATCTACTGTGTTGAGTTTCCCTACAACAGCTCCTACCTGTAAAGTTGTGCCAACAAGGTTGTTGTCAATAAGAATATCCTCAGGCAAAGCTTTACTTAATACCATTACAGGAACAGGTATGGTCTCTTCTCTAGCAAACCATGGGTTGTTTTCAAAATATCCACTTACTTGATAGAATCCTGGCTCCAATGGGTTGTAATCTACCGGATCAAGCGAAATTTTATAATTTTCTCCATCAAACCAGTCAGTAGCCATTTTTTGCAGTTCTTTTTCAAGTTGATCAACAGGTGTGTTCCAAGGTACTTCAATCAGACTTGCCTGGATATTTTTATTTGGACCTTTACCTTTGACTTCATGAATCACGATAGATCCACCGCCTGTTCCATTGTTACCCAAAATGGTGGCATCTTCAGTATTTTCATCTGATCCCATTTGGTTGTCGTAGATGATTGTTCCTGAAGTGGTGGTTAATCTAATTCTGAAACTGTCCGGATTTTTCTGTCCGTTCCAATCTCCGTCTATGGCCACTACCATAAATCTGAATCCTGACTGACCATTGATGGTTCCTGTGCCACGATAAGTGGCTCTTCTTCCGGAAATCACCAAGGAACCGGATTCATGCAAGGTGGATTTGAAGTTCAGGTCTCCAGCATGGAACTGGAATTCGGTATTGCCATCCACTTCCTCGGTAGTCATATTGTTTTTACCTTTTTTGTACCTGGAGACAAATCCAAAGTTGGCTTTACCTACTGCCTGCGGTTTTTCCGGCATGGCACCCTCAGGTGAGTTGAACCAACCGCCACCGGTCACGAAGCTTGCAGAAGGATCAAACACGCTGACATAGGCCTCCATCACTGCATCACAAGCACTGCTTCCTGCCATGACATCCACTTTATAAACCCCGATTGTTCCAGGAGCAGTCCAATTTACGCTTGCCACTCCGGAAGCATTTGTCATTCCTGATAAGGTTACTTCTACGTCTATATTGTTTTCTTTATATATGGTAAATGTCACCGGAACATTGGCTATTGCCGGTGATATGGTAGCTGACAATTGGCCTGTATTATTGATCTGAATATTCACAAAAGTTTGCGTTGCATCTATAGATGAAATGGCATTGATGGTAAATACCCCTTCAATAACCGTCAAGTCATAATTGCTTCCCAAGGTCAGGGTGCCTTGGATGATTTTATATGTCTCGGCAGCATCACCGCTTTCTCTTTCCAAACTTCCTGAGAAGGTATCACCATTTACCAAAGCTCCACTGGTAATCTGGTAAGTTAATTCAGGTTCATCTTGACCGCAGTAGATGGATTGGTTGTCGGCGGTAATGGTGATTTCTCTTGGATTGATCAATATTTCCACCGATCCCTCATCATCGTTATAGTTGCCCGTCACATCTGTGAACTTCCAGTTTGCAGTTCCTCCCGGTACATTGGTGAAGGTTGCGCCAAGGTCAAGTCCTGTGAGGTCCTCACCCATTACGCCTTTTGCAGTACCGGAGGCACCGTGTGCTGATCCGTCATAAGTCACTGTTTTGCCCTGAACATCGATGGTGGCATTAGCCTTACCGATCTCAAAAGTCTTGCTGTCACTGCTTCCCAGGTGGTTTGCAGATTCGGCATAGGTGTAGCTTGCCGTT
>NZ_JBHLWI010000018.1:0-12770 GCF_042432905.1 Fontibacter flavus | reverse complement strand
CTGCACGGATAGCTCACTGATCTGCTGTCTGTTTGCTGCAGTGCTGGACAGGAATAACTGAGATTCAGACCCGACATCGGTGATGTTGTTGCGTAGCTTGAACTGTTCTTCTTTTTTTTCGATTTCTTCGAGTTCGGCGGTAAGGTCGACGAGCTGTTCGTCTATGAAGGCGATGGTGTTGAGGGCAGTCCTGTTCTTGTCGTCCTCGGTTTCCATGTTGTATACTTCAATGAGTTTTTCGAGGAGTATTTTGCCTTTGAGTGGGTGCTGCTGGTTGATGGAGATCTCAATGACCGAAGCGAGCTTGTTGACGATGCTGACCTCCAGTTCCTGTGCCAGGGCCCTTCCGATGGCCACATGGTCAAAGAAGCTGATCCTGACGGGCTGCTGGAGGTTTTCGAAGATAGGGTTGTAATCGGGATTGGGGTCCACGGAATAGGTTCCGAAGAAGTTGTTTATTTTTTCTCCGTAGGAGAACGATCCTATTCCGGCAAGTGGATCGTCGACGGTAAAGGAGTTGTCCCCGGCCGCTTCCAGTATGATATAGTTGCGGTCTACTTCCGGTTGGAACTCGTTGATTTCATGGATGGTGATTTTGAAGGGTACCTCATTACCGTAGATTTCCTTCCACCTCATCCATCCCCTGGGAACGTAGAAGTTGTTGTTGAGCCCGAGTTCCTGGCAGGCCTTGATCATGAGGCTCTGGGCCTTGAAGACCTCGGCTTCGTTTTCTACAGAAGATGAGGGTGCAAATCCCATCATGTTGTTGACCACTGCATTTGAGCTGAAGTCGGCACCTTTTTCCTTGTCCTTTAGCAGGAGGGTGGCTTTGATCTGGAACTGTGGCGTTGAAAAATGTGCCACGAGGAAGGCCACTGCCAGGCAGAGCGCAATGCCTGCGGCAAACCATTTCCACCTGGAGAGGTACTTGAAGAGCAGGAGTTTGTAGTTGGTGCTGGTTTTGCCCAGTTTTCTGTTCTCCTCTTCTTCTAGTTCTTTGATTATTTCAGATAAGTCCATTTTGATATTGTGATGTCGGAATTGTTATTGTCGGTTTTACTGCATTGCCCATCTGAGGTTCACGAAAATGACGACCGCCAGACTGAGGGCTGTTGAGATGATGGAGAAGGTTCTTGGGTTGGTATCGGCCTGTATGGCCTTTGTTTTGTAAGGTTCGACGTAGACCACATCATTCTGCTGCAGGTAATAATAAGGGGAGGAGAGTACGGCTTTGTCGTTGAGGTTGAGTCTTGCGGCGGTCCTCATGCCGTCTTTTTCCCTGATGACCAATACGTTTTCCCTTTTACCGTATGCGGTCATGTCCCCGGCCATGCCGAGAGCTTCGAGAACGGTGATTTTTTCGGTAGGGATGACCAAAGAAGCGGGCTTCTGCACTTCCCCGATAACGGTGACCTTGAAGTTGGTGAACCTGATGTTGACGATTGGGTCCTTTACATATTCGCTGACAAGCCCGGCCATTTTGTCGACGGCTTCCTGTTTGGTGAGCCTGTTCAGGGATATTTTACCGATGACGGGATAGTTGATGAAGCCGTCCTTGTCGACGAGATAATTTTCGTTGACAGGGCTGGAGACGACGGTATTGGCCCTGTCGCCTGAAGGCATTAGGACGCCGACGTTGAACAGCATATTGGATTCTGGGTTGAGACTGGTGACGGTGATGCTGAGCAGGTCGTCGGGCTGGATCCTGGGTTCGGTAAACTGTCCCACCGGAACGGAGTAATCCTCATAGGTTTCGATGTCGCTGAAGTATACGAGGTTCCTTTTGGCACAGGAAAAAAGGGTAAGGGATAAAAGCGTAAGGATAAAGAGTTTCTTCATGGTATAGATGTAATTGTCAAAACTGAAATATATGAATAAAATTCATGTATTGGTACAGCTTCGCCCGGTCAGTCACATTTTAAAATTGTGTATGAAATTATGAAAAGGAAAAGAAGTAAGTTTTTTTGTGAAAAGGACCTTTTCTTAATTTGCCTTCAAAAGTAAGGATAAATTATTTGAAATGCAAAAAAATGAATTTAAAATACATAAAAATAAATTTAAAAAACGTATAGGTTTGTGTTTAAATCATTATCTGTTTTGTGAACCTAAGTTGTTGAAATAGAAGAGGATTTTTCAAAATCCAAGTTTTGATAATGATTTTCACAAAAAAACCAAGACCGTAATTCCGATCTTGGTTTTTCATCTTTTGTATATAATATTTTTGGAATTATTTTTCCAATATTTCTGAGGAATTCGAAATGTTTAATTTTTCCATTAAATCGATCTTTAATTTATCAGAGGTAGGAGATTGAAATTTTCTTCCAAAGAGTTTATCTGAATTTAATAAATTTTTCCAATCACTCTGATCTAAAACAGCAGGACTGTTACCATTTCTGAACTCCCAATCTATATAAAATAAATTGTCATTTACCACACTTTCTTTGTAAGGTGAATTCATGATAATTGTCTGAAAAAAGGATTCCTCAGGACCAAATACGTATTCATGATTATCCAAAATTTTGGGATTTTTTGATAAAAAATCTAAACAGTATTTCATGCAATTTCCAGTAATTGAAAACCAACATGAACCACCATAAATGGAAGGTAAATTATTGACTGTCCCCCTTTTGATGCCAAAAATCTTTTGGAACTTTAATGTTAGCCTTATCATAAATTTCCCGAACCTGCTCTTGACATTGAATAAGTCATATAAGTGGTAAAATTGATACCTATCCAATCCTCCATTATCCCATCTTTCTGTAGGAACGGGAAAATATTCGATAAATTCCTTCCCTTGATTTAAATGGAAAAATTTCAGGATTTCTTCTGATCTTTTTATTGGGAAATCTTGACCGCTAGCAGTATGTAAATAAGCATATTCATCATCTTTAAGTGCTACTTGAGCTAGCTCCAAAATTGCCTTAAGAATCCGTGTCCCTCCCCATCTGATGAGATATTTTCTACTTATAAACCTGACGTTTGGGTGAGATTTTAGTTCTTCAATTTCGTCATCAGTTAAAAATGCTTTTTTGTTAATATGTATATAGAAGAAAAAATTCGGTCCTAAAAACTCAATGTACTGTTTTAAATGAACAAGGTTTTGGTGGGCAAGCAATAAGACTGCGTGTTTTTTCATAAAGATTGAGATTAAAGAGGTAGGGGTTTAAAAAGTTTTTAATATAATGTTTTAAGGGCTAAAGCTCTTAAAACATTATTAATATACAACAAAATAACAGTTAAATTTATCTGACCTTTTTAGACAAATTTATTGATGATCTAACTCAGTTTTATAAAGTTCCAAGTATTCCAGAATTCCACCTTTAAGGTTATATAAATTTTCAAACCCAAACATATCTTCTAACTCCCTAATGGCTTTAGCACTTCTGCCTCCAACTCTGCAGTGGACGATTACTTGTTTGGATCTCTCAATTTTATTAACTTCTTCAAGAATCCTGTCAAGTGGAATTAGTTCACCGTTTAAGTTTGATTCATTGTATTCAAATGCTTCTCTGACATCTATTAATTGAAAATCGTAGCCTTCTGTCTTGAGTTTATGGAATTCTTCAACTGTTATTTCTTTGACTTTTCTTTCTACGGCTTTCATTCCGCAAAACTGTTCATAATCAACTAAGGTGGTTATTGTCGGCTTTTCTCCATTTAATGGATTACTTGCTTTTCTTTTGATAGAAAAGGTTCTTGATTGGAATGTCAAAGCATCAAATGTATATAATTTACCACTTAGTGGTTCACCGACACCAGTGATCACTTTTATTACCTCTAATGCTTGAAGGCTTCCAATGATTCCTGGAAGAACTCCAAGTACGCCACCTTCTGCGCAGTTTGGCACCAATCCAGGAGGTGGTGGAGTGTCATAGATATCTCTGTAATTTGGTCCTAAAATCCCTTCCTTATCAGTATAATTAAAAACAGCTACCTGCCCTTCGAATTGAAAGATGGAGGCATATACATTTGGTTTGTTAAGTAGTACACAGGCATCATTTACCAAATACCGAGTTGGGAAATTGTCGGTTCCGTCTGCTACAAGATCGTAGTCTGAAATGATTTTGAAAGCATTTTGGGAGGTCAGCTGAGTATTATGGGTTATGACCTTGATATATGGATTGATTTGTTCCAATCTATTTTTAGCAGCTTCTACTTTTGGCACACCTATTTCACTCATGCCAAAAAGAACCTGTCTCTGAAGATTACTATCATCAACCACATCAAAGTCAATAATTCCTATTGTGCCAACGCCAGCTGCTGCCAGATAAAGCAACATGGGACTTCCTAATCCTCCTGACCCTACAACAAGCACCTTAGCTTCTTTTAATTTTTTTTGCGCTTCAAATCCAAAGTCAGGAATGATGATATGCCTGTTATATCTGGAAAGCTCTTCTTTTGAGAAAACAGAATTTTGATCTGAACCTCCAGCAATGGCAGGAACGATACTGACAGAACTGGAAGAATTAATTTTTGTGTGCTTATCCTCCAAATTTCTTATATCATCTTCACCAACAAAAATGTTTAAAAATGAAGGAATTTCTCCTTCCCCTGTAAACAAATAATTTCTAAGAGGAGGGAACTCTGAGGACAGTTTTTCAAGAAGTTCAGCAACGTTTTCAGCTTCAATTTGAACTTTTGCTGAATTGTTGGTAAACTTTCTCAAAGGTGTAGGAATAAATACTGTAGCCATGGTTTTTAGAGATTTGATAATTTTATTTTTTCTTCTTCAAAAATCGAATTGTTATTTAGTTTCCATGATTTAATATCAGAAAATTTTTGATTCATCAGGGAAATTATAAAGTAAGATAATCCGGGGAATGCTAAACTTCGATCTGTTCCAGAAGGTAAAGCAGTAGCATTAATGTGAGTGTGATAAACACCGAGGACTTCCAATTCATTATTCATTGCATAATTTTCAGCTTTTAAAAAATCCGATGAAGAAATTTCATACCTGAAAACTTTGTTTCCTTTGCTAACATTTTGAACGGGTAAGAATGCACTTGTTGTTTTTGTATTTTCTGTTGTCGTACCAAACAAAAAACCACAACACTCTTCCGGTACTTTCTCGACTACCTCAATAATTTGTTTTAAAATACTTTTTTTAAAAATAATCACTGTTAAAGATAATTCTAGTTAAATTTTAATTATTCAAGAAACTTTTGTTTAATTAGAAGAATTATGGATAAGATCCTCTATTTGTGAAAAATGTGGACTTTCCTTTAATGACTCAATTAGTATGGGTACGATTTGACCATAATCAGAAACGACTGCCTTTTCTGCCTCGAGAAACTTAGGAGAAATGCCCCATTTGAGAATATTTATGGTGTCTTGTTTATTAACAGTACTTAAGGATTGTTTAAATAATTCAACAGAACCTTCTATTAACAAATTCTTCACATTTTGCTCTCCATCAATCTTATGAAGTTTATTGATCAAATCTTTTAGATAATCTATTGAAACAGGAAAAATGCTTGAAATGATAATGTCTTGCTCTTCATTCAATTTTCTTTTTTGATTTTCATAAACATTGATAAGAAGATTGAGTTCGTTGGGCTGGTTCCAGTCCAATTGTCCTCGGAAAAATTTCTCTTTATATCCTTTAGGGTTTCCACAGAAAATAACCGGTATTTTTCTTTTATATTCTTTGATGTAGAATAAGGCAATCTCAAGACTCTCAACTGGCCACTCTAAATTTCTGACCATTAAAAAATTTGATTTTTCAGGCTCTAAATAAAGCAAGGCATTAAGCATCAAATAGGATGCTTCCCCAAGATTTTGCGCAGTCACAAACTTTCCTGGCGAATGAATTTTAACAGCATCTTCAAATCTTGCATATTCATTTAATTGCTTATCCATTAAGCTGTTGCAGTAAATATGGGTGAACCTTACCATTCCATACTGAACTCGCCCTTTTTTCGCGAATGAATCCAGGATATATTCACACATTTTTTTTGAAGCTGCATATACCTCTTCTGTTAGATATCTACTAGCCTTACCTGTTGAAGAGAATATCAGTTTTTGAACACTTGGCGTATTTTCGCAGGCATTTGCCAAATTCCAAGTGCCTAAAACATTTGTTTGTACAGTCTCTGTGATATGTAATTCAGCATATCCTGGATCCCTCACCGCTGCAGTATGGAAAATAATTTCTGGTTGATATTTCTTAAAAATTTCCTGTAATTTTTTTTCATCTCTGATATCACAATTCACTTTTGAAATTTTTTTACCTAAAATAAATTCTTCAGAATTTTCTGTTATTCTGTTATCTAAGAGGATGATTTCTTTTGGATCAAATTTCAGCAAGTCATTAAAAAGGGTAGTACCTACATCACCAATGCCACCTGTAATCAAGCAGATTTTATTTTTCAGTTCATGATTGATTTTTTCAAAAGGGAGACTCAATTTCCTGTTTTTGGCAGGTTCAAAGGGATTCTGCCAAAGTCTACCTTGTTGGTCATAAACTGAAATCAAATCTTGGGTCAGTTCCACTAATTTTCTATAAGATTCATCATTGGAAAAAAAGGGGCTATACTTCCAGATTTTCTCAAATATTTCTTGTACTATCATGTTGATATAAAATAAATCTCATTCATGAATGGTTCTAAAAATTTAATTAATTAATCGTTAATTTACAATCTAATTTTTAAAATATTCAATTTGTTCTGCTCTTAATTTGTCGCATAATCTTTCTGGGGGCAACTCAATATCTTCATAGGTCAAAACAGTGTCTTTTGGGATATCTCTTTTTAGTTGGCAACCCTCGGCCAGGCCTATAGGAAGTAAATTTTCTTTCAAGGATATTTCATAATTTTCACATAATCCATAAGTTTTGTACCCTCCAAGCCCATCTATTTTTTCCCCTTTTTTTAAATCAGTTTTTGCCGTTGCGACAACATCTACCATTGGTTTGCCAATTGGAGTTACTGCTGCATCATTGAAAAGCACTGCTCTTGCTATGGTTAAAGGAACTTCGAAATGGCATAGATGATATGGATTGTAGAACAAATACAATGGGCCTGTACCCGCTTTATATAAGTTCAAATAATGTTGCTGTTTGGGATCATCATGAGTTGCAAGGATATAAACTCCTGGACCTGGCTCTGCACCGACAACATAGTCGACAATTCCATCTCCTTCTAATAGTGCATCTAAAGGATATAGGTTTTGGACAATATCCTTAAGGTGGGTGCCACTTGCAACAGTGGGTCCAAACATTCCTCTTTTGGCAACTTTCATTCCGGTCGCATTTGCGACAATTGCTTGTTCGAAAGATATCTTGGTACCATCAGCAAAAGAAGTGACCATGTAAGGGTTTTGTCCCCATTGTTTAGCAAACCCTTCTTGTGTAGTTGGGTTTCGGTATGGATCATGAAGCCCTTTGATGTTACCGCATAGGACAGGTTTTAATCCTATTGATTTTACAAATCTATAGAGATTCATTTCTACCCCAGGTTGGTCCCCGTCTACATTTGTCAGAATAACTCCAGCTTTGTCTGCATATACCTTTAAGATTGGACCTATAGTACCATCCACCTCAGCATTCATCATGATGACATGTTTTTTAAAATCAAATGCTTTAAGGATTATCCTGGAGGAAAATTCTATCGACCCGGTCACTTCAATTATAGCATCAATATCTTCAGCTTCACAAATGATATCAGGATTGTCTGTAATGCTATATTTTCCCTTTTTGATTAGGTTATTTAAATCTGAAAGAGAAGAAGTATAAGTGATATCTTCTATACCCGCTTCAGCATAAGCTTCTCTGGCTTTTTCTATTGTTCTATTGTAAATAACAACTAATTCCATGCCTGGGACTGAGTTGCAAATTTGGTTAGCAATCCCTTTACCCATAAAGCCAGCCCCTATCATGGCTACTCTAACAGGGTTGTGAGAATCCTGTCTTTTTTGTAAAGCTGTGTCGATTAAAATCATGACGGTTTTTTGATTTAGAAATTAGGAATTGCCTTGTCTTTTGCAGAAATGACCTGAGGGGGTATTGGCCACTGTATATTGAATTTTGGATCGTCCCAACGTATGGCCCCTTCATAACCTGGAGCATAAAATTCAGAAACCATATAGGTGATTTCTGTGTGATCTTCCAGCGTGATATATCCGTGGGCGAAATCTTCAGGAATATAAATCATTTTGTGATTTTCTGAAGTTAACTCTACCCCAAACCATTCACAATATGTGGGTGAGTCAGGTCTAAGGTCTACGATGACATCAAAAATGGCACCCTTAGTGCACCTGACAACTTTACATTCCTTAAATGGAGATTTCTGGTAATGCATGCCCCTTAATGTGCCTTTTGATTTATTATAGGATACATTTGTTTGACGAATATTTACATTCAAGCCGTGGTTTTCCATTTCCTTTGCGCACCAAGCTCTTCCAAAAAAACCCCTATCATCATCTATTTTTTGGATATCCAGAATATAAGCCCCTGTCAGATTAGTTTCTTCAAAAATCATAGACTTGTAGATTTAAATTTTATAGATAGACCCAATCATTAAAAAAGGCAGCTCTTATTGTTAAGGTTTCGCAACTCTTCATAAGCCTTGATTTGATTGATTGTGAATTTTTCCATTTCTGACTCATTTTGATAGTATAGGAAATACCATTCGCTGGTGAATCTTGCAAGTTCATCCAAGTTAAATACAGGAGACCAGTTTAAATGAGCAAGTGCTTTATCACAATTTAGTTTTAAAAGCCCAGCTTCAGGAAAGAATTTGTCTTGAGTAAAGGAAACCATCTTTTCATTTGACTGAAAATTCCAATAATGGCTTAATTTTTCCAATAGGGATAAAACTGACGCATTATTTTCTGACCTAGGTCCGAAATTGTAACTCTCTCCAGATAGGGTTTTTTCTTTCGAAAGTTTTGCTGCAAGCTGCAAATAACCACTAAGCGGTTCCAAAACATGTTGCCATGGCCTTGTGGATTCTGGATTCCTAATTTCGACTTTAATTCCACGGCTCCAGGATTGCATACAATCAGGTACAAGTCGGTTTAACGCCCAGTCTCCTCCTCCAATTACATTTCCCGCCCTTACTGAAGCGATCCTTACATTTGGATGTTTTTCAAAATAGGAGTGAAAATATGCCTGAAAGATTATCTCTGCAGCAGCTTTAGAAGCACTGTAAATATCTTTTCCTCCTAATTTATCTGTTTCTCTATATCCCCAAACCCATTCCTCATTATGATAGCATTTGTCTGATGTGATGAAGATTCCAACGCAAGGATTGCTTAAATGACGCAATCCTTCAAGTACATTGGCAGTTCCTACTGCATTTACTTCAAAAGTTTCAAGAGGATTTTCGTACGATAAAGAAACAATAGGTTGGGCAGCCAAATGGAAAACAAAGTCTGGAGAAATTTCTTGGATAAAATTTATGAGATTTTCCTTATCTCTTATATCCATCAAAATATGGTTGATTTTTTTCTCCAATTTTAGGATTTCAAATAAAGAAGGATCCGTTGGGATTTGGTCAGAAATGCCAAAAATTTCCGCGCCATTAAGCAACAGCCATTGCGTTAGCCAAGACCCTTTGAATCCTGTGTGGCCTGTAATCAATATTTTTTTACCTTTGAAAGTTGACATTTTTTAGTTTTAGTCTAATTGATATATTAAAAATTACCATATTTTCCAAGGAGCCCTTTGGTTTATCCAAAGGTCTTCCAAATAATTTTTATCTCTTAATGTATCCATAGGCTGCCAGAAGCCATTGTGCTTATAGGCAAGGAGTTGATTCTCTTTGGCCATGTGTTCTAGTGGATCTCTTTCCCATATACAATCATCTCCTGAGATATAATCAATAGCCGAAGGCTCGACAACAAAAAAGCCTCCATTAATCCAGGCATTATTAACACCATCACCAACTGGTTTTTCCCTGAAATGCTTGACCAATGTTTCTTCTTGTCCTAAAGTGAAGGCACCAAATCTTCCTGGTTGCTGAACAGCCGTCATGGTCACCTTCGCTCCTTGACTTTTATGGAATTCAATACTTTCTCTAATATTAACGTCACCCACACCGTCACCATAGGTTAAACAAAAAGTCTCATCTTTGACATATTCTTCGATTCTTTTAATCCTACCTCCGGTCATTACATTTTCCCCAGTATCTACTAATGTCACCCTCCAAGGTTCACAATGTTTTTTATGTACTTCCATGGTGTTATTACTTAAATCAAAAGTAACATCAGACATATGGAGGAAATAATTTGAAAAATATTCTTTAATAATATGTGCTTTATAACCGCAGCAAATCACAAAATCATTGATGTCATGTGCTGAATAGATTTTCATAATATGCCATAGGATTGGTTTTGTACCAATTTCTACCATGGGTTTTGGCCGAATTCCACTCTCTTCACTAATACGAGTGCCATATCCTCCCGCTAAAATTACTGCTTTCATAAGTGTTTGTGATTAAAAGTAAATGATTGTTAAAGACTGTCTAGGTAATTGATTAGGTATTGGGTAATTTCTCTATTGTTTGACTCAAATTTTTCAGGAACAAAACTATCTACCTTGTTAAGTAGGTCTCTTAGGTTATCGCTTTCATTCCAAGCAAGTAAATAGTTTTCATCCGCAAATTCTTTTAGGAGTTCTGTTTGATGGTCATCTACTACCTCGGCGTATTTTGCTAATCTTGGAATAGCAATTATTTTTTTGTTCTTTTTGAGTCCTTTGATAATGGATCCTGTGCCTGCTTGGGAAATAATTAAGTCTGCCTTATCATAAAGTTCAAGTAATTCTTCCAAAGGAAGAAATGGCTTGAACACCATATGTTCTGATTTGAATTGAGTATGGCCATTTTGAACAATTACTTGATCTGTAATAACACCTTCTTTAATTAAATTTTCTATTTCAAATAAGGGTCTGTCAAATTTTAGGGGAAATGTTCCCAGTAATACAAGTATCATATAGATTTTGAAAGCGGCAGATGAATTTAATAAATTGAACCTATGTAAACTGCTTTTTTATAATGCTTAAGCATTTGAGGCCATTGTACTATAAATTTATCAGCAATTGGATATATGAGATTTGCTGAGGCTGCTTTGGAATTGATTCTTGCAAATGAAAGAATCCAAACCACCTTCGCACCAAATGGTTTTGCGAGCAAACAAAAAGGAACTGCAGTGTGGGAACCGGTTGTGATTACAGCTTTAGGTCTATGTTGGATTAGGATTTTAAGCGCCATCCATGAATTTTTCACTAAGGATATAAAGAAGCTTAATTTCCTGTTTTTTCCTTCAGGTCTTGGTTGTACATAGGCCATGTTGTAGCTGTTCACCAAATTTTCAGTTGCAGCTGTTTTTTCAGTTACTAGAAGATAATCATATCTATCAAACAATTCTTTTAGTTCCAGCATTTGTGCAAGATGCCCTCCATCAGAACACACCATAATGATTTTCTTTTTACCGGTGTTTTTTTTCATTTCTATCTGTCTTAGCTTTTCTGATAATATTTTGAGGCGTATTTGTTACCGTACCCGTAAGTGATTTCCATTTTGGCATCATTGAGTACGATGAGTGGCATTTTGAATTTTTTGTTTTTACGTATGTCCTCGATTGTTTTGATCTGTGCCTTTGAGGAATGTGCGTACCGAACCATGAAGACGGTTATATCGGCAAAATCAGCGAGCATGAAAGCATCAGACACGAGTCCGACTGGAGCGGTATCGATGATGACATAGTCGAATTTGGCGGAGAGTTCGCTGATGAGCATCTTCATTCTGTCACCGGCCATGAGTTCGGAGGGGTCTTCGGTTGTTTTTCCTGCGCCGAAGACAGTTACGTTGTCCAGACCGGGCAACTTCCTGTCGATATCTGAGATTTTGATTTTGTTGTTGGCCAGGTAATCGGATATGCCCTGTGCCTGACTGATTCCTATTGCTGAGAGCATTGCCGGCCTTCTGAGGTCGAGTTCGAGTACTGCCACGGATTTCCCGATCAGGCCGATGCTTGCGGCGAGGTTGATGCTGAAGAATGTTTTTCCCTCCCCGCTGATACCCGAAGTGACCATGATGACCTTTGAGTTGTTTTTGGCGGCAATAGCGGTTAGGTTGCTTCTGATGAACCTGAACTGTTCAGCGATGAGGTTTCTGGTATTTTTGGCAATTACGGGCCCTTTAGGTGTCTGTTTGCTTCTGGAGATTTCGCCGAGTATTTTGGTTGAGGTGAGGGCCTCTATATCAGCCCTGAACTCTATTTTCTCCTCGATGACGTCCCTGATGAAGATAAGTCCGATAGGGAATGCGAGTCCGAGAATAATTCCGAGCCCGTAAATGAGTATTTTTTTTGGTTTGACGGGTTTGTTCGAAGCCCTTGGCGGGTCGATGACCTTTGAGTTGGTGACCGAAGTTGCAGCGAGCGAGAGGGCGGCCTCTTCCCTTTTTCTGGTAAGCAGGAGGTAGTGTTCCTGTTTGATGGCCTGCTGTCTGGAGATGTCGAGGAGTTCCCTTTCGATGACGGGAACCCTTGAAGCCCTTGACTGGAACTGGTCGGAAGTTTCAGTGAGGCTGTTTCTGGAGATAGCGAGCCCGTTTTTGATGTTTCGGATATTCTCGAGGATATTGGTTCTCAGGGATGCGATCTGCTGGTTGAGGCTGACCACGATGGGATTGTTGGGCTGTGTAGTCCTGAGCATTCTTTCCCTTTCTCTCTGGAGGTTGTTGAAAGAAGCGATGAGTTCAGAGAGTGTCTGGTCGTTGATGGACAGCGAACTGGGGACAATTGCCGTGTTTGAGGGATCCTGAGTG
>NZ_JBHLWI010000017.1:0-29497 GCF_042432905.1 Fontibacter flavus | reverse complement strand
CAATTGCCAGTCTGATTTTTAAAAACTACCTTAGACATTGTTGTATTTTGTTCAACTCTAAAATAATAATTTTAGAGAAGATCAACAATAAAAAAAGGGTGTCTCGACTTTTCGGACACCCCCTTAGTGAATTTTGTTGGGATAATCTTATAAACCTATGTCAACCTGATGCCTCAGTATATCTTCAAAGGTTTCTCTTTCCCTTATGAGGTGGGCTTTACCATCCAAGATCAAGACTTCTGCTGGCCTCAATCTTGAATTATAATTTGAAGACATACTGAAACCATAAGCGCCTGCATTTTTAATGGCCAAAATATCCCCTTCTTTTACTTCTTTCAGTTTTCGGTCAGCCGCAATCGTGTCTGTTTCACAGATATAACCAACAATAGTATAAACCCTCTCTGGCCCCTCCAATCTCGATATATTGACTACGCTGTGATAGGCATCATACATCATCGGACGGATAAGGTGGTTCAAGCCCGAATCCACACCTACAAACGTTGAAGCTGGAGTGGACTTCACCACATTCGTTTTGACCAATAAATATCCTGATTCTGACACGAGAAATTTTCCTGGTTCAAACCATATTTCAAGGTCTGAACCATATTCCTGACAAAAATTCTTGAATGCTGCAGATACCTTATTACCAACTTCCTTGATATCCGTGGAAATATCACCAGGCTTATAAGCAACTTTAAACCCTCCTCCAAAATCCAAAAATTTAAGTCCTTTGAATTCTCTCGCAGCGTCAAATAAAATTTCGGCTCCTTTCAAGAACACTTCTGCATCTAATATATCTGAGCCTGTATGTACGTGAAGACCGATCACATTCAGGTCATAGGCCTCCACTACTTTCAGCACATGTTTCAACTGTAAAATCGAGATACCGAACTTACTGTCAATATGCCCAACGGAGATTTTGGCATTTCCACCGGCAAGGATATGTGGATTCAGCCGGATACAAATTGGAACTTGATGACCATAATAGGTGCCGAAATGTTCCAACATGGGGATATTGTCGATATTGATCATCACCCCAAGTGCTACCGCCTCTTGGATTTCTTCAAAAGAAACAGAATTTGGGGTATACATAATTTCATTGGGTGCAAATCCAGCATGCAGGCATAATCTTACTTCTTCTATAGAAACCGCATCCACTCCAGTACCTGCCTTTTTCATCAACTTCAAGATGTTGATGTTGGAAAGTGCTTTGGTGGCATATTTGATTTTCAGCTTGACGGTAGAAAAAGCATCCTGCAACTGCTTAACCTGATCTAGGATTTTTTGGCCATCATATACATATAGAGGAGTGCCGAATTGATTCGTCAATTCAATCAAAGAGACACCTTGTATCTGATACTGTTGGTCTTTAGTTTCCATGAAATTCTATTTAAGGGGCAAAGATAAGGATAGAAGGGCAATAAAAAAGGGAGACATACATCTCCCTTTCCCTTACTCAATATTGCATTACTAATTTAAGAAATATAAACTTGCTTCAAAAGTAGTGTCTGATATCCTATTGACAAAAGTTATCATAGCTCCTTTGCTGTTAAAAATTGTTAACCCCCTGAACAGGCTTATTTTATCCTGTAAATTTGTATCATGTCCAAAACCCAAATGAAATTAATCATCCTGCTCATGTCCATAGCCAGTATTGGACTGATCGGGTTTCAATACTATTGGGTCAACAATGCCCTAAGCATCAATGAGGAAAATTTTGAGCAGAATGTGTATCAATCTCTTTCTTCAGCGATAGACCAAATGGAAAAGGGGGAGACCAGCGACATTTTTCTCTCTATTTTGGCAAAGGACACTTTATTACAAAAATCACTTTTCCAAAAAATAGAACCGATTCAGGTTCAAATCAGACAAAGGCCAGTCAACAGAAGAAGACCATCATTGACCGACTCCATGATGCTACAGCCAATGCCTACTGTCAGCCAAAGGTTTAGAAGATTAGTAGAATCCAGGGGCGTGGACTTGTCACTTTTTACAGATTTGGATAATTTCTTTACCTATCTGACGCCGCAGATTGCTTCTTCTATGTTTACTCCTGATGAAATGGCAATCTTATTGGAAGAAAGAGAAAGGCAGCTCCAATATTTTAATTACATGGAGAATTCAGGCAGAGGCAGGTATAACCTTGACCAGGAATTCATAGAAGAATACAACATACCCAAAGATGCTTTTGAGAAAATCAGGTATACCAATCTCAAAATCGAAGCCATGAACCAGGCTTGGGAAGAACTGCTGGAGGGACAAAAAGACATACTGGAAAGAATTGACACTGCTCAGGTAAGGCTATTGGTCAAAAACTATTTGAAGGAAAAAGGGATTGAGCAGCGTTTTGATCTGGGAATTATCAATGACCAAGGAAAACTTATTCCCATTTCGGTTATTCAGGATTCCACTACCTTAAACCAAGGTCTTCAGGCAAGATTATTCCCAAGTGACCTTTTGGGGAAAGAAAATTATCTTGTCATCAATTTCCCATACAAAAGACTTTACATACTCCAGCAAATATGGCTGCCCGTTCTGAGCTCCATGTTGTTTATAGCCATTGTCATTTTCTGTTTTATTTACGCCATCAAGGTAATCATCCAACAGAAAAACCTTTCTGAGATCAAAAATGACTTTATCAACAACATGACCCATGAGTTTAAAACCCCAATCGCAACTGTCAGCTTGGCGGTGGAAGCCTTGCAGGACCCTGAGTTGATGAACCAAGATTCATTTAGAAACCGTTACATAGGCATCATTAAAGATGAGAATAAAAGATTGGGATCCCAGGTAGAAAAAGTGCTCCAGGCAGCTACTTTGGATAAAAAAGACTTCAAACTCAAGATTGAAACAGTCAATCTGGTGGACCTTTTGGAAAATGCCAAACAACATATCGCCCTTCAGGTAGAAAATAAAGGAGGGTCTATTTCTTTGGAAACTAACCTAAAAGAACCCTATATTGAAGCTGATCCTTTCCACTTATCCCATATTATCAATAATCTTCTGGATAATGCTGTCAAATACTCTAACGAGCACCCGGCGATTCATTTGAAAGCTTGGAGTCAAAACGGTTCAGTATTGATTACCGTAATGGATAATGGCATCGGCATGTCAAGAGACGCTGTTAAAAAAATATTTGATAAATTTTACCGGGTTCCAACCGGCAATGTGCATGATGTAAAAGGATTTGGTCTAGGCCTTGCCTATGTCAAAACCATGCTTGAGGCACATAATGGTGAAATCAGTGTAAGCAGTGAATTAGGAAAAGGTAGTACATTTACCCTTAAACTCCCCAAAAAACAATGAGTAAAGCAAAACTTTTAGTAGTAGAAGATGACCCTAATTTAGGGGACATCCTTCAGGAATATTTATCCATGAAAGGATATGAACCCACTCTTTGTAGGGATGGGGAAGAAGGTTGGTCAAAATTCAAGAAAGACAAATATGATCTGGCAATTTTGGATATCATGATGCCCAAAAAAGATGGCTTTACCCTCGGTAAAGAAATCAAAAAGGTGCAGGAAGACTTACCTATCATATACCTCACGGCCAAAAATCTCAAAGACGATATCATTGAAGGCTTGAAAATCGGGGCAGATGACTACATCACCAAACCCTTTAGTATGGAGGAGCTGTTGCTGAGGATTGCTGCTATCCTGAGAAGGACCCAGAAAAGTACAGACGTACAGGCACTAAAAGTGTATAATTTCGGAAGTTTTGAACTTCATTATGACGAGCAGTATATCAAAGGTCCTTCCGGAGATCACAAACTGACTTCCAAAGAAAATGAGCTGATCAGGCTTTTGGCCTCAGAAGTCAACAAACTGGTCAACAGAAGTCATGCTTTGAAACAAATTTGGGGAGACGATTCCTATTTTAATGCTCGGAGTATGGATGTATATTTGAGTAAAATCAGGAAAATACTCAAAGAAGATCCCAAAGTACAGATCATTACTGTACATGGAGAAGGCTTTAAACTTGTGGTGTCAGAATGAAAATCAGGCCATTCCATTTAATGTTAAAAATCAAGGAGCTAATGCTGGTATTAGCCCTTTTTTCTTGCGCTGAAAAATCAAATATTTCGAAAAAAAATGGCATTACAGTAGAAAGCATTCAAACATTCTTTTCTTCTGATGCACATATAGAAGAACCATTTTTATTTAGTAGCAAAAATGGAGAAACCTACCTGTCATGGATAGAAAGAAGAGAGGATGGCAATTCATTCAAATACGCCAAATGGAATGGCAATGATTGGACTCCTGGAAACCTAATAGCTGAGGGAGATAATTGGTTTGTAAATTGGGCAGATTATCCGCAATTAGCCACTTTTGAAGATGGAACATTAATCGCCTTTTATTTGGAAAAGAGCGGGCAAGGAACATTTGCTTACGACATCAAAATAATATTATCCAAAAATGGATTAGATTGGACAGAGGCATTCACACTTCATGATGATACCACCCAAAAAGAACATGGTTTCGTATCCATGAGCCCATGGGGAGATAATATGCTGATTACCTGGCTAGATGGACGGAATACTGGAGGAGGTCATGACCAGCACGAACATCATTCCCATAAAGGTCAGATGAACTTAAGGGCTGCTCTTTTGAACAGTGATGGCAGCAAGATTGACGAATGGTTGCTTGATGATCGTGTTTGTGATTGCTGTCAAACATCCGGTACAATAACCGATAATGGTCCAGTGGTGGTGTTCAGAGACCGATCTGAAACAGAAATAAGGGATATAGGAATTGTCCGACTGGAAGGGGAGCAATGGTCCCAGACTGAACCTGTTTACATGGATCTTTGGGAAATCGCTGCCTGTCCTGTAAATGGTCCCAGAATTACCAGCCTGGAAAATATAGTGGCCACAGCTTGGTATTCAGCAGCATTGGACATCCCTACTGTCAAAGTTTCTTTTTCAAAAGACCATGGCGCTTCATTCGAAACACCCATCAGGATTGATTTGGGCAAAACTGTAGGGCGTGTAGATATAGAATTAATTAATAAAACTACCGCACTGATCAGCTGGATGGAAGAAGGCAGAATAATGATGAGAACTGTCAGTATTGATAAAAAACTGGGAAACCCGATCACAATCGCTTCTTCATCGGAAAAAAGATCCAGCGGATTTCCGCAAATCAGTAAAGACAAGGATCACATTTGGATTGCCTGGACTGATGATTCAGACGCATTTAGAAAAATTCAGACTGCAAGGATACCTTTAAGCGATTTTTATTAAAAATTTTCGGATTAAAACTAAAAAAAAATTCGGGAAATGGGATAAATGTCGTACAGCAAACTTACATTTTTCTCATCCTCTGATGGCTTGTAGGTAGTAAAGTCTGATAACTTGAATTTCAGAAATCAAACACAGATAACTTTTAGGAAACATAAAGTTAACAATTTTTTAACATACTAAAAATGAAACCCGATTTCTTCAGGCTCATGAAAGTTAAACCAAAGTTTACTGATGGTGATAAGGTTCATTTCTAATGATGGTAAAGGCCCTATAGAGTTGCTCCACGAAAAACAACCGGACCATCTGATGCGAAAAAGTCATTTTGGACAATGAAACCATTCCATTTGCCCTTTGATATACAGCATCCGAAAACCCATAAGGCCCACCTATTACAAATATCAGCTGCTTTAAGCCTGAATTCATCTTCTTTTGGATGTAATCAGAAAAATCCTCAGAACTGTATTGTTTTCCATTTTCATCCAATAAAATCAACGCGTCCGAAGCTTGGACTTTTTTCAGGATCATTTCCCCTTCTTTATCTTTTTGAGTAGCCTCTCTCAGACTTTTGGTGTTTTTGAGATCCTGGATGATTTCCAAGTCAAATTTGATGTAAAAGCCGAGTCGCTTCACATATTCTTCAATCAGGGATTGGAGTGCTGCATGGTCAGTCTTACCTACTGCCAAAAGTTTGATCTGCATGGCGCAAAGTTAAAACTCATTATCGAGGAAAAAAACCTTACAACAAATCACATAAAGGGTGACAATATGAAATTTTATTTTCAAATATTTTTCAATAAAAAAACCTGTATACCATGATAATGTGTATGAACGGCAGGCTATCGATGACCAAAAAAAGAATAGATTTTTTTATAACATTTTGATAAACAATTAGATATAATTCACACTTATATATCCACTAACCAAAACTATTATTAAAATGAAAAAAATATTCTCCATCGCGATGCTGGTTACCTTTTTTGTAACCTCTGCATTCACCGCCAACAAAAACAGCACAATCTATGCCGAAAATGACATTGTAGATCTTGCCGTTCAAACAGATTTTCTATCCACCCTTGTAGCTGCAGTCCAAGCTGGGGAGTTAGTAGATGTATTAAAAGGTGATGGTCCTTTTACTGTATTTGCACCAACCAATGAGGCTTTTGCCAACTTGCCTGCAGGAACTGTAGAAGAACTCTTAAAGCCTGAAAACAAGTCGAAATTAGTTGCCGTTTTGACCTATCACGTGGTGCCTGGAAAAGTTTATTCTAATGACCTGAAAGATGGTATGAAAGCCAAAACCGCTCAAGGTGCTGAAGTGACAATTAGTTTAAAAGGTGGCAAGGCCATGGTCAATAACGCAAATGTAACTACTGCAGACATTGAAGCTTCTAATGGTGTTGTTCACGTTATTGATACTGTGATTTTACCTCCAATGTAATCCATTTGAATTTAATATAAAGGGCCTGAAGCATTCGCATCAGGCCCTTTTTTATTATTGGAATATATAAGACAAAGAATTTTTCTTATTGAATGTATTCTTTTCTTTTCAAAATGGTTTCTACAAATTTCTTGTCATTCTCAGAATTGAATATTTTAAACGGCAAATGGATAAATTGAGCCTTAGACATGGTCAAAATAAATGCATCCTTTGTCAGCTCTGCTTTTTTGATCATGTCCCATTTGATTGGCATGCCTTGTTTGGCGTTAAGTTTCATCAAAATCTGGCGGCTATCTATTTCATAAGCCATTTTCTCAAAAATCACCTTATTCTGTTCCATTTGGGTCACACCGGCAAATTGTATTACCCAGAATAACCAATAAAGAGCATAAGCTAAAATAGCCATGCTGATCCACCACCAAGAAGCTATCCAAAAATAACCGCAAGCAATAGCTACAGCAATCAATGCCACCCACCACTGTTCTTTCAAAATATTGACCAATCCTATTTTGATATAGGTTCCTGTTTCCAGCTGATATTTTTTAGTCTTTACTATCATTACATTAATTTTTCAGAGCGCAAATATCCTATTATATCCAGTATTTAACAAATTGATTCTAAAGGCTGGAAAATTTTTGGTAAAAAAATCTAATAAAGATCAATGTAAAACACTAATAGATTGACTTATACAATCAAAAGTGCTAACTTAAAGACAAAATTGGAAGTTATGAGCAGCCTGATAATAGATTTGATTTTGTGTGGATTAGCCTATGTGGTGCTGATTTACTTTGTGGCGACCATGACGAAATCCAATTTATCCAGAAAAGACACGAACAATGACGACGGAGACGGCGGGGTGGAAGAGTTTACACCACCAAAAATTGACCTCCCTCCAGGCGTTATCTGGCCATCTGATGGTCCGAGTGTTAAAAGACCTTCAGATCCTTTAGAAGTTTAACTACAGTTTTTACAGATTCCTGTCACTAAAATATTGACCTCTTTTCCGATATAACCTTCTGGCAGTTTCACTTTTGGCAGACTGATTTCATCTATACAGATTGTCTTTCCACAGCTTTCACATTTGAAATGTACATGCTCATGATCATGGGGATGGCTTCCTTCATGGCCATGTGCACATAAGGCATATTTGGTCGTGCCTGTGTCATCCAATACCTTATGAATCAAATCAGTTTCCAAAAATGTCTTCAAGGTTCTGTAAATGGTCACTCTATCAAAATCCTTTTTCAATTCTTCCTCAAGATCAGCATGTGATAGGGCTGACTGTTTATCCAAAAAAGTCTTGAGGACCTCCTTTCTGCAATTGGTGACTCTTAATTTATGCGTATGAAGAATTCGGGATGGATTTTGGGCCATGAGGTTCAATTTTATCTATGACGTAAAAATAAAGATAAATTCCTGATCAAAAACCTTTTGAAGAAATAAGGGCCACCTCTGAATAGAAGCGGCCCTTATCAATATTATAAATTAAGGCTCTAGGATTTTCTTAATTCTCTCCAAAGCATCTTCCAAGTGCAATTTGCTCACCCTATCAGAGGACCTTGGGATAGCAGCTGTTATCTGTCTCTGCAAAGTTCTCAATTCTCCTCTTGCCATAGGTCTGATATCAGACTGGGAAGCATTGATTTGAGGGCCTACACGGTTACGGAACTGTGCAGGAATTTGTGGTTCATTTCCAGTCAACAAGAGCTCTAATCTTTCGATATGGGCCCTTTGCAAACTCCTTCTATGTACATCAATTTTTCTACCAGCAGATAATTCAGACCAGATGCCAGATCTTAAGTCATCAAACAACTCCACCATGGAATAGGCTTTATTGCCATTCAATGCTTCGTTTTCGATCATTCTTCCAAGACGGCCCCATTCAAGGATACCGTTCAAAGTGGCTACCTGTACCCCTCTGATTCTTTCCAGGGCACCAAAATCACCTACTCTTTGGATAATCTGATCATCCATCAACCAAGTCGGAGTCGCAAACAATTCTTTGTTCAAGAACTGAACCGCACGTTTTTGGGTAGATTTATCTACATGGACATAGACGGCATCGCCCTGACCAGCAGATTTATAGTACTCATACACACCACCCACATTGGTTCTGACATGGCCCATATATCTGTTGTACTGACCGATTACCTGTCCGTACATTTCTTCCAGGTCACTGTAGTCCTTGAAAGGTTTATCCGCTTCAGCTGTCCATTCCATCAAGTTAGGAAGGATTACTTTCAGGTTTCTAATACCATAATCAGAAGCTTTCATGGCATCATCTCCCAAGTCTTCGCTTTGCGTACTTGGATCGTAACTGTTGCCCTGACGGCCAAATCTATAAACAGGATCACCTGCTTTGGCCAAGATCCACTGATCCAAGATTGGCTGCTCATCTTCAGGAGTTTTCGCTTCCAAAATCGGCTTATATCCCCACATGATAGAATATTTATCATAAGGACCCACATTTGGCATAAGGCTGATGTCCTTGTCGCCTGGCTGGGCTACATAGTTAAATCTCGCATAGTCCATGATAGACGGTGCTGTGCTGAATTCTTTGGTGAAGGTAGCAGATCGTAAGGAATCCACCGGATAGGCATGTGAAGAACCAAAGTTGTGCGGCAAGCCTAATGTATGGCCTACTTCATGGGCAGACACAAACCTGATCAATCTTCCCATTACCTCTTCTCTGAATTTGACGCCTCTTGCCTCTGGATTCACAGCAGCAGTCTGGATAAAGAACCAGTTTCTCAACAAGTTCATTACATTATGATACCAACCGATATCTGATTCGATGATCTCTCCCGAACGTGGATCAGATACGTGTGGGCCATATGCATTTTGAATATCAGAAGCGAAGTACCTGATCACAGAATATCTGGCATCTTCAGGGCTCCAATCTGGATCTTCCTCAGAGGTAGGTGCATCTTTTGCCATAATGGCATTTTTGAAACCCGCTTCTTCGAAAGCAGCATTCCAATCTTCAACACCTTGCTTCAGATATGGCCTCCACTTTTCAGGAGTAGCAGGATCAATATAGAACACAATAGGTTTCTTAGGCTCAACCAATTCACCTCTTTTGTATTTTTCGTAATCTTCTTCTTTTACTTCCAATCTCCATCTGTCCAGAAAGGTTCTGGTTGTCGCTTTTTGCTCATCCAAACCAAAATCCACAACAGATCTGCTGAACCAGCCTACTCTTCTGTCAGATAGACGCTGCATCATAGGCTCTTTTGGCAAAAGCACCATAGAAGAGTTCATCTCCACGGTGATCAGTCCTGTACTGCCATTTGATGGTGGTTCAGTTGCAGCATAAGTCATGACATATCTTGCCTCAATGTTCATTGGATAAGTGCTGATACGCTCGATATAGGAACGCTCATTGTCCAAACGGGTCACCTTATACTGTGTCCTTCTGTTTCTAGGCAGACCTATGGCCTGAACATCTTTGCTGAACAGGTCAGTGACTTCAATCACTACACCTTTGTCATCCTTGGCTTTGGCTTTTACATCAAACTTTTGAAGGATAGGCTCTAAATTCGAACTTTTTACAGCAGTGAAAATCGGCAATGAATCAGCGGCAGTATTGCTATAAGAAACTACTTTCAACAATACGTTATCACCGTTTTTGTCCCATCTTACTAGTAGGGTATTGGTTCTCTCCCCTCCATAGCCAATACCATCAGCTGTTTTGGCAATGGTGGTCACCATTAACATTTCCCTTCCGATGAGGGAATCAGGTATTTCGTAAAAATACTTGCCATCGATCTCATGAACTGAAAATAAACCCTCTTTGGATTTGGCCTTAGCGGTGATCACTTCAGAATATGGTTTGATGCCATTTCTTGGCGCTTGAGGCCTAGGTGGCGGAGTTGCCTGAGCAGCAGCTGCAGGTTGGTTTTTGGAGTCTTTTTTCTTCTTCTTTTGGGCAAAAGCATCTTCTCCGACGAAGACCATCCCCAACATCAGAAGAAACATTAACCCGCTTTTTAATTTCATTTGGGTAAACTTCTTCATATTATTATTAGTTGACTAAATAATTAACCTTTCAAAATAACTTGTTCAGGCAGGTATTTCTTAAATTCAGGTGTACATATTTGATAAACGGTAGATCTTCCCAATAAAAGGCAAACTATTACATGGATCAACAAGACATCATAATTATTGGAGGAGGATTAGCCGGATTGATCGCGGCCCATCAATTGGCGAAGAAAGGAAGAAATGTCTTACTGATCGAAAAGAAAAAATACCCCTTCCACCGGGTATGTGGTGAATATGTATCCAATGAGGTTAAGGATTTTTTGCTCAGAGAAGGGCTCTATCCCCAGTCAATAACTCCAGCCAACATTACACATTTTCAATTGAGTTCCATCAAAGGCAACTCTGCCCACATGCCATTGGATCTAGGAGGTTTTGGGATCAGCAGGTATGCCTTGGACGAATTCCTATATCAGAAAGCATTGGAAGCGGGTGCATCTTTTTTGCTTGAGCAACAGGTCGAAGAAGTAGTCTACAAAGGCCAAGAGGATAATTTTATGCTCCAACTCAGGGATGGCCGTCAATTATATGCCAAATATGTCCTTGGTGCTTTTGGCAAACGTTCCAAAATAGATAAAGCCCTAAATCGCGATTTCACCCAACGCCGATCCCCTTACATTGGTGTCAAATACCATATTCTGAGTGATTTTGATCCCAATACGGTGGCACTCCACAACTTTGAAGGCGGATACTGCGGTATCAATAGAATAGAAGAAGAAAAGTATAATCTCTGCTATCTTGGATCGAAGGACCAACTTCGCCAATATGGCAATATCCCCGACATGGAAGAAGCCGTACTTTTCCAAAACCCACATTTAAAGCAGATTTTCCAGAACAGCACATTTTTGTTTGACAAACCTGAGGTCATCAATGAGGTGAGTTTTTCGCCCAAAAAGCCTGTCGAAAACCATATCCTGATGATCGGAGATGCTGCCGGACTGATCACTCCCCTTTGTGGTAACGGGATGGCCATTGCGATCCATACCGGTAAACTTGCCGCTGAAGCTTTGACCAAATCTTCTCAACGTGCGGCCATAGAATCTGCCTACAGCCAATCCTGGACACAGCACTTTCAGAGCCGTCTTTGGATCGGCAGAAAGGTTCAATGGCTCTTCGGTTCGAAAAAAGTATCTGAATTTTCAGTTGGGTTAATAAAAAACTCTAGTTTTTTGGCCAAGGAAATAATGAAAAGAACGCACGGGAAAGTTTTTTGAATGGTTTGGGTGGTTTTGAAGTTGGAACTTAATGGAGCTGTAAAGAAAAAGATGATTTGCAGGGTTATTTATTGGATTTTTCAAACGGAAATATCTTCATTGACTACAAAGCCATAACCCATCAGGTTATAGCTGTCCGATTATTTTAAAATACCTGCAAAATCTGGGTGTTTTCAAGAAAATACCAAACAAAGAAAACATTCAAGGCAATGGCTGAAATCCTGTTCATCCACATGGTCCAAGAATAATTGGTGTATTTCTCCTGATCCTTTCTTACAAAATTAAACCAGATCAGAAAAAACAAAATCACTGGAAGCATGGCGGCAAGAAAACCATAAAATGCGCTCTCTTGATTTCTACTGAGGAAAAACCAGCTGAAACATATTCCTGTAAGCAAAAACCAAAGGGCTGAAAAGTAAAATGTTCCTTTTTTCCCTAATTTGAGACTCAGAGTAATATCGCCTCTTTTGGCGTCCTCTTCATGTTGGTAAACTTGGGTCAAAGGATAGGAACCCCAAAGCATCAGACTGGTCAATAACCCGGGAATAAGTACATGTGATTTGGAAAAAACATCCCATCCAAAGTCACTCAAACCCGCATATGCCATACAAAAGGTGAAACATCCCTGAAAAAACCCTGCCACTTTCCAACTAATATAAGGATACCTTTTCAAGCGGATTGATGGATGACTATAGGCCATAGACACGAGGCTATATACCAGCAACATGCTACTGAATTGCCAATTGATCATCAGGCCAAGGCACAAAGAAACGACAAAAAATAGTAAAGACAGATAATATAAGCCTTTGGTGACTTTGGGTGGATTCCTCAACCCACCAATACTTTTTTCATCCTTATCAAAATAACTATTGTATCCATTACTGGAGGGATAAAGAAAAAGATGGAGCGCCACAAAGACCAAAAGAAGCCTTTCTGGCTGATGGTTAGGGGTAAATGCCAGTGCAAAAAAGAATACAGGCATCAGGTAAAATGAGAATGGAATCCTCAAATGCTTCCAATTGGACAACTTTAACATATTCAGCTTTTATTTTTTAACTTTTAGGAGAAACAGATGTTTAACCTTCAGTATCCAAGTTAGAAAAAATAAACTTATCTTAAGTTGATGAACAACCATATCGTGAGTATCGGTACTGCAAATCCTGGCGACCCAATTCCACAGGCCACCATCGGTGAGTTTATGAAAATTGCCCATGGTTTGGATCACACAGAAGCCCGAAAACTCAATTTTGTTTATAAACAATCCGGTATCAGCCAACGCTTCAGTGTGTTGGAAGACTTCAAATATGACAATCCGGAGTTTTTTGAATTTTTCCCGAAAAATAAGGCCTTACATCCTTTTCCGGAAACCTCAAAAAGGATGCAGGCATTTAGGGATAATGCCTTTGGTATTGCGAGGCAGGCAATCATCTCCTGTCTTCAAAAGGGAATGACTTATCCTATAGAAATTACCCACTTGATCTTGGTATCCTGCACAGGCATGTTTGCTCCTGGTTTAGAAACCCAGATCATCCATGAGATGGGTCTCAAGCCAGAAATAGAGCGCTATGCCATCCACTTCATGGGTTGCTATGCCGCTTTTAATGGGCTCAAACTTGCTGACAAAATATGCTCGTCTACGCCTAATGCCAAGGTCCTGATTCTATCCGTGGAACTCTGTACCCTGCATTTCCAAAAAGAATATACGGAGGACAATCTCCTTGCCAACGCCATTTTCGGGGACGGCGCTGCTGCGGCATTGGTCACCAAATCCAAATCAGGACTTGGAATTAAAAAATACAGTTCAAAACTTTTCAACCATGGAGAAGAGAACATGGCCTGGTCTATTGGAGATTTTGGGTTTGAAATGAAGCTGAGCAAATATGTTCCAGATTTGCTCCATTCAGGGTTATTGGAGATTGAGTCACATTTACAAGAGCTTTACAATCTGTCAGAAATCCGAAATTTTGCCATCCATCCAGGGGGTAAGCAGATTTTGCAAAAAGTGGAGAATGCTTTCGGGGTGCATTCCTCACAAAATTGGGCTTCCCATGAAGTATTGTATGATTTTGGAAACATGTCTTCGGCAAGCATCCTATTTGTGCTGGAAAAATGGATGGACAGTAAAGAAAAAGATGGCGATATCCTGGCTATGGGTTTTGGTCCGGGACTCACCTTAGAGACCATGTTATTGACAAAATGATGGGGAAATTTTCAAGCAGAAGCATCCAAAAAGAAATCATGGACGACCTTGAGGTGGATGGTGCTGTCCTTACCCAAACACTCAAAGAACTCAAAACCATCAACCGTTTGTTGGGAGGAAATCAGGTGACTACTGCCGCTCTCCAAACCCTCTTCAGTCAAAACCCGAAAGCATCCTATACTATCGCAGATATAGGCTGTGGAGGAGGAGATATGATCAGGGTTATGGCCAATTGGGCCAGATCCCAAAACATTCAATGTCATTTTATCGGAGTCGATGCCAATCCTCATACCATTGATCGCGCAAAAGCCAACTTGGCTGATCTTCAAAATGTATCTTTTTTGACAAAAAATGTCTTAGAAGCAGACTTTTTATCCCAACCCGTGGATATCATCACCTGTACCTTATTTACCCATCATTTTACAGATTCGGAACTAATTCAGCTTTTTTCCTCTTTTAATACTAAGGCTAACCTTGCTCTGGTCATTAACGACCTGCACAGGCATCCGCTGGCATTTTACAGTATCAAGCTGTTGACTTTCTTTTTTTCCAAATCTAAAATGGTTAAAAATGACGGGCCCTTATCCGTTTTAAGGAGTTTCAGAAAAAAAGAAATCCAAGAGTTGCTGATCGCTTCCGGCCTGAATAATTTTGAAGTTTCCTGGCAATGGGCTTTCAGATGGAAAGTCATTGCCTACACATGATCATAATTTTCAGAATCTTTATTTAACACTAAACAAAATTTTCATGGAGTACGATTTAAGTATAGACAATTTAGCTGTAGTAAAAGAAAAGGCAATAGACTTGGCCTTTCAGTTTGGTCCTGCACTTTTCAAGGCCCTTGTACTACTTCTAGTAGGTCGATATGTTATCCGCTTACTTTTGAAGGTAATGACAAAAGCTTTGGACAAGTATGAAATCGACCCTTCTTTGGCTACATTTTTCAAAAGTTTTCTGAGTGCCATCTTATGGGTATTGTTGCTGATTAGTGTAGCGACCACTCTTGGAATGGAAATGACCTCTTTTGTGGCCATTCTGGGTGCAGCAGGTTTGGCAGTTGGCTTGGCTTTACAGGGATCATTGGCCAACTTTGCTGGAGGGGTTTTGATTTTAGTATTCAAGCCTTTCCGAGTAGGGGATACTGTAGAGGCCCAGGGAACTTTAGGTTCTGTAGAAAGCATAGACATCCTATACACCAAAGTCAGAAATTTTGACAACAAGGTAGTCACCATTCCCAATGGGGCATTGGCAAATAATTCTATCGTTAATTATTCCCTAAAACCGACCAGAAGGGTTGAAATGGCTGTTGGCGTGGCCTATGGTACAGATCTCAAAAAAACGAGACAAGTGATTTTGGATACCCTCAAAAAAGATGAAAGGATTCATGAAGATCCAGCTCCTGTGGTTTACTTTACCAATTTCGGAGACAGCTCTCTTGACTTGACGATCCGTTGTTGGGCAGATGTAGCAGACCTATGGCCTGTCTATTGGGACAACATGGAAGCCATCAAGGAAGCCTTTGAAGCACATGACATTGAGGTTCCATTTCCTCAAAGAGACGTGCATCACTACTATCCTGAAGGAAAAAAATAAAATAAAAAGGGGGCTGATTGATCAATCAGCCCCCTTTTTATTTTCTTCTTCCTTTTCTGTACCAGCTTTTCGTCTACTTTTTTTCTTAGCATCTGACGCACAACCGATATTTTTGGTCAGATCTACATCCTCTGGAATTCCACCGAAGCCGTCACTGAAGTCCCAGTCTTCAGCAAATTCTTCTTCATCCTCTTGTTGATGTCCATTGCTCATCTCTAATTGACAATTTCAGCGTCCAACAAGATAAAATTCAACTCTTCAATATCTTCTTCATTGAGCTTAAGCTTTCCTTTGATGGTGATGATATCATCTGTGTTAATCCTTTTACCCGGTTTTTTCTTCAAATATCCCACAACGATACTTTCAGGTCCTGCCCCTCCGCAGAAAAAGCACTCCGCCATCGGAAATTTAGAAATCACAGCCAGATTACTGTCATTGATATCCAAAGGAATATAAAATCCGGAAATAGTCACTTCCTTACCTTCGTATTCTTTTAACTCCTCAGGAAATTTTGGGTATAAAAAGTACATTCCAAATTCCCTGTTCAGCTTTTCTATAAATCTGGTTTTGGAAAACAGTGCCCACATGTCAGGAGCAGGCTGTGAAAAAGCACTTCCCAAAATTACGACCGCAATGCAAGCTATTAATATTTTTTTCATCCTCATGATCAAACAAACTTGTGTATTTGCATTCAATTCAAAGCAACATCATATCCTTAATTAAGTTCAAAATTAAGGCATTATTCCCAATGACAACATATTTGACAATTCAATTTTATCAGTCAAACTTTTTTCTTTCCCTATCTTTAAGCCATGAAAATCCCAAGCCATGCGGATAACCTCACAGAAGTTATCAAATCAACGCAGCAAAAAGCATTCTTATTTTCTCTTTTCAGGTTATTCCTGTTTTTATTGTTGGGAGCCACCTTAATTGTTGGGTTATCTGACAATAGGTTATTATTACTCCTACTGCTTCCCGGCAGTGTAATTTTTGTGTGGTTGATCAAGCGCTTTAATGAATACAATGATCAGGTAGCTTTTCTGAAAGAACTGCAGCAAATGAATGTTGAAAGGAAAAAAAGAGCTGACCGAAACTTGGAGCAATTTGATCCAGGGACAGAATTTATTGACAAAAGCCACCCTTTCTGCAACGATCTGGATCTTTTCGGACCACATTCTTTATTCCAGCTTATCAACCATACCGTATCCAGATCGGGAAGAAGCTTACTTGCCCAAAAAATCAAATCACAGATCAGTCCTGATATACAGGGGGAAAAAATTACTGCCATAGATGAACTCAGCACCAAAAATGATTTCAACCGTAATTTTGAAGCCATTGGCAGGGCTTTTATCAAAGACGAAAAAAACAAACAACAATTTTACCACTGGTTGGAAAATCCTGAAAAATGGAAGCCTTTATATACTGTTTTGTTGGTCATTGGGCCTTTGGGAGGGTTTTCGGTACTGATAGCTGTTTTGTTCGGTATAATCCATGTCTCCTGGATTGGACTTTGGATTCTTTTGGGTATGGTGACCCTCTCCATGCTGTTCAAACCCCTCCAACAGGCCACACTCATTTGGCCAAATCAGGGAGATGTGAAAACTTTCCGTCTCTGGTCAGAACTTTTGGAGAAAGAGACTTTCCAGAGCAAGTTCCTGCAATTGCATCATCGACCATTTCAAGAAGGTCAATTGACCAAAGGGTTTAAATCCCTGGAGCAAACTTCATTTTTGGTCCAAAACAGGCTGAATTTGGTCTACCTTATATTCAACCTTATTTTCTGGTTGGATTTCCCTCTCATGTGGAAATTGAAGAACTGGAAAAATCAATTCGGTGACCAACTCTCCCATATAGAATCCCTACTGGATGAATGGCAGTTGCTGGTTTCTTTGGCTTCATTTTCAAAAGAGGAAAATCTAACAGGTCAAGTAAACTGGGCTGAAGACACAGTGATTCAGGCATCTAATCTAACCCATCCGCTTTTATCTCCATCCATAGCCGTAGGCAATGATTTTGAACTGGATCAAAATACCAAAACCATTTTATTGACCGGCGCCAATATGTCTGGTAAAACCACCTTCATGCGTGCTCTTGGGGTAAACTTGGTCCTGATCAATTTGGGGCTTCGCCCATTTGCTTCCACTATGAGCTGTGGTCCTTTTAAACTTTATACCAGCATGAGAAATACGGATAATCTGGGAGAAAGCGTCAGTTCATTCTATGCTGAACTTGCCCGTATCCGACAAATTCTTCAGGCTTCCGAAAAGGGTGAAAATGTCTTCTTCCTCATGGATGAAATCTTGAAAGGGACCAATACGACTGACCGGATTATGGGGAGTGAGGCCCTGATCAGACAGTTGGCTGCGACACTGGCCAAAGGCATCATTTCAACACATGATATTGAATTGAGCCAATTGGAAAACCAATATGCATACTTACAAAACAGGAGTTTCCACAGTGAGATTGATGACCGGGAAATCCGGTTTGATTACAAGCTAAAAGAAGGCCCTTGTCCGAGTTTCAATGCCCACAAACTGATGGAGCTGATGGGGATTAAATTCCAGTAAAACCTTAGTTTGGCACGGTGATTGTTTTATTTGTCTAGAAACCAATTGTTTAACTTTAACCACTAATGCCATGAGTTCATTATTGTATTTGATCGCCATCATTCTGATTATCGGCTGGATCTTTGGATTCTTTGTATATAGCGTAGGAGGTTTGATCCACATCTTACTTGTTCTCGCTGTTGTATCGGTCTTATTAAGACTTATCGGAGGACGGGCAGTTTAGCCAAATTACATAATAAAGAAAACCCTTTCACGAGGGTTTTTTTGATATATGCGGCAGTAGTTTCCTGAAGCTGTATTTTTATCTTATTTTTGCGGCAATCAATTCCTTCCCCTGTGCAAAAAAACTATCAGCAAAAGACATTAGGTATTTTGGGAGGCGGACAGCTAGGACGCATGGTCATCCAATCCGCCATCAATTACAATATTGATATCCACATCTTGGATCCTGATGCCAATGCCCCATGCAAATCTATCTGTCAAAAGTTTATACATGGCAAACTCACTGATTTTGATACCGTGTACAACTTTGGTCAGGAGTGCGACATCATCACCATTGAGATAGAAAATGTCAATACAGATGCCTTAGAGAAGCTTGCTTCTGAAGGTAAAGAGGTCTATCCTCAGCCAAGTCTTATCAGATTGATTCAGGACAAGAGGGTTCAAAAGCAATTTTATCAGGAAAAAGGCATCCCTACTGCTGAATTTATACTGACTGAAAATAAGGATGAAGTGATGCTGAATGCGGCCTTCCTACCTGCTGTCAATAAACTTGGCAAAGAAGGGTATGATGGAAGAGGAGTACAGGTTTTGAAAAATGCTGATGACCTTGAAAAAGCATTTGATGCCCCGGGACTATTGGAGAAGTTGATAGATTTTGACAAAGAAATATCTGTCATAGTCGCTAAAAATAAGAGGGGAGAGGTGATCGCCTATCCATCTGTGGAATGTGCTTTTCATCCCACTGCCAATTTGGTAGAATTCCTTTTTGCCCCTGCAGAAATAAGCCCTGAGATTGAAGCAAAAGCTCAGGAAATTGCCTTAAAAGTTATCCATGAATTGGATTTAGTCGGTATTTTGGCTGTAGAAATGTTTGTCACCAAAGAAGGGAACATCCTAGTCAATGAAATCGCACCTAGGCCCCATAACAGTGGTCATCATACCATAGAAGCTAATATGATTTCTCAGTTTGAGCAACATTTGCGTGCAGTACTTGACATGCCTTTGGGAAATACTGAGTTGCGAACGCCGGCGGCGATGGTCAACCTTTTGGGAGAAGATGGTTTTGTAGGTGAAGCGTATGTAGAAGGATTGGATGAAGCCATGGCCCAAAAAGGCGTCTATGTTCACCTTTACGGCAAAAAATTAACCAAACCATTCCGAAAAATGGGCCATGTGACCATTTTGGATAATGATATTGAAACGCTCAAGAAAAGAGCCATGGAAATCAAATCCCTCATCAAAATTAAAGCATAGACCAATGAGTGTACATGTAGGAATCATCATGGGCAGCAAATCTGATTTGCCTATTATGGCTGAAGCAGCCTTAGCTTTAGAAGAACTTGGTGTCAACTATGAGCTTACTGTGGTTTCGGCCCATAGGACTCCTGACAGGATGGTAGACTACGCCCAAACTGCAAGAGAAAGAGGTATCAAGGTCATCATTGCTGGTGCAGGTGGCGCAGCCCATCTCCCTGGAATGGTCGCTTCCATGACTTCTCTACCGGTCATTGGCGTACCCATTAAATCTTCCAATTCCATCGATGGGTGGGATAGTGTCCTGTCCATTTTACAAATGCCAGGTGGAATCCCTGTTGCCACAGTAGCACTCAACGGTGCAAAAAATGCCGGGATCCTAGCTGCTTCTATTGTTGGGGCTTTTGATGCTACTATAGGAAATAACCTGGATGCCTATAAAAAAAGCCTCAAAGAAAAAGTTGAAGAATCCGCCAAAGAAATTGAAACATTTGGCTGGAGAAAGGCGTTAGAAAAATAGACATTGATTGAGAGTTTACTAGATTGATTGGTGAGCGGGTAAAATTACCCGCTTTCTTTTTTTATTTTAGTACCAAATTGCTGCTTATGGATCTCAAAAAAAACGTCAAATTCAAAATCGGTTCGGAAGACTGGGAAATGCCATTGGGCGTATTGCTGATGTTAATTGCGGTAGCACTGATTCTGATGATTTTGGGAGCTTATCTGGGTTTTACCTTTGGCGAAAGGCAGTTTAGCTCCAGTTCCTTGCCAACCTTAGAAAGTATAGTAGCCAAAACTGCTGAACATTTCGCAGGTAATATTCAAGCTTAGCGCAAAGGGTAAAAAAAAATCGGTTTGTAAAAATTTTATATCAAAATTCCACAAACCGATATGCTAAATTTTGTGCCTTTTTAAAATGGCAAGATATCATCAGCGTTATCATCTGAGAATGAGCTGACATCCGGTATGGCATTGGAACTAGACATCGCTGGGTTATTTTTAGGGGTAGCACCTGCTTTCTCCATTTTCCAGGCTTTCACATCCGTATACCAACGGCCATTATATTCCCTACTTTCTACATCGATAGAAGCATTGACTTCATCACCAACTTTTACACCGAAGAGGTCAATATTGTCTCCCCATACGGTAATGCATACTTTTTTTGGATAAGTAGCTTGGGTCTCCAAAATAAACTCCTGCTTTCTCCACTGACCATTTTTGCCGTTTCCGTTTACTTCCGGCATGATTTGAATGATTCTTCCGCTTATTTCCATATTACTTGATTTCTGAAAAACGAAGGTAATAAATCTGCAAAAGAAAGCCTTCATTTCCTGTATAAACTCTACTGAAAAATAAAATGCACGGTTTTTGATGAATTTTTTTTCATCCGTCATATCATAATTTTATTTTTTCTCGTTAAGAAATTGTAGCTTCTTCCGAAAGAAAACTTCCTCAGACTTTTTTTATCCAAACTTTATTTCATTTTAAACACAGAAAAATGCAATAACCCTCTTTTTTTCATTTTTTTACAAAATACTGTTTCAAAAAAAATCAATAAATTTTTGCAAGTATGTACCTGAATCGATACTTTTGATTGAGTAGGAAAATATTGTTTCACATTAATCATATACTATGGCCTAAACCTCTACGTTATTTTAAAAGTCAATTTGTATGAGCAAAAGGGTTAGTCCTAAAGACTCTGAACTGATTACCCAGTACAGAAGCGGAAATGAGTCCGCATTTGAAAGTTTGGTCGATAAATATAAATCAAGGGTTTATACGACCATCTATCTGATTGTCAAAGACCATGGAGTGGCTGAGGATCTACTTCAGGACGTATTTGTCAAAGTCGTCCATACTTTGAATGCAGATGGATATAACGAAGAGGGAAAATTTCAACCTTGGTTGATGCGGATTGCGCACAACTTGGCCATTGATCACTTCAGAAAATGCAAACGCTATCCTACCATTGTGATGGAGGATGGTGAGAGTTTATTTAATACGTTGAGGTTTGCCGAAGAAACCATTGAAGACCATCAGGTCAAAGAAGACACCTTGGATTTGGTACGTAAGCTGATCGATGAATTACCTGAATCACAGAAACAGGTACTCATCATGCGTCATTACATGGATTTGAGTTTTCAGGAAATAGCCGATCAGACCGGTGTAAGCATCAACACTGCCCTGGGCAGGATGCGCTATGCCTTGATCAATATGAGAAAAAAAATGAAACAATTAAACGTTGCCTATGACAAAACCTTTTACCCCAAATGACCTGCTTAGATATATCTATCAGGAAATGAGTGAGGGTGAGCATGAGAAGTTAGTGCAGGCCTTGCGCGAAGATGGTTCTTTGATGCAAGATTACTTGGAAATGCTGAGCACTATCGACCAATTGGACGAACTTATGCTTGAACCTTCTGAAAAAGTAGTAAAGGGCATTCTTAAGAAAGCCAAATCTACCGGACTCGAAAAAATAAAGTCGTTTTAGACTTACGGTGAACCTGAAAGTTAAGCTTTCAGGTTTTTTTATAACTGCTCACTGATAAATCTTTCAATCTGCGCAATCATATCACGGTAAGTGGCGTCTGTAAAACCATGACCCTGACCGGGATAATACTCTCTGTAAAAAGGAACTCCAAATGCTTTCAATGTATCTTCCAGCAAATAGCTCTGTGCTATCGGGACCACATTGTCCGCATCACCATGAAAAAAAGTAGTGGGAACGGATTGACTATTTACATAATTGACAGGAGAAGCATCCAGATATTGTTGTCGGTTGGATTGAGGGCTTCCAATTATCTGCCTCATCAGAAGATCAATCACAGGATTGACAGCACCTACCGTCAATAATTCAGTGGGAGGAAAGACTGCCGCCGCCACTTTCACCAAACCGTCCTCATTATGTTTATAACTGTGCAACAAAGCCAAGTGACCGCCAGCACTGCCCCCCGATAAAACTACCTGCTCAGAGACTTGCCATTCACTTAATTTTGATTTGATAAAGTTCATGGCCCTGATGATGTCTTCTTCCTGAGCTGGAAATTTATCTATGCCCCTGAACGCATCAAACAAACGGTAATTTAATGATACATAAGCATAATTTTCCTGAACGGCTTCGAACCAGGGTTTGAAATTTACAAACTCCCCTTTATCGCCATCTACCCAGGCACCACCATGAATCCAAATCAGTAAGCGGGTATTTTCCATGCTGCGGTTTTCGGGAAGAAATACATCCATCTTGTGACGGGGATGGTCACCATAGGAAAGATCAATTATTTCCTTCGCTTGCAATACATCCAGTTGCGGTTCCTCTTCTTTCTGACATGCTGAAAAAAAGATCAACAATACCAAAAATAAAACAGAAAAAAACTTACTGATATCCCTGAGCATCAATTCATTATTTTTATTGAAGTTAACGATTATCGGCTAAACTTATTGCAAAACTGAATTATCACTTCCTTTTAACAAGGAGAACATGTAATTTTCAACTCAGACACCTGATACCATTATGCTCAAAAAAGAAAGATACGCCGCCTTTATAGATTACTTTTCGAATCACATGCCAGTAGCTGAAACGGAGTTGGCTTATGAAAACCCCTTTCAGCTTCTTGTAGCCGTGGTACTTTCAGCACAGTGCACCGATAAGAGGGTCAATTTGTCCACTCCGGCCCTTTTCAGAGACTTTCCTACGCCTGAACACCTGGCTGCTTCCAATTTTGAAGAATTGTTCCCCTATATCAAATCCATCTCCTATCCTAATAACAAAACCAAACATCTTTTAGGTTTGGGAAAAAAGTTAGTGGAAGAATTTAACAGTGAAATTCCTTCTACAGTGGACGACCTGATCAAACTTCCCGGAGTAGGCCGCAAGACTGCCAATGTCATCACTTCGGTGGTCTGGAACCAGCCGAATATGGCGGTGGACACCCATGTTTTCAGGGTATCCAAAAGACTGGGATTGGTCACCCAAAATGCCAAAACTCCATTGGAAGTTGAAAAACAACTGATCAAAAACATTCCCAAACAACATATCCATATTGCCCATCATTGGCTGATTCTCCATGGGCGCTATGTCTGTCTGGCAAGAAGCCCAAAATGTCAGG
Source organism: Fontibacter flavus (assembly GCF_042432905.1). Classification (NCBI taxonomy): domain Bacteria; kingdom Pseudomonadati; phylum Bacteroidota; class Cytophagia; order Cytophagales; family Cyclobacteriaceae; genus Fontibacter; species Fontibacter flavus. The sequence continues at coordinate 5,623 of NZ_JBHLWI010000017.1, read as the reverse complement.
AATGTCAAATTACCCATTTTTGCAGGTACTTTGAAAAAAATAAAGATCAAATCCTGAACAACGCAGAAAGCAAGACCAAACCCAAGGCGTAACATGTGTGGGATCAATGTCATTTTAGGCAAAACCAACAAAAAAGCCCAGCACGACATTGAGGCCATGATGCGCTCAACAGCGCACCGTGGCCCGGATTATTCAGCGTGGAACCAAGTTGGCGCTTCGCTTTTTATGGCTGGTAACAGGCTGAAGATCCTAGACATGAGTGAGGCTTCTAACCAACCGCTTTGGAACCAAGAGAAAAATGCTGTATTGGTATGGAATGGAGCCCTATATAATTATCAAGACTTGAGGAATTCACTCTTACACCTGGGTTACTTCTTTGAAACCAACTCAGACTCCGAAGTCCTGTTACATTGGTTGAAGCACTATGGTAAAAATGGCTTAAAGGATCTAAAAGGCATGTTTGCCCTGGCTTTTGCCGATCTGGATAAACAAGAGCTGCTTATAGCCAGAGATCCCTCTGGAGAAAAACCGCTTTATTTTGCCGAACATAAAAACAATTGGTACTTCTCCTCAGAAGCCAGGGCAATCAAAGAGATTACAGGTTCCCGAATTGACATCAGTCAGTTTATGCCTTATTTCTATGTAAGGCACCCTTTCCCCAAAGGAAGTTTATTTGCAGACATCAGTCAAGTTTTAGCAGGTCAGGCCATGTTGTTGGACTTTGATGGGAAGAAGAAAGAATGTTGGGACTTGGGAAAACAGCATCTTCCAATGGGAAAATTTGATCCCAACAGATTAGAAGAAGTGCTAAAAGATGCGGTCCTGAAAAACTTTCATACCGAAAGACCTTTGGGGGTGATGCTCAGCGGAGGTGCAGACAGCAGTCTGATTTATGCCCTTTGGTATGAGGAGACTGGTCAGGCACTTCCCACATACACCATCACCTTTGACCACAAGTATCAAAAAAATTACTGCGACCCCAACTTTGCCAATAAATTCAATAAACACTACCCCTCTTTTCACCAAGAGGTAAAGATTGACCTTACAAAAGTTAAGGAAAATTGGCCTGCTTTTATCCAGTCTTTGGATCAACCAATAGGGGACAGTGCCGGTTTTTTGACCTGGATGCTTGCCAAGGAAGCTTCTACGGCTGTCAAAGTGCTGATTTCAGGTGCTGGTGCAGATGAATTATTCGGAGGCTATAACCGACATCAAGCGTTTTTGCAATATTTGAAGCATCCAAATTTCTGGGAGAATATAAAGAAACTTGGTATCCATCAAGCCTTCCCTGCCTCTCTAAAAAAAATGATCGGTAGCATAGGAGAAACCCAACAGGAAACTTTCATACAAATGTCTGCCTTACAGCAGATTCCAAGCCATTACCTACCTCTTTTTACAGCCCTATATCCAAGTTCAGGAAATCCAATGAAAGATGCACTGGAATGGGACCGTGTATTCTATCTGGTCAACGACATCCTGAAAATTCATGACAACGCCTGTATGGCCCACGGCATTGAAGGGCGCTCTCCATACTTGGACCAAGAACTGATCTCTATCAGTTTAGGTCTAAGCGAAACCCAACATAGGGAACAAATTGGAAAGAAATGGATAAAAGAAGCCCTACAGAAAAGAAACCTAGGGTTTATCTCCAATAGAAAAAAACTGGGGTTCGGGCTACCTCTAAGAGAATGGATGGCCAACAAGGAATTCCAGGAATGGGTGTGCCCAGCTATTAAGCAGCTGGAAAAAGACTGGGGCCAACATTTTCCAGATGAAATGCGTACCTTAGCCAAAGCGCCGGACAAAGCAAAAGGAAGGGAATTTCTTCAGGTTTGGAACCTATTCCTACTTGCCTCATGGCTGGAGCAATACGGAAAATGAGAATCATCTACATACACCAATATTTTTTGACCCCACAGGAAGGAGGAGCCACAAGATCCTATTACCTCGCCAAAGGTTTGGTAGAAAAAGGTATTGAGGTAGAAATGATCACTGCCCACAATAAATCTTATTATGACCTCAAAATCATTGATGGTATCAAAGTGCACTACCTTCCGGTAGCTTATGATCAGAATTTTGGTTTTTTAAGAAGAATTTGGGCTTTTTATACATTTGTAAGACAAGCTAAAAACTGGATCAAGAAAATCCCCCGGCCGGACTTTTTATATATTACTTCCACACCATTAAGCACAGGAATCATCGGCCCATGGGCAAAGAGGCGATTTGCTATCCCGTACATCTTCGAAGTAAGAGATCTTTGGCCTGATGCCCCCATTCAGGTTGGGGCCATCCGTAATCCCTTGCTCATCAAGCTGCTGTACGGACTTGAGCAGAATATTTACCGACATGCCCTGAAAATCGTCGCCTTATCTCCTGGAATAGCTGCCAACATCAGGAAAAAAAATCCTGATAAAGAAATTCACATCATCCCAAATTTTGCTGACACAGATGTCTTCTATCCTGCTGATAAAGACTCAAAATTTCTGGAAAAATCAGGCCTGAAAAATACCTTTACCATAGCCTATGCAGGAGCCATAGGACGGGTAAATGCCGTGGAAGAAATCCTGGAACTTGCCAAATTGGCTCAAGAAAAAGGCAAGGATTATCAATTTGTCGTCATGGGCAAAGGCTCCCATTTACCGCAACTCCTACAAACTGCCCGTTCTTATGGACTGAAAAACTTCCATCACTTTCCTTTTGGATCAAAACTTGAGGTAGCCAAAATCCTGAATGCTGCAGATATGGCCTTTATCTCTTTTGATCACCTTCCAGTACTAAAGACCAACAGTCCGAATAAGTTTTTTGATGCATTGGCAGCAGGTAAAGCAATTTTGGTTAACCACAAAGGTTGGGTGTACGAACTGGTAAAACACCAACATCTTGGAATCTACTTCAACCCCAAAAAAACAACTGAAACATTAGAAAAAATTGAAAAGCTGGCTTTGAATAAATCAGAACTAGCTCTTATGCAATCCAATGCAAGGGTACTTTCTGAAAAATATTTTTCTAAAGAAAAGGCCCTGAACCTTTTATTGATCGTATTAAACCCCAAATCCAAAGAGGGTGGATCTATCGACGGGGTTTATACCCTGAGCGCCTGAATATTTTTTCAGTATCTGCCTCCAACATCAGTTCAGGAAGACTCAATTGGTTATTGAAACGATAATCATCCACAATATTCCAACCTAACCACCTACCAATTCTTCCAGGGGCATCGGGGCTGATCTCATCAGTAGTTGGCGCCTCACCGATGTACTTTCTTATTTCAAATGGATTGGTTATAAACAGCAGGTCATTTTCGACAAAATAAGACCAAATAAATTCCTCATTGTCGAAACATGCGGATACTTCTTCAGGACTATAACCTATAATGAGACCATCAGGTGTACAGGGAAGCATACTTTTGGTAAAATGATAGGATTTTCCATAATAAATCATCTCCGCCAAAAGCGTATTTTGGCTCATATTGGTTTGATTAAACTGGGCAGAAATAGCCATAACCACCATTGGCACAATATATTCTTCCTGGTACCTTTTGGTCATGTATTGAGGCAGATCAGGTGGCTGAAAACGATGCTCAAAAGGCAAATAATAATCCAATCCTATTACCAAAATATCCTTGTCGATATAGATATCTGAACCAAAACCGGTTACAAAGGTGTAAACCTTCGGAATTTTAAATTCAGGAAAATAATATTTGATGTGCTTAAACGCAGTGATCAACTCCTCTTCTAATTTCGATATATCTTGGTAATGATTCTTGACTTCCGCGTATAAATCCATCATCAGCGTATCCTTATTGGCCAGCAGAAGCTCCTCAGCAAAGACTTCTTTTGATTCATATAAGTCAAACTGTAAAAAATTATCGGCAAACTCAGGGAATTCTTCCAATAAGGCCAAAAACTCTTCCTTACTCTTCGCTTGGTAAAACTTGTCTTCTAACCTTTCAATCTTCAAATCCACATTGACCGCTAAAATCTCGGGATCAAGGAGACAATCCTGTGTTTCTTTTTTACAGGAAAAGAAAATCAGAAAGACAGATAAAAAGGATAAACTTACTATTCTTCTAGAATGCATGGTGTTCAACAACATAGGACCAAAGCTACAAATAAACAACATAACAACTGAAATCGGAATCTCTTTTGACTTAGTAATGTGCTCTAAACCTTTCAATACCAAAATGCGCAGTAAAAAAAATCAACTTATATACTGATTTGAGCAGGAAATCACCTTACTGTTCCCTTTCATTCAATTTAATCTTGTTGGAATTTACGCTTTACAACAGCCACGTTTCCAAGACTTTTATTTGTCAAAAACCTTCTCCAAAAAAAATATCATGGATTCTAAGACGGTAAACAACTTTAGTGTTCAGATTTTTCATTTACAATTAATGGTTATTCATACACGAATAATAAATTTTTGTAATTTTTTCAATATAAAAATGGAATTTTTTTAAACCATACAAACACAATCGAGTTTATGTCTTTGTAATGACTTTCACTAAACCAACATTAATTATGAAAAAGAAAAGTATTTTCAACTCTATTTTAACATATCCTTTAATGGGGATTATTTTCGCTTTTGGTTTGTCATCTTGCAATGATGACGATGACGTGCCACCTGTAGCAAACCCTAATATCGTTGAAGTTGCTTCTGCAGCTAATGACTTCTCAACTTTGGTAGCAGCAGTAGATGCAGCAGGATTGGTTCCGACCCTTTCCGGTGCAGGTCCATTCACAGTTTTTGCCCCTACCAACGATGCTTTTGGAAGATTCCTTTCTGACAATAACCTATCAGCAAGTGATCTTTTGGCTTCTGAAGGTTTGGGTTCAGTATTAACCTACCATGTTGTTGGAGCTTCTGTACCATCTTCATCAGTAAGCGCCGGTAGGGTTGTTACTGTAGAAGGTTCTCCGTTCTTTGTAAGCCAAGCGCCAGATAATAGTCTTTGGATCAATGGTAACACTAGAATTGTGAACACAGATATTACTGCTTCAAATGGTATCATCCATGCATTGGATTATGTCATTACGCCTCCAACTCAAAGTATTGCAGAGATTGCAATTGCTGCTACACAAGGTGACGAACCTCAATTTACCCAATTGGTGGCTGCATTGGTAAGAGCTGATTTGGCTGGAGCTGTTTCCGGTGGTTTTGATGATGACCTTACTGTCTTTGCACCAACTGATGCGGCTTTTGAAGCACTTTATGATGCATTGGGTGTAAATGGCATTGATGATATTCCTTTGGAAACTTTGACCGACGTATTGTTATACCACGTAGTACCTGTAAGAGCCTTCTCTCAGGATTTGAGAAATGGCGCGGAGCTTCCTACCTTATTAGATGGAGCAACCTTATCTGTTAATTTAGGAGCATTGCAGATCAATGAATCAAATTTAGTGGAGTCTTTACTGAACATTCATGCTACTAATGGTGTGATCCACGTGATTGATACAGTGTTATTGCCTGAATAATTGTGTTTGGGGTTTTATTATCCCTGGGGGTGTCCGAAAAGTCGAGACACCCTTTTTTTATTGTTGATCTTCTCTAAAATTATTATTTTAGAGTTGAACAAAATACAACAATGTCTAAGGTAGTTTTTAAAAATCAGACTGGCAATTGT